>JBBILH010000044.1:0-25148 GCA_037445005.1 Nitrospira sp.
GCCGCCGCCACGACAGCCACTCCCAGCACCCGTCTACGGAATACGCCTATCAACCCCCACACGCGCCCTCCTCATTCTCATTGGACCTGCCCCGGTCCTAGACTGGTCGGCGGGATCACTCCTTGCGGCCTGCCGTACGGACCCCCTGGAGCAGCCCATGGTAACCCTTTTTCTCCGTAGAGTAACGGACTCAAGATGCTCCGCACCACAGCCGTGCCATAGTTTTCCGTCCAGCCGATACCGGTCAGGCTAAGCATGAAGTTGTATTGAGCCCGGTCCGGGAACTGCAGGTAAAACAACCCCAGCGACCAGCACTTGCACGGATTTTGGTATAACGCGACGGCGTCGTACTCTGGGCTTCTGCCATTCTTGACATCGTAGTACCCCTTTGCGCCAAAGGTCCACCCCCAGGGTGTCCGAAACGCCCCTCCTGCCGTAACAAACTGGATTTCTTCCGTCGGCGCATACACCTCGTTGAAGGAGATAGAATTCCATACGTCACCGCGGCGCACCCGATTCCCCTCTCGGGAGTACCGTTGTCCCACTTCAAGATACCAATTGTTTTCTTGTTGCAAACGGAAATCGGTGTTGAACTGGCTGACGGTCGATCGGTATGGGTCGAAGAACGCATCGACCGTCAAATATTGATTGATGACGGGTTTCTGGCCTAACGAGGTCCCGGCTGCTCGGCCGAATGCCGCCCCTGTTATCTGCGACTGAATGATCTGAGGGCTGTTGTTCCCGATCATCGCTCTCAACCAGAGATCGGAAAACTTCCTCCCTTCGACGGCCGTGGTCGCCGGCTGGAGCGGTTGGGTGATAGTGCCAAGAAGCGGCGACAGGCCTGGGGAAAAATCCCTTGCTCTCGTTTGGACTGCACCGACATGGTAGCTTTGAGCCAACGTGAGGTCCAGCCAGTTGAAGTTCGACTCCCCCTCTTGCTCCAGCATACGGCTACGGAGCATATAGGTCATGAGATTCTTCTTGGGCAGGTCGTCCACTTGATCTATTTGAGTCAGTTTCGATTGGTCGGTCGGCGGCACATATTCGTACATCACGCTTGGCTCGATCGTATGTAGGAACGTATGGCCTTCCGAAGTCGCGAACCGTCTGCTCAACTTGGATGTTGCATCGATGCCGGCCCAAAATGTTTCACGATGCTGACCGCTCGTTTCCACCGCGCCACGTGTGTAATACACCTCTCGGAACTTCGCCTGGGGCGTCACACCTACGATATGCCCGAAATCAATGACATCTGTAGATAATCCAGGAACGACATCAACACGATTTTGGGCAAATCCCTGCTCCCGATAAAAATTGACAAACCCGGCGTCGGTCCCAAACAGCAACGGGCTGTTGAACAGAGACAGGTTCGGCAGGCTGTAGCCGAACTCCGGCAGTCGTTGGAAGGTATCGGTGCCGCCCGCCTGCAACGGCTGCAAATACTGGCCGAGTAAGTAGAGGTTCCCGTAGGTCATCCGCTGGACTGCCAGCAGGTTCGACTCGTTACTGGGTAGCGCACGTTGGACACCGGAGTTGCTCAGTTGTTGGAGGTAGTTCGGATCGGTCACGAAACTGGCATTGGCCCTCAACAAGAGATCCTTGGTGAATTGCTGCGTATGGGACCCGCTGATTAATGCGCGGGCCTGTTTCGCGTCCTGCCCTGTATCCGTGACCCCACTGACGTTCGGAAGCTGAGTCTGTTGCAGGAAACTCACATACCATTGGCCTTTGGACATCCTGTTGAGCGCATAACGGTACTCCAGGTCACTTCCGTAGCCGAGCTTACTGAAATACGACGGCGATATTGTCAGATCCTGGCTGGGATTGATGGCCCAGAAGAAAGCCTCCTGCATGTGGAACCCGAAACGATTGTCGTATCCGATGTTCGGAATCAGAAACCCGCTTCGCCGGACCGAAAGAGGATAGGTCATCGTCGGAATCGGAAAGATCGGCACGTCGGCCACACAAAGCCAACCACGCTTGAAAGCCACGCTGTCGCCGGCATCGACATCCAAGTCCTTAAACTGAAACCGCCATGCCGGAGTCTCCCCTTCCCGCGCATCACAGTTGGTAAATCTCCCCTCCTTTACCCGGTAATGGTCCTCCGAGAAGCGCTGAATGAGCCGCCCCTCAATCAATGAATTCGACGCCTTGAGATAGATCTGCCCATGTGTGATTACTCCCGCCTCGGTGTTCACATTCAGTTCCAGCCGGTCCGCCGAAAGATCACCCTTCGGATCGGTCAGACGAACGTGTCCAGTGGCAAGCAGCACCCCGGGCAGTACTTGAAGGGTCACCTGGTCGGCGGTAAGGTGAAGGGCGCCTTGGTCGACGACAACCGACCCATCGGCCTCATATGTTTCTTGATCCTGAAGATAGTCGATGCGGTCGGCGGCTAAATCAAGAGGGGGAGTGCCTGAAGTGGAAGCGCCACGAGGGTTCATTGCCTCGCCTGAATGAGCCGAGAAAGGGCAAGACATCACCAGCAGCAGCACAGCGCTGGCGAGGCCCTTCCCGACCGGCGCCTGCGCAATCCTCATCTCAACCCCGAAGAGGTGAAAGACCAACCCCGCGAAGCAAGGCCTTCACCTCTCCAATCAGCATGAGGGACCCGGTGACACAAATGACATCGTCGTGCCCGGCGACCTGTCTTGCCTTTGATAGGGCGTCCCCCGGCACCGTGACGGACAGCGCCTCCGGCATCCAGCCGCCGACCGCACGCTGAAGGTCCCCTGCACTTATCGAACGAGGATGCTCCGCCTGTGTAAAAAGCACATGATCGACGACCCCCTGCAACGCACGAAAGAACCCATGGTGGTCCTTGTCCCGCATCATGCCCAGCACCAAAATGATGCGACGTGCGGGCCGGCCCTGCTTCAACATACGAAGATGGCCGGCTAGGACTGCGGCACCGGCCGGGTTGTGGGCACCATCCAGAAGGACGATGGGCCGGTCATCGACCGACTCCAAACGACCCTCCCAATGGACCTCAGCCAGTCCTTTCCGGACCGCTTGGTCGATTGCAGGATGACCTGCATATCCCGCCGCATCGATTAACGCGATCGCGCACGCGGCATTGTCGAGTTGATGAGCTCCCGACAATGCGCTGGACAATCCGTCGATCATATGCTCCCGGCTCCGGAAGCAAAACTCGTCCGTCGTACCCGCCGTGCTGAACTCCACGTTGAGGCGCCGGACGGGGGCGCGCCGCTCCTCCGCGATCTCCTCGATTCTGCGCCGCGCGCTGTCTTCGATCGCTCCCAGCACCACCGGGATCGAAGGCTTGACGATCCCGGCCTTCTCAAACGCGATTGACTCCAACGTCGTTCCTAAATACTCCTGATGATCCATGGCAATCGTGGTGATCGCGCAGGCCGCTGGATCAACGACGTTCGTGGCGTCGAATCGTCCTCCCAATCCAACTTCCAGTACTGCCACGTCCACTTTCTCATCGGCGAAAAACTGAAGGGCAATGGCGGTTGTATACTCAAAGAATGTCGGTAGGAGATCGGGCTCGCTCAGCCTTTTCACGATCTCCGTCAACCGCGCGACATCGACCTCTCCGATCATGAGGCCGTTCACGCGAATTCGCTCACGAAAGTCCACCAGGTGGGGGGATGTGTAGAGTCCGACCCGATAACCGGCTGCCTGCAGAATGGATGCAGCCATGGCCGCCGTTGACCCTTTTCCGTTCGTCCCTCCGATATGGAGTGCGCGATACCGTCGATGAGGGTTGCCAAGCCGTTCAGCAAGCGCCCTCATGGTCTCAAGGCCTAACTTGATCCCATGTTTCTGCACGCCGTACAGGAAGCCCACAGCTTGGGAATAGGTCATGGTCTGCGCCGAGAGGGAAGGAGCCGGACTAGAAATGACCGACGAGGGTGCTAAGCGTTTCCTTCAACTGCTTCCGTTCGACGATCATGTCGATCATCCCATGTTCCAGCAGGAACTCGGCCCGTTGAAACTGATCCGGAAGCTGTTGTTTGATCGTCTGTTCGATGACGCGGGGGCCGGCAAATCCGATCAGCGCTTTCGGCTCAGCAATGATGACGTCGCCGAGCATGGCGACACTCGCCGTAACTCCGCCGAATGTGGGATCCGCTAGCAGGCAAATGAACGGGAGCTTCGCCTCCCCCAGCTTCGCCACCGCAGCGGACGTCTTGGCCATCTGCATCAGCGAGAGAATCCCTTCCTGCATACGAGCGCCACCGGAAGCCGTCACCAGGATAACGGGCAATTTGGCATCGAGGGCCCGATCTATCGCGCGACAAATTTTCTCTCCCACAACCGACCCCATGCTGCCGCCCATAAACCCGAAGTCAAAGACACACAGAGCCACACGTCGGCCATTGATGATCCCCTCACCGATTACCATGGCATCTTTGCGTCCTGTCTTCTCCTGCTGGGCTCTTACGCGATCCTTGTACGACTTGGTGTCCTGAAACTCGAGGGGATCCTGCGGACCAAGATCAGCATCCCATTCTCTGAACGTCCCGAAGTCGACAAGCAGAGAAATGCGCTCCATCACGGAAATAGGGAAGTGATAGTCGCACTTCGGACATACTTTGTTGTTCCGGTCGACTTCCTTCCTGTAGACGATCTCGCGGCAATGATTGCATTTCAACCACATTCCTTCCGCGATTTTGGATCGTTTCGGGCTCTCGGGTTCGGATGCTTTTTGCTTCTTAAACCACGCCATAGCCTGCTCCTTCAGCACCGCAGTAAGGTGAATCGCGAACGGCCGGTGAGCCTCTGTGTCCACGAGGCGTTCGGAGAATACCACAGCTCTTAAGTCCGCGCACCTTTCGCCCACAACCGCACGCCCATCAAAACGGCGGGTCTCCCGTGCCGATCCGAATCATCATGTGGAGGCCCACCCCGATACTACCGAGGCTGGCCACCCCTTGTATGGCGAGGAAAGCAGGACGTCCGAACGACAGCGACCATATTACAGGAACACTCAAGACGAAGCCGACCAACACCATACCGAGGATGGATCCGGCCCCGAACGCGGCTATGTATCCGAGACCTTGAAGCACCGAATGTGATGACGCCAAAACCACCAGCAGGAGTGCAGCAGATCCGGCAAGTCCATGCGCCATGCCGACACAAAGCGGGCGAAGAGATTCATGCCACCAGTGGGCATGTCCGTGATCCGGTGCTAAGGCATGGCTATGAAGATGAATATGTCGAGTGCCACCATGCTCATGGCCATGAACATGCCAGCGCTCCCGTAGCAGACGGAATCCCAGCAGAACTCCCAGCGCCACAAGCATGACACCGACCCCAAACTCCGCCGCAGCCGCCATCGGCTCAGGAATCTGCAAGCGGAATAGAAGGACCGCTGATCCCACACTCAACAGCATGAGTGTGTGACCAATACCCCAGCTAAACCCGACCAGGCCGGAGGCCTTCCAGGAAGGCCTTTGAGCCAAGACCGTCGAGACGGCTACTAGATGATCGCTATCAAGAGCGTGCCGGAGCCCCAGCACGAAGCCAAGTCCAAGAATGGAGAGGTATTCGCTGTCTTGCATCAGCAGTCGCCTAAAGAGAGTCAGTGGCGATGTGCTGGCCACTAGAGAATCACCTACGGAAACTCAGCCCCCGCGGGCGTGCATTTCCAAGTGCGGATCCTCGCGCAGCCTGTCGATGCCGATGAGCCCTCCTTCGCGAAGTCCTACACGCTCGAGAGCTTTCCGCTCCTCGGCACCCCGGTCCCTTCTCGATTCCCAGCCTTCACGCAGGCACGCTCGCATGTCCTCGTCGGAAAGCCCCATTCGAAGCGGTTTACGGAGATCAGTTCCGGCAGTGGCATAGAGACAGCGATACCACATTCCGTCCGCCGTCACCCGGCTTCGATCGCATGTTGAGCAGAAAGGGGTGGTCGTTGACGCAATAATTCCGAAAGTCGTCCCGTCGGTCATGAGGAAACGCTGGGCAGGGGCCGACCCACGGTCAGGAAGTGCGTCGATCCTTCCGTAGTACTTGCTCAATGCGGTCAAGATCGCCTCGCGCGTGAGCACTTTCTCCCGAGACCAGTCGTTCGCTCCCCCCACATCCATATACTCGATAAACCGAACCTCTGCCCGATAGTGTTTCCCGAATTCGATCAGCCCCACCAGCTCGTCGTCGTTGAATCCCTTGATTGCCACAGTATCGAGTTTGAGCCCCGTAAATCCGGCGCGGGAGACTGATTCGATACCTTCGAGAACGCGGACATAGTCGTCCCGGCGGGTCAATTGTCGGAAACGCTCCGGACGCAAAGTGTCCAAACTCACGGTCACGCGATGCAGTCCCGCTTCGTAGAGCGACTGTGCCTGATCCGCCAGCAAGATGCCGTTGGTGGTGAGGGCAATCTCCGTGATCCGTCGATTTTGCAACAGAAGGCGAATCAATCTCTGAAGATCGCGTCTGAGCAGCGGCTCTCCACCAGTGATCCGAACCTTATCGACCCCAAGATCCGAAAAATACCCCGTCAGCGTCGCCATCTCTTCAAAGGACAGAAGATCTTCGCGCGGCAACCAGACATAATCCTCCTCCGGCATGCAGTAGGCGCACCGCAGGTTGCAGCGATCGGTTACCGACAGCCGCAAACTCTTCAACGGCCGGCCGAACACATCAGCTACGGCACCTTGCATGACGTCTTGGGAGGATTCGCTCATTATCGCCTAGCAACCGGCTCTTCGTGGTTGATCAATGCGGATTGAACCATTTCCAAGCAGTCAGTCTTCATCCATTCTGCATCGAGCATCAACCAATCCACAATCACTTCTTACGGGTGTTCCTCCACCCAAACTTCTCCACCAGGAGTATGCTCAAGTTTCCAAATCGGAGTAATCTGTTTCAATTCATCGATCGCCCATTTACAGGCGCGGAAAGCTTCCGCCCGATGTTCGGCGCCCGCAACAATCAGCACGATATTCTCCCCTATCGCTATTTCGCCGTACCGGTGGACGATCAACAGTTCGAGGATATCGAAATCTTTGAGAGCCCGCTCGCGAATTTCGCGCAGTCTCTTCTGCGCCATGCCTTCATAGTGCTCGAAGGTGATTCCGTCGACATCCCGCCCTCGCGAGCGGTCGCGCGCGGTCCCCAGAAAAATCGAGATGCCTCCGATCCGCTTCGATCGGCTTCGAACCCGATCTATCTCTGCATCCACCGAAAAGTCTTCTCGTTGGACACGGACAAGCATGTCCTCAATTACCTGTTCCATCGGCGCTCCACCGGCGAAGGGAGGCAGCAGAGCCACCTCATCGCCTTCATGAAGGTTGGTATCTTCGTGAGCTATCTCATGATTAACCGAAACCAGTATCTTCCTCTTGTGAATTAATTCCCCGATGCTGGGATAGCCGGCACTTACGAGTTCAATCAGCTCCTTAACGGACTGCCCCCCCCGGAGCGCAAAGGAGAGCGTCGCTTGATTCCCCGCCAAGGACCTCGTCATGCCGAATTATCTGACCGTGATCATCTCACCCAAACCCAGCCTTACCCTTCTTTAAGGTAGGTTCCTGATTTCCCGCCTGATTTCGACAAGAGACAAATCTCACTGAAACTCATGCCCCGATCAATCGCCTTGCACATATCATAGATGGTCAATGCTGCAACGGAAGCAGCCGTCATCGCTTCCATTTCAACCCCCGTCTGCCCGGTCGTCTTGGCCGTAGCTGTGATGGTGATTGAACAACGCCCTTCGCGATCGGGTTGGGATTCTTCCTTAAACAAGATATCGACGCTGGTAAGTAGTATGGGATGGCACATGGGGATGAGATCGGGGGTCTTCTTGGCCCCCATTACGCCAGCCACCTGGGCGACAGCCAGCACATCCCCCTTTGCAATCTTTCCCCGCTGAATTTTTTCTAGGGTTTCCGGCTGGAGGAAAACCTTTGCCTGTGCCGTTGCGGTCCGCTCGGTCTGAGCCTTAGCGCTCACATCCACCATCCGTGCGCGGCCCGAGTCATTAAAGTGCGTGAACTCAGCCATTTTCCTCGCTGAATCAGCAGGTTATGATGCGGCGATCGGTGATTATAAGAAGTACCAAGATAGCAAGTCAATATGGTCCTTTTGCGACAAGAGGTATCTTCATGCCGTACAACGACCCCTAATCCAGTCTTTAATGCGGTCCAACTGGGGAGATAGTCCGGGGAAAATCCCCATTCCGTACACACCTCGCTCACCCACGAGGCGGTAGCTTTTTGCTGAGCGCCCCCCCCCTTTGCGGGGTATGCTTACCCCACTAACCGGGAACGCTTGCACCGGCCAAAGACGCTATTATTTTTCAAGAACATGCGAGCGATAGCAATCACGGAACTAGAACAATGAGAACAGCCCCGATAGAGATCACAATACAGGTTAAGGACTCTGAGCAAGTCTGTCGTGTTGAACAAACGCAAGACATTGACGAGTGCGACTATCTGGACCGTCGCAGTGCTGAGCGAGCTCCTATTGAATGCCCTGTTCGTTTTATTTCGGAAGAGCGGAATGATGATGATTCAAAGGTAGAAGGGGCGCTCTGTGATCTCTCAAAATCAGGGTGTAGAATCTTCAGTCTTCGCCCTCCTCGCAAAGGCACGCAAATCACCCTCATTCTGCACTTGCCGGATGGAAAGCCACCCCTCTATCTGATCGGCACGAGAGTTCGTCATGTACGCGGCTACGAATTCGGCGCTGAGTTCCTCCCGATGACTCCAGAGGAACGGAGAAGGATCCAAGCCATCATCTTCAAATTTCTCACCTGGTCGGTGTACTCACTCAGGCGACCGGCTTTCCGACTCGCTTGACGGATCAGTACAGAACCCAGCCGTTGCATCCGTACAGCAGACATCCCCCAAGAGACCCTCCCATTTTGATTGGTTGACACCCTTCGACCCATCCACGACAATAAAGCCATGCGTACCAAAATCGTTATCGAACGTTTGGAGTTTCAGAGCCGGTGCGGCGTGACATTGGAAGAACGACGGCGGCCTCAACCTCTGGCACTCGACCTTGAAATGGAGTGTGACATACCGACGGCTTCTTCGGACCACATCGGCGACACCGTCGATTACGCGCAAGTCTCACAGCGGGTTGTCGAGCTTGGCGCGAAGGATTCGTGCGCGCTTCTTGAATCGCTTGCCGAAAAAACGCTCGCGATGCTCTTCCGAGAATTTCCCGTGGAACGCGTCGCGCTATGGTTGAGAAAACTTGCCCCGCCGCTGACTCAAGTAACCGGTTCTGTCGGAATCAAGATTGAGAGAAACCGCCTTGCCCATCCTGCCTCTGAATCGGATTACGCTCCGTCGCGTTTTGTCGTGCAAGAAATGAGGAGATTCCCCAAGGGACGTGTATTGGACGTGGCTTGCGGAAGCGGACGCCACTCCCTATACCTTGCAAGCCAGGGATTTGAGGTTGATGCGATCGACCGTGACGCGGAGAGGCTTGCCGCTCTCACAAGTGCGGCCAAAGACCGCCGTATCCTCTGTATCAGGGCGAAGCGTGTCGACCTGGAGCGGACAAGCGATGAAAGGCCCGAATTTCCTCCGAATGCATACGACGTAATTCTCGTGTGCTTCTATCTTCACCGGCCGCTGTTTCCCTGGCTCATTGATTCGCTCAAGCCCAACGGAGTGCTCCTATACGAGACTTTCACGATCGACAACTACTTCCGGCAGAACCACCCCCGTCGCTGGGAATTCTGTCTGGCCCACAATGAACTGCTGCGCCTCACGTCCCCCCTGCGCGTGCTGTCCTACGACGAAGGCGAACATGACGAGGGGTACGGCTCGGGGCCCGCTTACACCGCTAGGTTGCTGGCTCAAAAGCCTGGATCAAGCGGTTCGCCGCGCGAGTCACCGTGAGCAAAATCGACCTCCACCTCCACACCACTCACTCCGACGGTAGCTTCCGCCCATCGGACGTTCTGGCATTGGCGAAACAAGCCGGCGTGACCGCCCTTGCGATCACGGATCACGACATCACGACCGGTATCCCCGAAGCCTTTGCTGCCGGGAAAGAGCTCGGCATCGATGTGATTCCGGGCATCGAGATCAGCGCGTTCGACGGAAAGGGAGAGATTCATATCCTCGGATACGGAATTCAATGGCAAGATGTACGGTTCAATGAACGGCTCAAGGTATTACGAGCGAGCCGGCATCGCCGCAATCCGTTGATCGTCGAACGACTTCGAGATTCCGGGCTCGACATCACCTACGAGGAAGTTCAAGCCCTGGCCGGCACCGAGTCAGTCGGAAGGCCGCACATCGCCCAACTGCTGATGCTGAAAAAGTACGTCACATCGGCCAAAGAAGCCTTCGATCGGTACCTGGCTGAAGGCAAGCCGGCCTACGTGGCTCGCGACCTCCCCACTCCTGCAGAAGCGATCGGCTGGATCAGGGAAGCGAAAGGTATCGCGGTTCTTGCCCACCCGACTTGGGTAAGGATACCGACCGAAGGCCTCTTGGGCCTCGTCAGCGGACTGAAGGAGTCGGGTCTTGGAGGTATTGAGGTTTATTATAGTACCCACTCCGAGTCGGATACCAACCGGTATCTCGCGCTCTCCAAGAAACTGGATCTGCTCGTGACCGGCGGAAGCGATTTTCACGGCCTGACAAAACCGGATATCGCAATCGGTTCCGGCCGTGGCGGACTCAGGGTAAGTTCCAAGCTGCTGGCCCCGTTGCAAGAAGCGGTTGCTACGCTCTAGTGCCCAGTCTCTCCCGCGCGCTGTAGAATAGGCCCATTTCGTTGACTCCCTATCCGGTTCAGCTAGACTGAAACACATTCGTCCAATCAGTGGTAATCTCCATGTCCAAAGTCTGGAATTGGATCGTCCCGCACCTTTTCGGCATCCTCGCCGCGTTGCTTCTCGGCCCCATTCTTGGGAATCTTTCGGCCTTTCAGTCCTACCAGTTTCCCTCCCTTCAGATGAACGGTTCCTCGATGGTCCGACTGATTGCGGACTGCGTGGCTCTTGCCGTTGTTTTCTCGCTGGCGATCAAAGCCTACCGCGAGATACCCGATAACGGTCGCGGTTCGTCGTTTCTGGGATCGATCGTCTTCCCTCTGACATTTCTGATCATGATCTTGTTCGGAGACAAGGCATTCCGTGGCGTCGGCTATCCTCTCGTCGAAGGCATGGGGGTAAGCCAATACCTCTGGATCTACAGCATCAGCATGGTCGGTTGCGGCCTCTGGTTGACGCTGGCTTGGCTGCGCGGCTTCGCTTCTCTCAGTGAGGCCCTTGCACCTTCCAAAGGCCCCAAGCGCCGCACGGCACGACCGGCTGACGAGACCGAAGAGCCGAAACCGGAGGACTCCAGCGAATTGGAGACTCCTGCCAAGGAAACGCCGATTCTGGCAATGGGAAATGGCGTCGCCCCCTCCATGCTGGGCCGCTACAAAGTCCTGAAGGAACTGGGGCGAGGCGCCATGGGTGTGGTGTACCTGGGCAAAGATCCAAAGATTCAACGGTTCGTCGCCATCAAAACGATGCGTTTGGATCAGATCGACGATGTGGAGAAACTGAAGGAAATAAAAGCGCGATTCTTCCGCGAAGCCGAATCAGCTGGCCGTCTCTCTCACCCGAACATTGTCACGATTTACGACGCCGGCGAACAGGACGAGCTGGGCTACATCGCAATGGAAGTGCTAGAGGGACACTCTCTCAAACAATGGTCCAAACAGCCCAATCTGCTGCCGGTGTCCGAGACGGCCCAGACTCTGGCGATCGTGGCCGATGCGCTGGATTACGCCCATCAGCAGGGAGTCGTCCATCGGGACATCAAACCGGCCAATATCATGCTGACCAAAGATCGTGTCGTGAAGGTCATGGATTTCGGCATCGCAAAAACCGCTTCCAGCAGCAAGACGGAAACCGACATCGTCCTGGGTACGCCCACCTACATGTCTCCGGAACAGATTGCAGGCAAGAAAGTCGACGGCCGGTCGGATATTTTCTCGTTAGGCGTAGTCCTCTTCGAGATGCTGACCGGACGACCGCCATTTACAGCCGACAATCTCTCCGCTCTACTTTTCACGATTGCCCACCAACCTCATCCCGCGCTCAGCTCAGTCCGTCAGGATCTTCCTCCGTTGTTCCAGGAAGTGCTTGATCGAGCGCTTCAGAAGGAGTTGCCCCAGCGATACCGGCGGGCAAGCGAGTTTGCAAATGATTTGCGCGCATCCGTACAGAGCTTAGCCGCGTAGGGGAGGACGGTTTGGCCATCGAGACGTTCCATAGCGCCAAGACCGACATCGGATTGAGGCGGCAGCACAACGAAGACCGCTACCTCGCCGATCCGGCGCTCGGGCTTTACATCGTCTGCGACGGCATGGGCGGGGGGAATGCCGGCGAAGTCGCCAGCGGGATGGCGACCGACGCGATCCGCGCTTTTCTGAGCACATCTCCGAGGGCCGACGGCTATGCACCTGAAGACCGGAACGTTTCTCCTGCAACCGCGCAGCTGGCCGCTGCCGTCCGTGAGGCCAACCAAGCCATCCACCGAGCCTCATGGATAAACCCGGCCTATGCCGGCATGGGAACTACGGTTGTTGCGGTCCGCTTGACGGACGAATTGCTCTCGATCGCCCATGTGGGAGACAGCAGGCTCTACTTGATCCGTAACGACCGACTCGATCTTCTGACAGCCGACCATTCATGGGTGGCCGAGCAAGTACAGCAAGGGCTTATGACGGAAGCCGAAGCGGAGCGCTCTCCGAAGCGGAATATCGTTACGCGAGCGCTCGGGGTAGAAAGTTCCGTGGACGTCGACATCGGCGAGATCTCTCTGCTGCCGGGAGATCGCCTCCTACTCTGCTCGGATGGATTGACCCGAGGCGTGCGTCCCTCCGAAATACTGCAGACCATACTCCGAGCCCAGAGCGCCGAGGCCGCCTCAGACCAATTGATCCACCTGGCCAATGCAGCCGGGGGCGAAGACAACACTACGGTCCTGGTGGTGACGATCGACCGAAGCAAACCAGGGAGTCTCTGGCAGCGTGTCATACAAGATTGGTTTCCCAGAGCATCATAATTTCACAGGGAGAGTCGTCATGGCGCAGAACATTCCGGAAACGCCCAAACTCCTCATCAAACTACAGGGGCAGGGATCACGCACGATCGAACTGACCGGAGACTGCTTTACCATCGGAAGAAAAGCGGATAACAGTCTGCCGATCGAGGACCATACGGTGTCGGGCCGCCATGCGAGGATCGTCAAGGTCCAGTCCGTCTATTTTCTTGAGGATCTTAAGAGCACGAACGGCACTTCCGTCAACGATCGGCGCATCGAACGACACCAACTCCGCGACGCGGACGTCATCACAATCGGACAACATCGGATCATTTTCCAGGAGCCGTTTAGTCTGCCGACAGCAAGCCACACCCCGGCTGCCAATCTCGATCAAACCATGGTGATCGGCAACAAGGTCGCCCTTCAATGCCAGGAAGCCAAGATGCTGGTAACCGACGGAAAAACGGATCAACTCGAATATCGACTGACGAACCAGATCAACCTGATCGGCTCACAGGAAGGCGCGGCCATCCGCTTAACCGGTTGGTTTGCGCCGAAATCTGCAGCCCAGATCTTCCGGCGAGGGGGAGCCTACTTAATTTCCCCATCCCAGGGAACGAAGAAACTACTGCTTAACGGAAAAGAAGTAACGGGACAGGAACAGCTTAAGAATGGAGACCAGATTCAAGTGGCGGGGGTAACGCTGACCTTCTATCTGCTTCCGATCGCGGCCTAACGAACCGCATTCCGGCTACTGTCTGTAAAGCAGCTTGCCTTTAGGCAACGTCTGGTAGCATCGATCCGAGACCTCTTGCGCGTGGTCTTGCAAGCATTGCATCATTCGCCCGTCTCCCGGTCGAAGCCCTGCGCAAAGTCTCTTCGCATCGTCCTGACATGCGGATAGGAGACGGGTTCGGTCCTCTTTCCATCGAACGAACCGTTCTTGCATCTGCGTTCGGCACACCGGAGCCAGATCTCTTAAGCGCTTTTCCAGGCATCTCGCCCGAGCCGGACCTTCTCCCATATCAGGACACAGCTGTTCGATCTCCGCGTCGCATTTGAGCTTGGCGACCTGCGCCATACGAGAGTCCGGCTGCGGCGTGACGGTCGCCTCGCCGACCGGTGGTGTCGCCGCCGCGCTTGCAAGCGGCGGTCCTGAGGGAACCCCGGGAATCGAGAGATCAATTTCCGGTTCGGGCGGCGGAACCGGAGAGAAGGGCGTGATGGACTTGGCAACGATGGACCCGGGTGGGGCACCCGCGGCAACCCTCCCGGTACTTGGCGGGGACACCGGGCTCACCGACAATTCCGATTGCGACGGTAAACTGGTAACGATCGTCAGCCAGACCATCGACAATCCAAAGGCGGTCAGTGCCCCTGCGACGATGCGGTTTCCTGCGTGCGGCTGCGCCATCGAAGACTTCTCCTGAGTCGCTCATCGACAGCATAGGGCAAGACCGTGGAAAAATCGATGAAATGTCGGGAATCGGCAGAGTGAGAACGGTGAAACAGGCTCGTCTCAGCGGGGTACAGGCGGTTCTAGTAGAAGTCACCGCAAGTGATGCGGGCGAGGCTGTCAGTTTTCGGGAGCTTCGACGATATGATTTTCAAACCTGGTGCAACCTTCGGCGAGAAGACGATTGGTCAGCATTTCGCCGGGCCATTCAATGGGCAGATCGGCGGTGAAGACCCACACATCCGGTGACGTCCAAACCGGTCCATGGTCCTCGGGCAATTCCGGGTCGAACAGGTCTGTCCAGACCGGCATGTAGACGCCGTTCCCGCATTGGGTGTGGAGGTGGACGATGGTCCTGGCCCGAACCAGCGGATCCAGATCGCGCCAGACCGCGGCGGTTTCGTCTGCCAGACGGTGCAGCCGTACGGCATTCTGCGCGTCGAACATTGCGTAGGCCGCGTAGACCGGAGCCTCGATCGTATCCGGAGCCAACGCGACGTCCGGGCACTGTTCCACCAACCCTTCAAGAAGCGCGCGCCGGTGAGGATCCTCCAACGAGTCCGGCAGGCCCGAATCCGGCACCCCGATCAATTCGAACAGCAGGAACGCCGTGTTTTCGACAGGCGGATAGAGGCGCGCGGCGATCGAATTGGCTCTTTGGGA
Source organism: Nitrospira sp. (assembly GCA_037445005.1). GTDB lineage: Bacteria > Nitrospirota > Nitrospiria > Nitrospirales > Nitrospiraceae > Nitrospira_C. The sequence goes on from JBBILH010000044.1 coordinate 15,109, forward strand.
ATCCGATACGGCCGTCAAATGGTCGTTCAGCGATTGCAGGCTCAGCAGTTCGAGCGTGGCATCCGTGAGAAGACGGGCTTCGACCCGGACGACCGTCCCCGCGGACAGACGAAGATGCCTATGCAGCAGCTCCGCCGTTGCCACCGGGTCGATCTTCAGCTTTAAGGGTTGTGTGAGATTGGCCTGTAACGGCAACTCCAATGCGGCCATGACGGCGTACGAGGGCTTCTCCTCGGCCGGACCATCCAACAAGATCGCACAGGAGGCCTCCGCAACCAAGTCGAACAACCATTCCGCCATGTCTTCATCCAGCGCCGCCAGGACCGTCAGCAAATCATGCTCGCGCCCCTGCTCCAGAAAGGCCTGAAGGGTGTCGATGGCCGCCTCTGTGTCGCCATGATCGTGGCGTCGCGCGTTGATGAGGTGAATCAGGTCTCTGGTGAGGGGATCCGGGCGGGCCCAACTCAGCATGTGCCGCTCTCCTCGATCAACAACGGTAAACTGGATGTCTCCATGTTGCCAAAGTTTCCCTAACGGAGCAAGCGCCGCAAGCGTTTTAACTTCATGGCGGACCAGGAACGGCCGACCATCAATCGCCGATCACCTTTACAAGAACCCGCTTGCGGCGCCGCCCGTCGAACTCTCCGTAAAAAATCTGCTCCCAGGGTCCGAAGTCCAATCGTCCCTCTGTGATGGCCACGACGACCTCACGGCCCATTACTTGCCGCTTAATGTGAGCGTCTCCGTTATCCTCGCCCGTGTCGTTATGAAGATAGTCGGCTTCATGCGGCGCAATCCGTTCCAGGAATCGATCGTAGTCCTTGAGCAAGCCCGCTTCATCGTCGTTGATATAGACACTCGCGGTTATGTGCATTGCGTTGACCAACACCAGCCCTTGCATCACTCCGCTCTTCTTGACGACGGCTTCAACCTGGGGCGTGATGTTGATATACGCGCGGCGCGTCGGTGTCTCAAACCAGAGTTCTTCGCGATGGGATTTCATGATTCCCTTTCGGTGCGACGCATTGTCTCAACCGCCTCGCCTAGATGCAAGCGCGGCTAAGGATCGTCAAAGCCGGCCGCAGGGTCTATAATATGATCATGAAACCACGTCGCCTGCTCCCTCCTCGATATCCCCTTCCAAAGCTTTCACCCGAAGCTCGTCTTGTATTGCGTCAACGTTATCTGGCCAAGGACAAGCGAGGCAACGTCCGGGAAACCCCCAGGGATATGTTCCGGCGTGTGGCGACCGATATCGCAACGGCTGAAGGACTCTACCCGATCCGCCGTAGGCTCTCCGAGGCTGTACAACAGTTTTACCGTATGATGGCAAGCCTCGATTTTCTTCCGAATTCCCCCACCCTCATGAACGCCGGACGCCCTCTTCAACAGCTATCGGCCTGTTTTGTCCTCCCGGTGGACGACTCGTTGGCCGCGATTCTCACCAGTGTGAAATACCAGGCGCTCATTCATCAATCGGGAGGAGGTACCGGATTCTCGTTCAGCCGATTGCGCCCACGCCTCGATCTTGTTGCCTCGACCAGCGGCGTCGCCTCCGGACCCGTATCTTTCATGCGCATCTTTAACCTGACGACGGACGTCATCAAGCAAGGGGGGACGAGGCGCGGAGCCAACATGGGCATTCTCCGTGTCGATCATCCCGACATTCTCGAATTCGTGGCGCTGAAACGGAGCCCGGAGGAGATGACGAACTTCAACCTCTCGGTGGGAATCACCGACTCCTTCATGCGCGCCCTCGAACGGAATCAACCCTACCGGCTGATCAACCCTCGGACCGGACGTCCGACCAGCCGGCTGCCGTCGAGACTGGTTTTCGACCGGCTGGTCGAAGCCGCCTGGGAGAACGGAGAGCCGGGCGTCTTGTTCCTCGATACGATCAATCGGGCTAACCCGACGCCACAACTCGGAGAAATCGAAGCCACCAATCCCTGCGGGGAACAACCATTGCTCCCCTATGAGTCCTGCACGCTGGGATCGATCAATGTTGGCCGTTTCGTTCTGCAGCGGGGACGGCATCCCTTGATCGACTACGACCGGCTCGCTCCCACGATCGCGACCGCAGTCCGGTTTCTGGACAACGTCCTGGACCGCAATCATTATCCCTTTTCCGATATCAAGACCGCCACGATGCGGACGCGGAAGATCGGTCTTGGCATCATGGGCTTCGCGGATCTGCTGATCAGATTGGGGATTCCATACGACTCCGCCGACGCGCTCCAAACGGCAGACACCCTTATGGGATTCATCCGTTCCGAAGCCCACAAGAGTTCTCGACGGCTGGCTGATGAGCGAGGACCATTTCCGGCCTATCGCAGCAGTCCCCACGCCGGGCATGGCGACCGCCGCCGTAACGCAACCGTCACGACCATTGCTCCGACCGGTACCATCAGCATTCTAGCGGGCTGTTCGGCTGGAATAGAACCGCTCTATGCCGTCCATACCGTTCGAACACTCTCAGACGGCACGCAACTTGTGATCGTGCACCCCGATTTTCTCCGTCTGGCGCGGAAGGCAGGGCTCGATTTCGATGCGATTCGACCGGAGTTGCAAGCGGCCCCTTCGATCCAGCACCTGGACTCGATCCCTCAAGACATCAAACGGCTCTTTGTCACCGCCCACGATATACCACCGGAGCAACATGTCAGGATGCAAGCCGTCTTTCAACGTTACAGCGACAGCGGCGTGTCTAAGACGGTCAATCTACCATCCACCGCAACCCCTGCCGACATAGAGAAGATCTTCATGCTCGCCTATCACCTCGATTGCAAGGGAGTGACGGTCTATCGAGCAGGAAGCCGGACACGCCAAGTCTTATCTTGCAGCAAGTCGATGAGCTGTTGAGGACTATCCTGTGGATTTCTCCCATGAAATTGACAGGCTAGAACGATGGTGATAAGTAGTTCTCCAGATTGACGTATTCCGTCATTCGCTTGCTCAGCCTGGAGGTGCTCGATGGCCGCGTTTGTTGGGAGCCTGACGTCTGTTGGGAATCCATTGCAATTTTCGCTCTTCTTCGCTCGCCAACCCGAACCGGATCTGGAGTTCACCGAAGAGGAGCTCGAACAGACTACTGCGACCCGTCCTATTACCCCCATGAAGATGCCGAAAAAATCCGGAGGGGGACGCCCGCTGCTCTGGCTGCTGATCCTGGCGCTGGTCGGTGGAGCGGGCTATGTCGCCATGGAGCCCGAACAGGTAACCGAATGGCTCGCCCCCTTTCTTGGCGAGCCGTCGCCCACACAACCGGCTCCGCCGGTCGCAGTCCAACCAAGTCGTACGCCGCCGGCACCTGTGCCGTCGACAGCACCATCGCAAGCCCCGGTTGAGACGGCCGCTGCACCGACAGCTCCCGCAGTCTCCGTACCACCGCCGGCGGCGCCTGTCCCGCCGATTGCGCCCCCTGTCGCGGCGACACCGGCTCCTGTCGCGCCCAAACCCTCAGCCCCTTCTCCGATACCTCAGCCCCCCGGGGCTGGACAGGCACGAAGCAGTTCCTCTCCCCTCTTCGCGGAAGGACAGAAGGTCACAGCAATCGGCAACCCGACGGCCCCCGCCGAGATGGTGACTCTCACCCTGGATGCAGCGGGCAGTAAGCCAGGTCCCTCCGTCAGACCGGGCACGTCGATGAGCATCCTTGACGGAGACCTGCAGGCAAGCGGATGGGTCTATTCTGTTCGGACCGATGACGGCGTGAAAGGCTGGATCCCCGAGAATCGTCTCCGACTGAAGTTCTAACTGCACCGCTCTCAACGTAGAGGACCGGGGCGGCCCGGTCCTCTCTCGTTCTTCCCTGTGCTATAATCCGCGCCGCAACGGCAGTTCGGTCTTCAAGACCGACGGTCTCGCGCCGAACGTTCTGCGATTCGACCCGGATGACCGTGTGCTTGATGACTTCCCACGACAATACACGCCATGGCATCACTCAAGGCTCTGATCTTCGACTTCGACGGCATCATCGCCAACACGGAACCGCTTCATTACGCGGGACTCCGAAAGACGCTCAAGGAAATCGGCATCGACCTCACCGAGACCGATTACTACGAGAACTACCTCGGCTACGACGATCGGGGCTGCTTCATCGCCGCCTTGACCGCGAACCGCCGCGCGGTTGAACCGTCACTCGTGACGGCGCTGATGAAACGCAAGGCTGGGGCCTACCTCGAATCGGTCAAGGAACACCCGGTAATTTTTCCCGGTATTCCGGCGTTCGTCAGGGAATCGTCCGCGCGGCATCCATTGGCCATCGCTTCCGGAGCGCTCCGTCATGAAATCGAACTTATTTTGGAGCAGGCGGGCCTAAGAAAGGAATTTCGGCACATCATCAGCGCCGAGGACGTCACGGCCGGGAAACCCGATCCCCAGCCGTTCTTACTCGCGCTCCGCGCCTTACAGCGCGCTTGCGATCCCATGCTCGATGCCGCCTCCTGTCTTGTTATCGAAGATTCCCTGCCGGGAATCCGGGGCGCCAAGGCGGCAGGCATGAAGGTGTTGGCGGTCACGAACACCCACACTGTGCAAGACCTCCACGAAGCCCATGCCGTCGTCTCTAGCGTAGAGGACGTACGCTTGGACGAACTGGATGCGCGCCTATGGTCGCAGCCGTGAGGACGCCGTCGCCATGAAGATATGTTCGCTCGTCCCGGGCGCCACAGAAGTCGTTGCGGCCTTGGGACAGGCCGATCGACTGGTGGGCATCAGTCATGAGTGCGACTACCCTCCGGAGGTGAGGCATGCGCCGGTCATGGTCGAAGCACTGGTGGGCGGCCATGATGAACCGAGCGAGGCGGTCGATGCGGCCGTCAAGGCTCTCTTGCGTTCGGGTCAACGATTGTACCGCTTGAAAGAAGCTGCGTTCGTCGAAGCCCGACCGGACCTCGTCCTGGCGCAGGACCTGTGCCAAGTCTGCGCCCTCACTGCAGATCAACTGTTACGCGCAATCAGTTCGCTTCCCGCCTTCCCGCAACTTCTCACCTTAAACCCCATGCGCCTCGAAGACATCCTGTCGGACATCGAGCGGATTGGGACCGTTCTCGGAGTCGGAAACCAAGGCAGTGCGTTCACCTCACGATTGCGTCACCGGCTCGAACTAGTGCGTCGGCGCTCCGCCACGATACCGGTGCGACCCCGCGTGCTTTGCCTTGAATGGCTCTCGCCCCTCTACGTCGGCGGCCATTGGGTTCCGGAGATGGTCGAACGTGCCGGCGGGATCGACGTACTGGGAGAAATCGGGAAACCGTCGAGAACCGTCTCATGGGATGACGTCATGGCAGCGGAACCCGAGATCGTCGTTCTCATGCCCTGCGGTTTTCCGATCGATCGAACGATCCGTGAACTGTCGACGCTGGCCCGGGCCGATGCCGAGTGGACTCGAGCCTTGTCGTCATGGACAAGGATCTACGCGGTCGACGCCGCCTCCTATTTCAGCCGCCCGGGTCCCAGGCTGGTCGACGGCATCGAATTGCTGGCCAAGATCATTCTCCCATCAGAGGCGATGGAGTTTGACGAACGAACCGTCCTCCCTGTTTCCCTGCGCTCCCTCGCCGTAAACCGATCCTGACGACGATGACGGCCAAAGAAGCGCAAGCATATTGCACGGAACTGACGAAAAAGAGCGGGAGCAACTTCTACTACTCGTTTCTGTTTCTCCCGCCCGCAAAACGTAACGCGATGTACACCATCTATGCGTTCTGCAAGGCCGTCGACAGCGCCGTCGACGAACCTCCTGCCGGGAGCGATCCGAAAGAGGAGTTGCGGTCGTGGCGTGCCGAACTGGATGCCGCCTACGGAGGCGAACCGGACTGGCCGATCATGATCAGTCTCGCCCACCACGTCAAAGCCCTCTCGATTCCCAAAGCCTACTTTGAGGAGCTCATCAAAGGTGTGGAGATGGATCTTACGATGACGCGCTATGCGACCGACGATGATCTTTCGCTTTACTGTTATCGAGTCGCCTCGGTCGTGGGGCTCATCTGCCTGCACGTTTTCGGACCGACGTCGCCGCGAGCGCAGGATTACGCCGTCGATCTCGGCATGGCTTTCCAACTGACCAACATCTTGCGCGACCTCAGCGCAGACGCCGAACAGGGCAGGATTTATCTCCCGTTGGAGGATCTCGCTCGGTTTTCCTTGAAAGAGACCGATATTCTCGACCGACGGGAAACTCCGCAACTGCGCGAACTCGTAATGTACGAAGCCGCCAAGGCTCAGCGGTATTATGGGAAAGCCCGCGCGGCACTGGACAGCCTTCCCTCCGGCGACCGGCGAGCCCTGACCGTCGCAGAAATCATGCGTGCCGTCTACGGCCGTCTATTGACCCGCATAGAACGGAGCGACCATGTGATTTTCGGCCCGCGTGTCCGGCTGACCACGCCGCACCGGCTGGCCCTTGCCGCAGGGGTCTGGCTCCGCGCGCGATTGTCGTGACCTTTGCACATGCCCCAACCGTGCTCATTCTCGGGGGAAGTCCGGCCGGTTTGACGACCGCTTACCGGCTCGCGTCCAAGGGATATCGCGTGACCGTCACGGACTTGGCTTCCTCGAAGGAACCCCCTGAGGAAAAGGCGGATACGCTCTCCTTCTCTCTTCTCGGATGTCATCAACGAAGTCAGGCGTTGTTCCGCGATTCGGGGTTGGTCGCACCTTCGACCGGACTTGCGGAATCCTCCCTCGAGTTTCTGCTCCCAAACGGTCGTCTCGCTCGCTTTCCAAAGAGCCGGTTCCCCTCCCCCCTCCACCAACTCCTCACGATAGGACGGTTCACCGGCCTTTCGTGGAAGAGCAGATGGAAACTGCTCTCCTGGCTTGAACAGCTGTGGGAAGGCTCACAACAACTTCCCGCGGGTCTGGAGCATCGGACGGCACAGGACTGGATGGAGTCGGTCCACGGGGATTCAATCGTGAGCGAAACCATTTGGGACCCATTGGCGCTCTGGCTTACAGGTAACGCGCTCAAGCACCTCTCTGCCGATGCCTTTGTCGCGTCACTCACGCCAATCTTTCTCTCGGAGGCCGCCGCCAATCGCGTGTATTATCCGCGATCGTCGTGGGAAGACTTCTTCACAACCCCGATGATGGCCAGAATCACCCGGGCGGGTGGCACTATCCTCCCGGATCTGGAAAGCCGGAAGTTCGAATATCAACACGACCGCATCGTCGCTGTTGGCTTTGCCGACGGCTCACGGCTTTCGGCAGATTGGTATGTCTCCTCCATTCCGCCTCAACGGTTGACTCCTCTGCTGCCTGAACAATGGCTGACTCGCTACGCCTACTTCCAGCAGATCACCGAATTGACCACCCTCCCCTGGACAGCGATCGAGGTACCGGTTCCCAACGCCGCGACTACCGCTCGCACCATTCTGCACGGCGCCGGACCCGCTCCGGTGATGATCTGGCGCCCCTTGCCAACGGATGTTGGAAGCAGCCTCACTCTCTTTATCCCGGGCAAGCGGGAGCAGGACGATATCAATCGTATGGTTGCGACGACTTTACGCTCCCTGAACCTTCCGACCCCGACAACGGGCACTCGTCTCGATCATCCGCAAGGAAGAACCTATCGCGCGCTCGCCCTTTTTCCGGGAACCAAGACCAAACGGCCGATCCAGAGAAGTCCGATTGCTAACCTTTGTCTCGCCGGGGCCTGGACAGATACAGGATGGCCGGCTAATTTTGAAAGCGCCGTCGTGAGCGGAGAACGGTGCGCCCAGTTGATCGCGGAGAGCGGTCGGCTTGACGGCCTTCACAGCGAGTGTTAGTTGTAAGACCTATGGACATGATTCGGGCTTTGTCCTTAGGGATCTCTTACCTCGCCGTCTTCGCCTGCTCCCACGATCCCTACCAGGGGATTTCATCCCCCGTCGGGCATAGCCGATATGATCTGGAGCGGGATTACATGGAATGTGATTACAAGGCGAAGATGGCTAATACGGACATGTTCTACAGCCGGACATCACCAGCGCCGTTCGGCCCGGGGCCGCAGAGTCCCGCCGACCATGCACGCGCCCTTCACGGCTTATCGACCATCAATGCGATGCGGGACACCTGCCTGGCGGCAAAGGGATATCGAGTGGAATAATCAGAAGGAAGCGGTTACGAGCTTAACATTTCTGGATGAGCCAGGGGAACGCCTCGCCATGGTTCTCCTTCGATGAACAGTTCACATTGACAACCCCTCTCCGCCTTCTTAAGATACCGCTACTTTTTTTGACTTGCCGCCATCATGACCGTCACACCCCTTCAAGAACTCGGCAAATCGCTTCACAATTGTCAGCTCTGTAAACTGTCAAAACTCGGGCGCACCCAGGTCGTGTTCGGCGTGGGAAACCCGCACGCGAGCATCATGTTCGTGGGAGAGGCGCCGGGATTCAACGAGGACCAAAAAGGCGAGCCATTCGTCGGCGCCGCGGGGAAACTTCTCAACGATCTCCTGACATCGGCCGGACTTTCGCGTGATCAGATCTACATCGCGAACGTGATCAAGTGCCGGCCGCCCAACAATCGCGACCCGGAACCGGACGAAGTCGAAACCTGCAAGCCATTCCTGATGCAACAGATTCAAATGATCAGACCCAAACTGGTCTGCACACTCGGCAACTGGGCCACGCAGACCCTATTGGAGCGCAAGGTCGGCATTACGAAAGTGAAGGCGCAGGCGTTCTACATGAAGGACTTCGTGATCTTCCCGCTGCTGCACCCGGCTGCCGCCCTCCACCAAGGCAACCTGCTCGATACCCTGAAAGATGATTTCAAGAAGCTCAAGGCATTTCTCGACAAGAACAGCAAACCCGCTGAACCGATCGGCGCAACCGACGCCCCCGCCGCCCCGGTCCTTAACATCGAACCGCAGCAGCCCTCCCAGATGGATTTGTTCGGATAGTCGGGCTGCTGGACGTAGAGACGATATCCTGCCTGCTCCGGCACTCCGGCGCGACCACACTACGTTTCTCATCTGCTCGACGCCGAAACTCGTTCCGTTCCCCGCCTCGCCTGAACGGAACTTCGAACATCGGCGTCGCCAGCCAAAGGCTGGCCGCATCCGATCAACAGGTGTGGTACCCGCGCCTCCGTGCAAGTCGCAGTCAGGACATCCATCTCCACGCCCATCCTGTAGGGGTGGAAGGAGAAAAGGCGAGTTTTAAGGGACATTCTGGTTTTCCCGTCACGTGACGGCGATCAGGTCCTGTGCAAAAAGCAGAATGAGCTAGCCCCTTTCTTGGCGCTCGTTCAATGGTTGAGCCCTTCGCAACTATAACGGTATTATGCCGGTCTGTATAGCACCGCACCGCTGTGTTGAGGATAGAGTTGGCAGACGGCATCTGCGTACTATGCCGGTTAGTATACTCAATGGTTAGACGACAAGAATAACATGGCTTTCTACATTGACCTGTTTTCCCCGGAAACGTATGAAGCATTCACACGCTCATCGCGTGATATCTCTGGGTTTCGGCTCCGCCACAAGGGCATGGCTGAACGCATCAAGCGGGGCGATACACTTGTCTGTTACCTCACACGCTTGTCGAGGTGGTTCGGCCTGCTCGAAGTGGTCGAGGGACCATTTATTGATAACAAACCTATCTTCGTATCTGAAGATGACCCGTTTGTGGTGCGCTTTAGGGTTCGCCAAAAGGTATGGCTCGATATCGATAAAGCCCTACCTATTCATGACAACACCATCTGGAACGGGCTTTCTTTCACACGAAAACTGGAAAAGGGTTCAATCGGATGGACAGGAAAAGTTCGTGGCAGTCTCGTACGACTCGACGACCCCGATGGGGATTTTCTTGCCAAGCAACTCGTTTTGCAGTCTGCCGCGCTGAAGTCGTATCCTCTCGATGAAATTGAAACAAAGAAACTAACGACACACACCGTTAACAGACCTGACAAAGTCGTAACGGTATCTGTTCCAGATGATTCTGGCCCTGTTGAACAAGCCCCATCTGTTGAAGAAGCGGAAACACGGGAATCAATTCGGGCGGTGTGCCATCCTTAGTTGAAAATTGACGAAGCGGCTGCCTTTGTGGTGC
>JBBILH010000045.1:0-24897 GCA_037445005.1 Nitrospira sp.
CCAGCGTGAGCGGATTGCCTTCAATGGCGGTGGAGCTGTGGGTGTTTCGGATGCGAGCGTCCTTTTGAAGGGTGGGAATCCAGGGGACTTGCACCGTCGCGGCGAGAATTTTTTCCCGAAACGCGGAGATTTCTTCGATCGTGGTTAAGAGATGAGCGGTAATGGTGAAGGTGGGGTGAAAGGCCATGGTTGGCAGGGTAAAGATGAGTCAAGTATAAGTCAAGTTTTGAGTCAACCTCGAAAGCAGGCTTTCGAAGGTCCGGCGGCGTGGGGATGGGTGTCTGTGAAAAGAGGCGGCGGCAGGCGCAAGCGAGGTTTGTGAGAAAGGACGGATCTACTGGAGATGTGTATCCGCCGGCCTAATGAAGAGAGGCTGCGCCTGATGAGCCGGCGGGACGCGCAAGCGAGGTTTGTGAGAAAGGATGGGTCTACTGGAGGGGTGTATCCGCCGGCCTAATGAAGAGAGGCTACGCCTGATGAGCCGGCGGCACGCGCAAGCGAAGAATTTTAGCCTACTGGAGGCAAAGTACCTATCCGCCGCGAGTTGATCGAACGCGGCGGCACGAGCGAAGCTTGGTTTGGTGGGCCGTGTAGGGGTCGAACCTACGGCCCGCTGATTAAGAGTCAGCTGCTCTACCAACTGAGCTAACGGCCCCACCGGATGGAGGAAGGATTGAGTATGAGGTTAAGGTTAAGACAAGCGTGAAATATTCCTCCTCAGCCTTAGCCTGAACCTTAGCCTTTTCAGCGTTTTGGTGCGCCTGACAGGATTTGAACCTGTGGCCCTCAGCTCCGGAGGCTGATGCTCTATCCAGCTGAGCTACAGGCGCTCCCGCAAGCCACGAGCCGACACCTTAGCATAGGGTTTTACAAACTGTCTAGCGCGCATTATTCATGAACGTTTCTACTGCAATTGCAGATTCGCTGCTGCGACAAGCCTGCGTGTGGGGTTTCGAGACGCAGGCGGGCGGGCTCGCCGCTCGGTCGGTCAACATACTGTTGCAAGTATGCCTCCCTCCCTGACGGCTCCACGCGCCCGTCTCGCGACGCGACTCTGCAATTTCGCCACGAACCGTCATGATTAAAGCGCGCTAGGTACCGCCTCTCTCCGGCTGAACGGTTCAGGGAGAAATCCGAACGGGAGGAGCACTTCTTCACCGCCCAAACGGCCTGTTTCGCGGCAACGGCGGAGGGCATCGGCCTCCTGCATCGCCAATTCCTCCTCTTCGCTCCGAAGCGAGGGAGAAAGGCGCAGGACCGGTACAAAGGTTTGCACTTGGCACGCGCCTTGGACGGTGCCCGCCGTTTCCGTCGGGATGCCCATCGATCGACAAGTCAGCGGGCGATGGGCGTAGACCCGGCAGAGGCCGTCCTCCGACAAGGCGGGACAGGGCGTAGTTCCGAACTGCGTCACGAGGCGATCGATATCGCTGTCCGGCCAGTTATCCAGAAATGGGGCGTCGATGAGTTGCGGAAAGGCTGCTTCCGCGGCCCTCACCTGTTCGGACGCACTCCGCTCAATCAAGGTCTTGGAAGAAGGAGGCAGCCGCTCGAGGCCTTCTTGAAGAGTTTGTACGTCTAAAATCGTGATGGGGAAGGGACCGACACAGCAATGGGAACAGCCGGCGCGACAGGGGATTGGCCCGACCAATGCGGCTGAAGCTCGGGCGAACCAATGGTCGGTGCGCTCTTGCATCGAGGAGGGAATCAAGACGGGAGGGACCGACACGGCCCCGCTCACTCTTCTGACGTGTCGGTGAGATCGACGATCAACTCGCCCTTGGGAGAATAGAAGCCCTGCCCATCGACTTCAACGACCCCGTCGCACTGCTCTTGATAGAACTCCAGGATCCACCCGTTGAAATCGTAGCCCTCTTCGGTGATATCGGTCGGGTCGAATCGCGTGGTCAAGATGAACCGGGCGCGGTTCACGTACTCCCTTACCAGAGAGGCCTCGATATCGTCGAATGTCGACAAGATGTCCAGAAACTGCCGTTTCTCCTGTGCGAAGACGTCCTCGTACGTTCCGCGGTCCCGCACGCAGAAGACTTGAACGGGCTTCTTGGCCTTGTCGTATCCCAGGGTGACTTGGACCCAAGCCCACTCGTCCAGCGCGGCGTCATCCAGATTGGGCGGCGTGATGGGCGACTGTCCGCGGGATTTGAGAAACTCGAGTAATAGCCGAAGCGGGGGGGAATTCTCTTTTTGGCAGAATACCCGCGAATAGAGAAAACTTTCTCTAGCGGCTTCGCCCGAGGGTTGTGTGGAGGCGGGGAGAATCGGGAGTTCTTTTCCCATGAAAAATCCTCAATAATTCTGAAGCACTCAGGGCGGATCTACTCACGGCGCTCCGGCTACTGTACGCTGCGTGGTCTTGAAACTGCAAGAGGGTGATGAAGGTGTTTCCCTACGTCTGGAGCGTGTTTTTCCGGTTGACAGCACCAGGTCGCTTGGATAGACTCCCGCAGGTTTTCGCCCTTGCAGAGTCACGATGATTCGTCAATCTTCATTTTTTCGAGTCTGATCGGAGTCACGAGAGGCGATTCACAGTCCACCCACTATTCGTCGTAAGGAGGTTGCTCGCATGGCTAAATCAATGACTAAGTCCCAGATCGCCGATCATCTGGCCCAGAAGTCCGGCCTCACCAAGAAGGCCGCCGTCCAGTTGCTGGACGACTTCGCCGCGCTGGCCTATCGGGAAGCGAAGAACGTGTTCACGGTTCCCGGGATCGGGAAGTTGAAACTCGCGAACCGGAAGGCTCGCATCGGCCGCAATCCGCAGACCGGCGAAGAAATCAAGATTCCGGCCAAGCGCGTGGTCAAGTTCCGCGTGGCCAAGGTGGCGAAGGACGCGATCCTCGGTAAGAAGTAGTCGCGCGGTTCAGCCGCCTCGATCGCGTCGGTCACGACAAGAGGGCCGGCTCCCCTGGCGGGGCGCCGGCCCTTCCCTTTTGCGGGAAAAACCCCCCGGGACAAGGCCACGGTTTCTCTCCCCCTTGACCTCAGCCTCAACCTTCTTTCAGGAGTGCGTCGGTCCTAGCCCGCTCCCACCGAAGCCGTCGTGGCCGACGAGTCGGACTGCATCCCCGTCCTGGACGAGAGAATCATCGCTGGCGATCTTCTTGTTGATCGTCACCAGCACTTTCTTTTCCCGAATCAACTGGAGGAGGTGACGCAATTGCCTCCCTTGTTTCTGAATCAGCTGACGGACCGTCACCGGGGCGGCGAGTTCACAAGCCAGATCCCGCTCGCCGTCGGCGGTCTGCAACTGCCCCATTAAGGAAATCGTGACCACATTCCGCCTCGCTCCGTGTCGCTACTGCCGTTGACTCCACGTACCGGGCCGTTGATAATGCCCGGCCATGCCCTCGCTCGATGTCCATAATCCCGGAATGCCTGATCTACAGTTCGTGCTTTTCGTGTCGGCGCTCTGCACCGCGCCGCTTGAATCGATCAATGTGCCCCAGGATATCCGGCGGATGATCTTCGACCGTTGCTGGTCATTGGTCGAAACCGGACCCCCGCCCGTCGATTCGAAGGAGCGCGTGCTCGACCTTCGCGGGGGAACCGAGCTGACGCTCGATGCCTGCGCCGCGACCATTCGAGCGTTGCTGACCGAAGCCGGGATCACGACCTTGATGTGGGATCACCCCGTCAGCGACCCGACAAGGGAGAGCACCCCGGCGGCGAAGCCGTTAATCGAGCGCTTGGGCCGATTGTACCCCGGCCATCCGGATGTCGTCGACCCCCCGCCGTTCTTGCCGGACGCCCCCTGACGTTTCCCGATCAACGAGGAGACACGCACGATCGTGCGCATCACGACCATCGACATCCCCGGAGTCTTGCTGATCGATCCGGCGGTTTTCCGCGACCAGCGCGGCGTCTTCGTCGAGACACATCATCAACGGCGATATGCCGAGGCGGGGCTCGCCGTACGGTTCGTCCAAGACAATTATTCCCGATCCGTTCGCGGCACATTGCGCGGGCTCCATTTTCAGGAGCCGCACGCCCAGGGCAAGCTCGTCATGGCGATCGAAGGGGTCGTCTTTGACGTCGTCGTCGACGTTCGCAAGGGCTCGCCCACGTTCGGCCGATGGTACGGCACGGTATTATCCGCCGACAACATGCGACAGGTATATATTCCTCCAGGCTGCGCCCATGGCTTCTGCGTGACAAGCGACAGCGCCGCCTTTCTCTACAAGTGCACCGAGTTCTACGCGCCCCAGAATGAAAAAGGGATCCTGTGGAACGACCCGGCATTGGGGATTGCGTGGCCCGTTTCCGATCCGATTCTTTCGGCGAAGGACCGTAGCTTTCGCACCTTAACCCAGATGGACGAGGAGCTGCCGCGGTACAAGTCTGACCGGACCGAATGATTCATGACGGTCCTTCGCGATTGCAGCAGGAGCGGTCATCAATTGTGCGGGTCGGATGGAGGAGGTTGATCCCGGTGAGAAACCTGGGCTATCTTATGTCTGCCTGGGGCGGTCCGCCCCGGCGTCGGAAAGGCCGGTTTCTACAGTTCACTTGAGGAGGATGGGATGGGAAAAAGTCTAAAAGGGACTAAGAGCCACGAGAACTTGAAGCATGCGTTTGCAGGCGAGTCGCAAGCCAATCGCCGGTATCTCTACTTCGCCCGGCGCGCCGACATCGAAGGGTATCCGGATGTCGGCGGTTTGTTTCGAGACACGTCGGAAGCTGAAACCGGCCATGCCTTCGGTCACCTGGATTTCCTGAAAGAAGTCGGCGACCCCGCCACCGGTGTCGCGATCGGCAATACGGAGGCAAATCTCAAGTCTGCGATCGAAGGAGAAACGTACGAATACACGCAGATGTATCCGGGCATGGCAAAGACCGCTCGGGATGAAGGGTTTGCCGAACTGGCCGAATGGTTCGAAACGTTGGCCAAGGCCGAGCGTTCCCATGCGAATCGGTTCCAGAAGGGACTGGACAGCCTGAAAGGGTGATTGCCGCTCATGCGGAGAGCAAAGGGTGGGCCGAATCACGATTCGGTCCACCCTTCGTGTTTCCAGGGAGCAGAATGACTCGATGAAAGGGCTTAGCCTCATCGCCCCGGTCGATCGGGCGCGGTTGGACAAGGAGACACGGCGGATCTATGAAATCTGCGACGGCTGCCGTCGCTGCTTCAACCTCTGCCCGTCGTTCAACACCTTGCTGGGCGGCATCGATCGCTACGAAGGCGACATCGCCAAGCTCACCCAGGCGGACCACCGGAAGATCGTCGATGAGTGTTACTATTGCAAGCTCTGTTTCAATCACTGCCCCTACACGCCGCCGCACCAGTACCAGCTCGACTTCCCGCACCTGATGATCCTGTGGAAGAAGCGGCTGGCGGCCGAGCGGGGTGTCGGTTGGCGGGATCGGCTGCTCATCAAGACCGACTTGATCGGGAGGTTCGCGAGCGCTGCCGCGCCGGTCGCAAATCTGTTTATCAACAATCGCTTGATTCGAGCGCTGGGCGAATTGCTGGGAGGCGTCCATCGCGACCGGCAAGTGCTGCGCTTTTCCGGAGAGACCTTCCCGCGCTGGTTCAGCCGCCGCACCCCGCCGATGGCGAACAGGCCGCCGACGCGCAAAGTGGCGCTGTTTTCCGGCTGTCTTGTGAACTATCAGGCGACGGATATCGGAAAGGCCGCGGTGCAGGTCTTGGAGAAGAACGGCGCGCAGGTGGTCGTGCCGGAGCAACGGTGTTGCGGCATGCCGAGCTTCGATATCGGCGACACAGCGGCCATTCAACAGGCCGCCCGCGCCAATATCGCCTCGCTTCATCTTTGGATCGAGCAGGGATACGACGTGGTCGTCCCCACGGCCAGTTGCAGTCTCATGCTGAAGCGGGAGTATCCCGAGTTGGCCGGCGACGAGCGAGCCGGACAAGTGGCGGAGCGGACGTTCGACGTCTGCGAGTACCTCATCAAGATGAAAAAAGAAGGACAACTCTCGTCCGATTTCGTGAAAAACCCCGGCCGGATCGCCTATCAGATACCCTGCCATTTGCGCGATCAGAACATCGGCTTCAAGTCCAAAGAGCTGCTGGAATGTGCCGGGGCCCATGTCGTGCTGATCGAAAAATGCTCCGGCCACGACGGGGCCTGGTCCGCCAAGACCGAATTTTTCGAGATGTCGATGAAGATCGCGGGCAAAGCCGTGCAGGCCATCGAGCAGGCGCCGGCTGATCTCGTCGCCTCCGACTGCCCGCTGGCGGGCTTGCAACTCGATCAAGCCGGTGCTTCGGCGCACGTGGGCGGCAAGCCGACGTTGCACCCGATCCAGATCGTGCGCGACGCCTACGGGTTGCCGAAATGATGCCCTTGACCAGGCAGGACGTGATGACGATCGATGAGTATGAGACGCAGCGCGACGTCTGTCGTTCCCGTATCATCGCCTTGAAGCAGCGTCGCCGGATTTCCGTCGGTCCCTTGATCACGCTTGTCTTCGAGAATCGAGAGACGCTTCGCTTCCAGGTGCAGGAGATGGTCCGCGTCGAACGGATTGTGGATGAGGCCAAAGTCCAAGAGGAGCTGGACGTTTACAACGCCTTGTTGCCCTCGCGCGGCGAGCTGAGCGCGACGCTCTTGATCGAGATCACCGAGGAAGCGAAAATGAAGGAGTGGCTTGATCGGTTCATGGGGCTCGATCGGGGGCAGACGGTTTCGATCACGGCGGGCGGCGAGCGGGTCTTCGGCCTGTTCGAAGGCGGGCACAGCCACGACACCAAAATCAGCGCCGTCCATTTCGTCCGGTTCGCGCCGACGGCCGCGATGCAGGCGGCCTTCGCCGACCTGCGCCGGCCCGTGTCGTTGGCAGTGGACCATAACGAGTATCGCGCAGAAGTCTCCGTGCCAGGCAGTATGAGAGAGGAATGGCTGGCCGACTTACAAGAAAGTTCTGAGTTTTGAGTGTTGAGTTTTTAGTTTTGATGCATTCGTAAACCGAAGCCAATAACTCGCAACTCAAAACATAAAACTGATTGCGCAAATCTATGGCTCCGGTTCTTTTAACCAAGCGTATCGAATTCGCCGCGGCCCACCGCTATGCCAGGCCCGAATGGGACGAAGCGAAGAACCGCGCGGTGTTCGGTCCCTGCTACAACGCGCCCGCCCACGGCCACAACTACATGCTCGAAGTGACCGTCTCCGGCGAGGTCGATCCGAAGACCGGCATGGTGATCAACTTGTTCGACCTCAAGCGGGTGCTGCTCGACGTCATTGAGGAATTCGATCACAAGAATTTCAACCTCGACATGCCCTATTTTACTGACCGGATTCCCACCTCCGAGAACATCGCCTGCGTGCTCTGGACGAAGCTTGCGGTCCAAAAGGATATCGGCACTCTGCACAGCGTCAGGCTCTACGAGGACGAGGACCTCTATGCCGAGGTTACGGCGGAACACGGATTGGACGTGGCCGGCGTGACGCGCCGCTATTCGTTCACCGCAGTACAGGAGAGGCACCAGGGCAGGGAGTGGGACTGTTTCATCACCGTGCACGGCCGGATCGATCCCGTCACAGGCATGGTGACCGACATCGGCGCGCTCGACCGGTTGGTTCACGACAAGGTCATAAAGACATTCGATCGCGTGGACCTGCGAGACGTGCTTGGTACGGCCGCGGTCACCGGCGAACAGCTGGCTGAAAGGATCTGGCAGTCGGTGCAGCCGGGCATTACCCAGGGCCGGCTGACCAACGTGCGGCTTATTCAATCGCGCGACCTCTCGTTCGACTACGCCGGCTAGCCGGCCGAAGCCATGGCAGCCGGACCGCGAGGCGTCATCACACTCATAAATACGAGGAGGAATGAAGAGATGTCCGATTGTCGTCCTGTGCTCACGCTCTGCCTCTTGTCATCCTTGCTCGGTGGGCTCGCCGGCGGATGGATGAGCTCGGCTCGTTCCGTGACGGCCGAAGAGCCGGCCGTGCCGGCTTCGCTCACGGCGAATGAATTTCGCTTGGTCGATCGGACGGGACAGGTTCGGGCGCTCTTGTCGTTCACGACGGACGGCGAGCCGTCTCTGAGCTTGAAGGACCGCAATGATGTGACGAGGGTCTGGGTGGGCATCGGTGCGGAGACCGGCACGGCGATTCGGGATGTGGACGGCAAGACCCGTGCGGTCCTAAGCATGGACGGCAACGGTTTTCCGTCGCTCGTGGTGCGCGATCGCAACCGCCAGATGAGCGCCTTCCAGCCGGGATCGAAGTAGTTCGTGGTAGGTGCGGACTGCGGTCTGTGCGTCGAGCCGGCGGCGAACGTAACCGCACTACGAAACGTTCAGGACGGCCTGAAGGATCGTGACCATGAACCGGATAATCTCACGCAAGTCGGTGAAGAGCCGGGCGAATTCTGCGGTGACGAGGAAGAGTGCCGCGTAGAAAATTGCCG
Source organism: Nitrospira sp. (assembly GCA_037445005.1). GTDB lineage: Bacteria > Nitrospirota > Nitrospiria > Nitrospirales > Nitrospiraceae > Nitrospira_C. The sequence continues at coordinate 8,398 of JBBILH010000045.1, forward strand.
AATTGTTCCGGCAAAGCGCCAGCAGCTTCCCGCCGAGACCGGTCGGGTCTGGCTTGATGCACAATAAGGCGCTTGACGCGACGCCGAGCAAGGCCCCCGAGATGATGTCGGTGAAGAAATGTAATCCGAGATAGAGGCGCGGGAAGCACACGAACAGTGTGGTGTGGAGCAGGGAGAGCAATCCCAGCGGTCTCGACACAATCAGGAATCCGGTCGACAACGCAAAGAACAACGCGGCATGATCGCTGGGGAACGAACTCCATCCGTCAAGAATCCGACTCGGCATTCCGTGAGCGATGGCGAGATCCAATTCCGCGGTGTGAATCGGCCGATACCGGAACGGCATCGTGAGTTGGAGAGCTTGAGAAAGCGCCAGAGCCACGCCGCACGCGAGGATCAACGACAGCAGTCGTCGTCTATCCGTCTCGCAGGTCTCGTCGCATCGAAACCAGGCATACCAGAACAGCGCGAGCGCGAATCCGCCCTTGAGGAGATCCTGGTCCGAGGAGAAGAACACGGCCTGATCCAAAAGCCAGGAACGCCCGACAAACTGGTTGAGGAAGAGCGTGATGGGGTAATCAATGACGTTCATGATTGTGGCTCAGAATCACTCATCTGTGGCTCGGTGCGAGATTGTCGCGGCTGAACGGCGCCGCGCTTAGTTCGTCGGCAAGAGCTCGCCGATTTTTTCCAGAAGGGTATTCGGTAGAAACGGTTTTTGGAGAAAGGGCACGTCGTCGCCGACGCCGTTGGCCTGCAACGTCTCGCCGGCATAGCCCGACATGTAGAGCACCTTGGCCTCCGGCTGCATGGCCTTGATCCCCTGGACGAAGACCGAACTCTTCATACGGGGCATGATCACGTCGGTGACGACTAGGTCGCAGCGCCCTTTCAGCGTTTGAAGGTTCTGAAGCGCTTCCACGCCGTCGCCCGCGGTGACGACCCTATATCCGAAATCTTGGAGGATCGTGGCAACCAGTTTCCGGATGCTGTCCTCGTCTTCCACAACGAGTATGGTCCCTCGGGCCACGGTCTGCACCGGTTCCTTCTGAGGCGGGGGAGTTTCCAAAACCGCCGGACCCACCCGCGGCAGGTAGACCGTGAACCGCGAGCCTCGCCCCAGGTCGCTCGTGACCTCGATGTAGCCCCGGCTCTGCTTGACAATCCCATAGACCGTGGCCAGCCCAAGCCCTGTGCCCTTCTCCGGACCTTTCGTCGTGAAGAACGGCTCGAAAATGTGCGCAAGCGTTTCGCGGCTCATGCCGCAGCCCGCGTCTTGCACCACGATCTTCACATAACAGCCCGGCGTCGAGCCGGGATGGCGACGGCAAAAGTCCTCGTCCAAATCGACGTTGTCCGTCTCGATGTTCAACAAGCCTCCGTCCGGCATGGCGTCCCGCGCGTTCAAGACGAGGTTCATGACAATCTGCTCCAACTGGACCGGATCGACCAGAGCGTGGCCGGTCTGCGGGTGGAGCACGACCACGGTTTGAATCTGTTCGCCGATCAGTTGTCTGAGAATATCCTGCATGTCGCGGATCGTCTGATTGATCGGGAGTTCCTTGGGCTCATACACCTGCCGGCGGCTGAAGGTCAGCAGCTTTCTGGTCAATGCCGCGGCCCGCATGCCGGCCTGGCTGATCCGGTCCAGCTCCTGCTTCGCGGGGTGCGCGCCGAGCTGTTGCAACAGCCGGTGGGCATGGCCGATCACTACCATCATGAGATTGTTGAAGTCGTGGGCGATGCCGCCGGCCAGCCGGCCCACGGCTTCCATCTTCTGGGACTGGCGCAGCGCCTGTTCGGTGCGTTTGTGGTCGGTGATATCCGCGATCGTTTCAATGATGTGCGTGCGTCCGTCGACGGTCACGGCCTTTTTCCAATGAAAGAGCCAGTGTTTGTCGCCCGGCAGGGCTACTTCCTCCGCGACGACACGGTCGGTCTCGAGCGCCTCGGACATGCGGCAGAATCTGCAAGGCGCCGAGCCTCCCGCGATCTTCTCAAAGCAGATTGCGCCGCTTGGATCGCCGAAGGTTCTTCTGCCCCGGTCGTTCTGGAGCTGGACCTGGTGGGTCTTGGGATCGATGACCGAGACGATGAGCGGCTGGGAATCGAGCAGCGTCTGGGCGTCGTAACAGGGGGTCGTCGCAGACATGAAACCGCCGTCCTCCGGCTTGCAACTCATAGAGGAGAGGGTCGTAGGGCCCTGTCTCCGGTTCTGCTCCGAGCGTACTACAGAGCGATGGAGAGTCAAGAATCAGGAGGATTCCGGTTCCTCTCCTGGGTTATGATCGGGACGCTCGTTCCGATCGGGCATCTCCAGGCTTTCCGGCATCTGTGATGAATGACCATCGCCCCGTCGTGCCCGCCTCCGTCTCGCTTCCGGAGATCACCGTTAGGGCCGTGGCGCTCTCCATCGTGCTCGCGGCGGTGCTGGCCGCGGCGAACGCCTATCTCGGGCTTTTCGCCGGCATGACGGTTTCCGCGTCGATCCCGGCCGCCGTTGCCTCAATGGCCGTCCTGAGATTGTGTCGTCGCTCGAACATCCTCGAAAACAACATCGTGCAGACCGCCGCGTCATCCGGAGAGGCGCTGGCCGCCGGCACGATCTTCACGATTCCTGCCCTGCTGCTGGTGGGGCATTGGCAGACATTCGCGTATTGGCAAACGATGCTCATCACGGCCGTGGGCGGGCTGCTCGGCGTGCTCTTCACGATTCCCCTGCGGCGCGCGTTGATCGAGAACGCGCGCCTGCGGTTTCCCGAGGGGGTGGCGACGGCGGAGGTGCTCAAGATCGCTGTGGAGCCGCCCGGCGCCGGACAAGCCGAGGCAGCCAGAGACTTTCGCGCGCTTTTGTCGGCCGCGGCGGTAGGCGGCGCGGTGAAGTTCGGAGAAAGCGGGTTGCGGCTGTGGGCCGAATCGATCGAGGGAGCGGCCCAGGTCGGGCGCACGGTGTTCTACGGGGGTCTGAATCTCTCGCCCGCGTTGCTTGCGGTCGGCTTCATCGTCGGCCTGCACACGGCGCTGGTCGTGTGTATCGGGGGGATCCTGGGCTGGTTGCTCCTCCTGCCGCTGCACGGGTTTCTGTATGGATTGCCCCCCGGTAAGACGGCACTAGCCGCGGCGACGGCCATCTGGAGCGGGCAAATCCGCTACGTCGGCATCGGCGCGATGCTGGTCGGCGGGGTCTGGACCTTGACCAAGCTGCGCGAGCCGGTTTGGCGAAGCCTTGAGACGCTGCGCGATCGATACCGAGTCTCCGGTTCTTCATTCTCGCCAGCCGTCGTCGTTCGCACTGAACAAGACGCGTCGCTGCCGTGGATCGTCGGTGTGTTCCTGCTGTCGCTCGTCCCGATGGTCTGGATCTATGGATCGGTGGCGGGAAGCATCCCGATCGGGTTGATCATGACGGTGGCGATGGTGCTTGCGGCCTTTCTGTTCTCCTCGGTTGCGGCCTACATGGCGGGGCTCGTCGGCAGTTCCAGCAACCCCGTTTCCGGTGTCACGATCGCCACGATCATGCTGGCTTCGCTCCTGCTCGTGCTCTTTATGGGTGCCGGCCATCCGGCGGGCCCGGCGGCGGCGCTGGTAATCGGCGCGGTCGTATGCTGCGCTGCGGCGATGGGAGGCGACAATCTCCAGGATCTCAAAACAGGCCACCTTGTCGGGGCGACGCCTTGGAAACAGCAGATCATGCAGGTGGTCGGCGTGCTGACCGGCGCGCTGGTACTCGTTCCGGTGCTCTCGCTGCTCCAAGCGAAGTACGGCATCGGCGAACCGACGATCGAGCACCCCCATCCGCTCAGCGCCCCGCAGGCTACATTGATGGCGAGCTTGACGAAGAGCCTCTTCGGAGCGGGGCTTCCTTGGGCTTTGGTCGGTTTGGGGGCGGCCGTGGGCGCGCTGGTTATTGTGGTTGATCGTCGTCTGGAGCAGCACAACAGCGATTTCCGTCTGCCCGTTCTTGCCGTGGCGCTGGGGATTTACCTGCCGTTGAAACTTTCCGCCGCCATCTTCATGGGCGGGCTTCTCGCGGCGCTGGCGAAACGAAAGGAAGGAGAGACGGGTGATGTGTCGCGCCGGGGGCTGTTGCTGGCGGCGGGTCTCATCACGGGCGAAGCTTTGATGGGCATTCTGTTGGCCCTGCCGATCGCGCTCTCCGTGTTGTCGCGTAACCTCCGCGGCGATCCCTTCAGTCTTTTTGTCGCCCCGCCGCTCGGCGGCTGGCCGGGTCTTTTGGTCGTGGGGCTGGTGGTCTGGCTGATGCACCGACTTCAAGCCGGCGGGTTCCGCTCTCGATAGCCTGCGTTCTTCCTGACGGAATCGCTTTCCTAAGACTCGTCATCCGTCATTCATCACTCCTTGAGGAGAAGTCCGTCTGACTTCGCTTTGGATGTTGATTGACGATCGATGCATGCCCATTGACGGAGTTCGTCGCAGCAGCGGATCGGCGATTGCAGCGGAAGCGTTCATGAAGAATGCGGGGTAGGAGTCTGCCCGAGGAATCCTTCGTGGTAGGGATAGGAGGTGCGGGCAGAAGCCATGACGCGGACTCGAAAAAACCGGAGGCGTATCCGCCGGAATACGTTGACGGTTGTTTCGGGCCCGAGATCGTCGAAGGAGGCCGCAGAAGGTTTGTGCAGTACAACGGCATTATTCGGACAGACTCCTCGGCCGACGAGATAGGGGGACGCGGGTTATTTCAGCAAGTGATCCGAAATCAGGGCGGCGAGCTCAGCCTGCTCCACCACGCCTTCGCGAACGAGGAGCAGCTTGCCGTTGGCAAAGAGGTGCGTGGTCGGATAGGTCTCGAACGTGTGCGACTTCTTGATCTCGCGACAGCGGCCCGGGACATGCATCTTGGCCTTGCCGACTTTGATCTGTGGGAACTTGGAGGCGATTTCTTCCAGAATGGGATCGTAGGTCTTGCAGGGCTCGCAGGTGGCCAAACCATAAGCCACGACGGCTCCCGGGCTCTCGGTGAAGTCCTTGTAATTGGCGTCGCTGACGTCGAGAACGGTGCTCATAAAGAAGTGCTGCGTACAAAGTTCTGAGTGCTGAGCGAACCGAAAACTCGGCCCTCAGCACCCAGCAGTCAGGACTGTTCTTAGTGGAGCTTCGCAAGGGCCGCGAGAATGTCTTTATCTTCCCGCGCCACCTTGATTTCCTGCACCTTCACGTAGGCCACCTTGCCGTTCTTGTCGACGATGACGGTTGCGCGCTTCGAGCAGTTCAACGGCTCGAAATAGAGGCCGTAGGCCTTGCAGGTCGTGCGGTGAACGTCGGACAGGAGACGGTGTTTGAGATCCATGGAGTCCGCCCAAGCCTTGTGCGAAAAAAAGCTGTCGCAACTGATACCGAACAGTTCCGCGTTCGCGCTCTGGAATTTAGGGAAGTCGTCCGTCAGACACTTGTTTTCGCCTTGGCAGACCGGGCTCCAGTCCAATGGGTAGAAGCAGAGCACCACGTTCTTCTTGCCGCGGTAGTCGCTGAGCTTCACGTCTTTTTGATCCTGGTCCTTGAGGTTGAAGTCCGGGGCGGTATCGCCGACTTTGATTTCTGGGGCTGCGTCGCTCATCTCATATCCTCCTTTACGAATGTCGGAACCGATCGATTGCTCCTACCACCGCGGGCGCCCCGGAATGAGGCGCCGCTTCATGCGCCCAGGGTTGGGCGGGTGAGACCATCGCCGGTTTGAACATTCTCTGCTGGTTTATTGACTCGTTACCGGGGACCCAAGCGGAAAGGTCCACCCTCCGGCCAGAGTTTTTGTACCGTGCTGCTTGAAACCTTGTCAACGGCCCTGAAGACCTAGCCCACATTATTCATGGCCGCTGCTACTGCAACCGCCGATACGCCGCTGCGACAAGCTTGGCTGCGAGTTTCCTGCAGCCAAGCGGGCAGGCTCGCCCTTCGTGGCCTCAACATACTGTGTCAAGTGTGCCTCGGCCTCTCGGGACTCCGCATGCCCTTCTCGCTTGGCGTCTTGGCGGTTTCGTCACGCATCGTCATGAGTAATGTGGGCTAGGACCGGCCGGGATACGCCTCTAACACGTTGATTTCTTGTTGCGAGTCAGGCTCGCACCTCTCGAAAACTGAGGACGCGGCCGATAGGAGAAGCGGTGCGGTAGTTGGCGATTCGAATCGTGCGGCCCAAAAGGGGCAAGTGGAACGCGGCTCCGACCTTTGGGGATTGGCCGATGCGCAACATCTCGCTCGCGGATTCCGTCAGCAATTCCTTGGCCGATTGGTCGGAAAGTCCGCGTGCGCGAAACGATTCCAGTTCGTCGATCCCGAACTTCGAGAGGCCGAGCGTATAGCTCCAAACCTCGTCCGGTTTCGCCTGGTCGTCTTCGGCAATGACGACATGATCTCCGACGACGAACCCGGTGAGTCTGCGGTCGTTCCATTCGGAAGGGTTGAGGTACTGCTGCGTGGTGATGTCGTACGCGGTGCCCTGTGTGAGCAGGGTGAGGCCGCGCGCCAGCCTTGCGGCGAACAAGACCGTGTCCGGCATGTCGCGCGGCGGCCTGACGGACGGGGCAATCGCCCCGATGTGTTCGTGCTCCCACGCCAACTGCTCCTTAAAACCGGCCGTATGGGTCGAAGGCAGCGGTATGACCAGATGCGCGCTCCAGGGACCGTGGCCCGCCTGCCAGGATTCCGGCGCCCCGTCTTCGGTGTTGATGGAGAGCGGCCCGCCGTATTCAAGGTCATACCATGTCTGTAGTTCGCTCGGCCGCGGGGCCGTCCCGCGATAGCCGATGAAATAGAGCGGAGGACGCCTGGCCGAAGGCTTGGGGGATTTTTTCTTGATCCGCACGTTCTATAAGAAGTTCTTAGTTTTGAATGTTTAGTTTTAAGTTGCGGAAAGCCTGCCGGCATTTCTCTTAACGTACAACTCAACACTCATGACTCAACACTATTCATCTCCCGGCTTTGCGCGCTTTGCGGCGATCTTCAGGGTGCAGCAGCCGTTTGCGGAGACGAAGGCTTTTCGGAGTCACTTCCACCAGTTCGTCGGGTCCGATGTATTCCAGCGCGAATTCCAACGACATCTCGCGCACCGGCGTCAAGATCAACGCTTCGTCCGAGCCGGAGGCGCGCATGTTCGTCAGGTGTTTTTCCTTGCAGACGTTCACGTCGAGATCCTCATCTCGGCTGTTCTGGCCCACGACCATGCCGCGATAGACCTCGATGCCCGGTCCGATGAACATCTCGCCGCGCTCCTGCGTCATGAACAGCGCGTAGGCCGTGCTCGTGCCGTCTTCGAAGGCGCAAAGAGAGCCGTGCGGGGCCACCAGGAGGTCCTGCTCGTTCGCCGCTTCATAGGCGCTGAAGACATGGTGAATGATCACCGTGCCTCGGGTCTTGGCGAGCAGCACGTTCTTCAATCCCATGATGCCGCGCGTCGGGATGTGGTACTCCAAATGCATTTCGCTCGGACCGGCGTCGGAATGCACGAGTTTCATATGGCGCATTTCTCCCCGGCGCCTGCCGATTTCTTCGATCACCGCGCCCTGATACGTTTCCGGCACTTGAATCGTCAGCTCCTCGTACGGCTCCGTGATCTTGTCGCCGTCGCGATGAAGAATGACCTCCGGCTGCGACACTTGCAGTTCGTAGCCTTCCCGGCGCATCTGTTCGATGAGAACGCCTAAGTGGAGTTCTCCTCGACCGGCGACGAGAAATCGATCCGGACTGTCGGTTTCCTGCACTCTGAGCGAGACGTTCGTTTCGAGCTCTTTGAACAGCCGCTCGCGTAAATGGCGCGACGTCAGGAATTTCCCCTCACGTCCGGCAAAGGGGCTGTTGTTCACGGAGAACGTCATCTGGACCGTCGGCTCGTCGATGGTGACGCGCGGCAGCGCGAGCGGCTGCTCCGCATCGGCAATCGTATCGCCGATGCTGACTTGCTCCAGGCCAGCGACGGCGACGATTTCGCCGGCTTCCGCCTGTTCGACGTCCGTCCGTTCCAATCCCGAGTACACCGCAAGATCGGAGATTTTCCCGGGGATCTGCGCTCCGTCCTTTCCCAATATCAGCACGTTCTGCCGTCGAGCGATCGATCCGGATTGAATCTTTCCGACGCCCATCTTGCCCTTGTATGAATCGTAAAGAAGCGCCAACACGAGGATCTGCAGCGGCGACTTGGCGTTGATCGCCGGGGCCGGAATCTTTTCCAGCACCGTATCGAGGAGAGGAGTGATGTCGGTACCCGGCTTGTTGACGTCAAGCGTCGCGACGCCCTTGATGGCCGAGGTGTAGACGATCGGAAAATCGAGTTGCTCGTCGGTGGCGCCGAGATGGACGAACAAGTCGAACGTTCGGTTGACCACGTCATCGATGACGGCGTCAGGACGGTCGATCTTGTTGATCACGACGATGGCCTTGTGGCCGAGCGCGAGCGCTTTGCGCAGCACGAACGTCGTCTGCGGCATGGGGCCTTCCTTCGCGTCCACCAGGATCAGGACGCCGTCCACCATACGGAGGGTCCGTTCGACTTCGCCGCCGAAATCCGCATGCCCGGGGGTGTCGACGATGTTGATCTTCACCCCGTGATACGCGACGCTGGCGTTTTTGGCCCTGATCGTAATCCCGCGCTCCCGCTCTTGATCCATCGAGTCCATGATGCGTTCGCCCATGTCCTCGATTTTTCGGTGGACGCGGGTCTGGCGCAGCAGCGCATCCACGAGCGTCGTCTTGCCGTGGTCGACATGGGCGATGATCGCAATGTTTCTGATATCCGTGCGGCGATCCTGGGGAGCTCGAAGTTGGGACATGGTGTTATGCTCGTTTGGTCAAAAAAAAGACGCCCTCAACCCGGGGCGTCACCGTGCAGTATACCCGATGGATCATCACCGGCACAAGCGCGGAAGGTCCGGCGGCAAACTTGAGTTTTGGCCGCTCTCGGGGTAAGGTGGTTCTCATTACTCCTGCCGAAACACGTGCCCCGTGTGGGGCCCCGACTCCATGACAACCATCGACAGGCCCGTTCAGCTTTCCGATCCGTCTCCGCGCCAACCGCCGCCCCGGCGTCGGTGGCGCTGGTGGGAGGTCGGTCTGCTTGCGGCACTCGGCCTGAGCATCGCCGGCCTCGCCGGAATCGGCGCCCTCCTGTGGCACTACTCGCAGGACCTTCCCGACCTCAATCAGCTTCAGAACTATCAGCCCAGTCTGGTGACGCAGGTCTACTCGTCCGACCGGCAGCTCATCGGCCAGTTCTATATCGAGCGACGCATCCTCAAGCCCTTGGCCGATATTCCGGAGCATTTGCGGCACGCCGTGATCGCCGTCGAGGACGCGCGGTTTTTCGAGCACCCGGGGCTCGATTACATCGGCATGCTGCGGGCGGCCTGGACGAACATTCGCCGGGGAGGAAAAGTCGAGGGCGCCAGCACGATTACACAGCAGCTCGCGCGATCGTTGTTTCTGTCCTCTGAACGGACGTTTGACCGGAAGGTCCGCGAATTGGTGCTGGCCTACAAGATGGAGCTGGTCTCGACGAAAGAGCAGATTCTCGAGACCTACCTGAACCAGATCTATTTTGGGCAGGGGGCGTACGGGGTTGCCGCGGCGTCCCAGTCGTATTTCGGGAAGGACCTGTCGGAATTGACGGTGGCCGAAGCCGCGTTTCTCGCGGGATTGCCGAAGTCGCCGAACCACTTTTCCCCGTTCAAGAATTTCGCCCGGGCGAAGAAGCGCCAGGAGCACGTGCTCGCCAGGATGGAGGAAGCCGGTTTCCTCACCTCGGCGGAACGCGAACAGGCGGCGGCGGAGCAGCTGAATTTCCGCCGGCCCGGAAGCGAACAGATCGCTCCCTATTTTGTGGAATATGTGCGGCAACTTCTGATCGCCAAGTACGGCGAGACGATGGTCTACAAGGGCGGGCTCAAGGTCATGACCACATTGAATCTGGAGATGCAGCGGGCCGCTGAGGCGGCATTTGCCGTGGGACTGCGGGAACTGGACAAGCGCCAGGGTTGGCGAGGGCCCCTCCGGACGGTGGATTTATCTTCGGGGCTTCCTGCCGCCGCGACGGCGACGACCGATCAGCCGTTGCAGGTGGGCGACGAGCGCGAAGCGGTCGTAACAAAGGTCGGCAAGGATGCGTATGTCGTGCAAATCGGAGGCGTCTCGGGAAAACTTCCGTTTGACGATATGTCTTGGGCCAGGAAACGCCTGACGGGACCGGATACTACAAAAGATGCAGTCGTGAACCCAAACCTAAACAAGATTTTGAAGCCCGGCGACGTGATCGACATCCGGGTCAAAAAGATCGAGAAGGAAACGGTTTTCGTTCAATTGGAGCAGATACCTCTCGTGGACGGCGGTCTGGTCGCGATCGAACCGGGGAAAGGGGCGATCCGTGCCATGGTCGGCGGGTACGACTTCAACCGTAGCGAGTACAACAGGGCGGTTCAGTCTCACCGCCAGCCGGGATCGGCGTTCAAACCCCTTATCTATGCCACAGCGGTAAACGAGGGAATGAGTCCCGCGTCGGTAGTGCTCGATGCCCCCGTGGTCTATGAACAGGTCGAGGAAGATAAGACGTGGAAACCGGAAAACTACGGCAAGAAGTTTCATGGGATGGTGAGCCTCAGAGATGCGCTGGCCCATTCTCACAATCTGGCGACGGTTCGCCTGCTGGAAAAAGTCGGGATCAAGAACGTCATCGATTTTTCGAGGCAGGTCGGGATCACCAGCCCGCTCGCCGGCGACCTGTCGCTCGGTCTCGGCTCATCCTCCGTCGGGCTCTTGGAACTGACTTCCGCCTACGGCGTATTCCTGAATCAGGGAACCCGCGCGGAGCCGTACGCGATTTTCTTCGTCAAGGACAACATGGAGAAGGTTCTAGAACTGGCGGAACCGGATCCGCACGAGGTGATCTCGAAGGAAACGGCGTATCTGATCACCAACATGATGGAAGATGTCGTTCAGAAAGGCACCGGCCAGGCGGCGAAGATTCTGGGGAGGCCCATCGCTGGAAAGACGGGCACGACGAATGATTACATCAACGCCTGGTTTATCGGCGGGACGCCCAATTTAGTGACGGGTGTGTTCGTGGGCTTCGACGACCGCCGTTCGCTCGGAGAGACGGAGTCCGGCGCCCATGCGGCCCTGCCGATTTGGATCGGATTCATGAAAGAGGCGTTGAAGCAGATGCCCGTCATGCCCTTCGCGATTCCCGAAGGCATTACGTTCGTCAAAGTGGACCCCGCCACCGGACTCTTGAATGCCGAGCAGGAAGACCAGCCTGGGAACGTGGAGATTTTTGCGAAGGGCAGCGAGCCGACGCAGGCGGCGCAGCGGCGGCTGGATCCTACGGATTTCTACAAGCTCGATCAGATCGGGGATGGTACTCAGTAGGCCGGCGGAAGGGGAGGCGCAACAGGCAGATATTAACCCTTCGAGTCCTGATATTCCTCGTGCCAGGCCATCTGGATCCTTTCGAGGATTTTCTCGTTGGATTTCTTCGGGTCATCCGTGAAGTCCGGCAACGAGACGATCCAGGCGTGCATGTCCGTGAAACGCACGGTCAGTGGATCGACCCCCGGGTGCTCTTCCACCAGCCTGATGGCGATGTCTTCGGCGTTCTGCCACTTCAGATCCATTCGCGGCTCCTTCGTATCTCGTCGTTCGTGACGCGTTCGGACGGTCTTTCGAGCTACGTTTCACGAGCGACGCTTCAGGTCACCTCGGTCACTTTCTTGCCCTGCAAGCCGCGCTTGAGGGAGTCGTCCAGCATTGCGACCGACAAGGGCTTTGCGGCCTGCTCAAGTTCCGCCATGCGCACGCGGATGGCTTTCGGGTCGTTCCCGTCCTTCGCCGCCGCTAGACCGGCCAGTGCCGTTCGGACCGCCGCCAGGACGTCTTGACCGATGAGATGCCCGCCCTCCAAGACGGATTTCTCCGTCGCCGTGATCAGCGCTCCTGCGTCGAGCCGCGCCTCGATCAACTTGCGCGCGCCGATGTCGTCCGCGGCAAACTTGAAGGAGTCTTCGATCATCCGCTCGACCTCCTCGTCCGAGAGTCCGTAGGAAGGCTTCACGTCGATCGATTGGCTTTCTCCGGTGCGCATGTCTTTGGCCGTGACGTTGAGGATGCCGTTTGCATCGATAAGGAACGTGACTTCGATGCGCGGAACGCCGGCCGGCAACGGCGGGACTTTGAGCCGGAATCGGGCAAGGCTCCGGTTGTCCTTCACGAGCTCACGCTCGCCTTGGAGAATATGAATGTCGACCCCCGTCTGACCGTCGACGTAAGTGGTGAACATTTCTTTGGCGCTGGCGGGGACGGTGGTATTCCTACGGATCAAAGAGCTCATCACGCCTCCCATTGTCTCGATGCCGAGCGAGAGGGGGGTGACGTCGAGCAGGAGCATGTCGGTCGTGCCGCCGCTCAGAATGTCGGCTTGAACGGCCGCGCCCAAGGCCACGACCTCGTCCGGGTTCAATTCGCAATGGGGCTGCTTACCGAAGAGTTCCTGGACGCGCCGCCGAACGAGCGGCATGCGGGTGGAGCCGCCCACCAGCACCACTTCGTCGATATCGGTCGGCTCCAAGCCGGAATCCTTCAAGGCCGACCGGCAGGGAGCCAACGTTCGCTCGATGATGTCCATCGTCAACGATTCAAGTTGATCGCGCGTCAGCTCCCTGGTGAACCGGCCTCGGTCCTCCGGTAGTTCGATGGCCACTTGCGTCTTCGCGTGATCGGACAAGCGAATCTTCGCCTGTTCCGCTTCCAGTCGTACGGCCTGCATGTGGTCCGCATAGCCGGCCAGATCGACGCCGTAAACCTTTCGGATTTCATCGACAAACAGGTCGGCGATGCGGCGGTCCAGGTCGTCGCCCCCGAGGTGCGTATCGCCGTTGGTTGCGAGAACCTCGAAGATACCGCTCTTGAGTTTCAGAATGGAAATGTCGAAGGTGCCGCCGCCGAAATCGTAGACGGCGATCGTTCCTTGGGTCTTCTTCTGGAGGCCATACGCAAGGGATGCCGCGGTCGGCTCATTGATGATGCGCAGAACCTCCAGTCCGGCAATCATCCCGGCGTCCTTCGTCGCTTGCCGCTGGCTGTCGTTGAAATAGGCCGGGACGGTGATGACGGCTTTGGTGATACTCTCGCCGAGATGGGATTCGGCCCGTTGCTTGAGTTCCTTTAGGATCATGGCCGAGATTTGCGGGGGCGAGTAGCTCTTTTCGCCGAGCTTGATGCGGATCACGCCGCCCTGTTCCGTGAGTGTGTATGGAAAATAGGCCAACTCGCCCTGCACGTCCGCGAGGCCTTTCCCCATGAATCGCTTTACGGAGTAGACTGTTCGCTCAGGATCGCGGGTCAGATGTTCCTTCGCCGGGTCGCCGACCATCAGTCCGTTGTCGGTCATCGCCACGACGGAAGGTACCATTGTGCGCCCGCTGCGGCCGGCAATGACGATCGGTTTCCCGTTCGTCATGTATGCCACGAGCGAGTTGGTGGTGCCGAGATCGATGCCGACGATTCTGGCCATGTCAAAATGTCGAAAAAGGGTTCCCGCCTCGTTCTCGGTCGATCGCTGCGGCCTTGTCTGAAAAGTGTTCGAGGATTCTTGCGGCGAGGGACTGGTAGAACATGCGATCACTCATCCAATCGTCGCGACCAGGTCGTTGACGATGTTCTTAACGTAGGTACGGTTGGAGAGAATCTCGCGCATCTGCTTCAGCAGGCGGTCACGTTCAGCGCGGGCTTGACCGGTCGCTTCGCCCCGGTCTTGAAGTGCGTCCCAATGAGCAAACAGTTGCTGGAGTTGGGCTTCCATGTCCCGTTTTCGCTGCTCCAAATTGGTCTGTTCCGTCAGGAGCTTAACCCGAAGCGCTTGCCCTTCGTTTGACCCCCGGTCGGCGGCCCGATATTCACCGAGAGTGTCCTGCAGATCGATGATTTCTTCAAAGAGGTCGGCTGGAGGCGATGTCCGGATCTCCTTAACGGCTCCGGCTTCCAAGTCGAGGAGGTATTCGGCTCGTAGCATGGGATCGCGGAGGGTGCGGTAGGCGGTATTCAACGTAGCCGCATTGCCGAGGCTGATGGCCTGTTCGGTTTCGCTCTTGCTCTGATAGAAGTCAGGATGAAAGGCGCGGCTCAGTTCGTAGAACTTGGCTTCCAATTTGTTCTGATCGATCATGAGCCTCCGCGGGAAGCCAAAGCAGGTGAAATAGTCGGCTTCCTTCGAGACCGGCTGCACCTTTACGCAACGATCGCAGAAATATTCGCCGGCGATCTCTGATTGGCAATGCCAGCACATGCTCCTCGCCATCTGGAGTTCGCGGGGAGTGCGGTCGGAATGGTGATGACGCTGGTCGCTCATCGTATCTATTGATGTGCCGAGACGGGCATGGTGATCAGCCGTGCCCGTATGAATTCGGTGCCGGTCCGGAAGTCGGTCAGGCGGAGAACGACTCGCCGCAGCCGCATGTCTTGTTCGCGTTCGGGTTTACGAACTTGAAATTTCCGCCCATCAGGTCCTTGTGATAGTCGAGCTGGGTGCCCTGGAGGTAGATCGCGCTCTTGGCATCGACGATCACTTTCACGCCGTCGAATTCATATACTTGATCATGCTGACCGATCTTTTCATCGAAATTGATCGTATAGCTCAATCCGGAGCAGCCGCCTCCCTTTACGCCGAGACGGAGCCCGCCTTCCGTCAGGCCCTGCACGTTGATGAGGCGCTTCACTTCCTTGATGGCGGCTTCCGTCAGCGTGACGACCGGAGCCTGAGACTCGGTATTCGTGATCTCCATGGAACGCTCCCTTCGATGACGATTACTTCGGTTCCGCCTTCTTCTGGTAGTCGGCCAACGCCGCTTTGATGGCGTCTTCGGCGAGCACGGAGCAATGGATCTTCACCGGCGGCAGATTCAGCTCCTGCACGATATCGGTATTCTTGATCTTTTGGGCCTCTTCGATGGTCTTGCCCTTGAGCCATTCGGTCGCCAAGCTGGAGCTGGCGATCGCCGAGCCGCAGCCGAAAGTTTTGAATTTGGCGTCCACGATCGTGTCGTTCTGCACCTTGATCTGCAACTTCATGACGTCGCCGCACTCCGGCGCGCCGACCATGCCGGTGCCGACACCCTCCTCGTCCTTCTTGAAGCTTCCCATGTTGCGGGGATTGTTGAAGTGATCGACGACTTTATCGCTGTATGCCATCTTTCTTTCCTCCTCTATCGGAATCCCTCGACCTCAAGAGCCGAACCTCTTTCCCTCTTGACCTCGTGTCTCTCGTCACGGGCCTCAAATCAGTGGGCGGCCCACTGAACGGATTTCAAATCGATCCCCTCTTTAGCCATCTCGTAGAGCGGAGACATTTCGCGCAGCTTGGTGACGATCTCGATGACCTTCTTGATCGTATAGTCGATCTCCTCATCCGTGTTGAATCGGCCCAGACCGAAGCGGATGGAAGAGTGGGCCAGTTCGGTGCCGACCCCAAGAGCGCGAAGTACGTAGGACGGCTCGAGCGTGGCCGACGTACAGGCCGAGCCGGACGAGAGAGCAATATCCTTCATGCCCATCAGCAACGATTCGCCTTCGACATAGGCGAAGGAAATATTGAGGTTGCCCGGCAGCCGGTTCGTCGGATGGCCGTTCAGATAACATTCGTCCAAAGCCCCCATGATGCCGGTCTGGAGCTTGTCGCGCATCTTCATCAAGCGGGCTGACTCGGTGGTCATTTCCTGTTCGCACAGTTCGCAAGCCTTGCCGAATCCGACGATCAAGGGGACGGGCAGAGTGCCCGAACGCATGCCGCGTTCATGGCCGCCGCCGTCCATCTGCGCGGCGATCCGGACGCGCGGATTCTTCTTCCTTACGTAGAGGGCGCCGACGCCCTTCGGGCCGTAGATCTTGTGGGCCGAGAACGACATGAGGTCGATGCCCATCGCCTGCACGTCGACCGGAATCTTGCCGACGCCTTGCGTCGCGTCGCAGTGAAAGAGAACGCCTTTCTCTTTGGCGATTTTTCCGATTTCCGCGACCGGATTGATCGTGCCGATCTCATTGTTCGCCAACATCACGGAAATGAGCACGGTCTTCTCGGTAATGGCATTGCGCACGTCCTGCGGATTCACCATGCCCTGCTTGTCGACGGCCAAGTACGTCACCGTGGCCAACCCTTTGGCCTCGAGCGACTTGGCAGTGTCGAGGACCGCGCGATGTTCGGTGGAGGAGGTGACGATGTGGTTGCCCTTCTCCTTGTACATTTCCAGAACGCCCTTGAGCGCAAGATTGTCCGACTCCGTGGCCCCGCTGGTGAAGACGATCTCTTTCGGATCGGCTTTGATCAGCTTGGCGATCTGCTTACGGGCATTCTCGACCGCTTCCTCCGCCGCCCAGCCGAAGGCATGATTCCGGCTCGCCGCATTGCCGAACTTTTCGACGAAATAAGGCAGCATGGTTTCGAGCACGCGGGGGTCCATCGGTGAGGTGGAGTGATTATCCAAGAAGATAGGAAGCTTCATCGTTCAACTCCTT
>JBBILH010000046.1:0-24410 GCA_037445005.1 Nitrospira sp.
GGAGAAGGATTTCCAGGGATTGCAGAAGGTCCTCGGAGTCGAGGCCCCGGCCCGGCCTTCTTGACAGCCTTTCAGACGCTGTGTAAGTTGACTGAGAGAAGAACGATTCATCGGTATCGTCGTAACGACGCATCTAACCTTTCAGAGGAGGCTTCCATGAACAGGACGATTCATCGCGGTATGCTCGTGCTGGCGGCGACGGCACTGCTGGGGCTGCCGGTTGTAGCGCAAGCGGACAACAAGCACGTCAGCGAGGCGGTCGAGCATGCGAAAGAAGCGGTCTCCCACGGCAAACAGGGCCATGCCGACGCCTTGGTGAAGCACGCGGAAGGAGCCCTGAAGCATGCCCAGGCGGCCGGGATGAAGAATCCGCATCTCGACGAAGGAATCAAGCATCTCAAGGAAGCCGTCGAGCACGGGAAGGCCGGCCACGCCGATGTGGCGACGCAGCATGCGGAAGGCGCGGTCACCCATCTGTCGGAAGTGAAGTAATCGTACAAGCCGAGGGCAAGAGGCGAAGGGCGAGAGATTCCAAGCCCGCTCCCTCTTGCCCTTTGTTTTTGCCTCGGGCCACTCACCTCACACCGCTGGCCTGGTTCCTATGCGCGTCGGGTACTGCCAAAACAATCCTGAATTCGGGAGAGTCGCGGAGAATCTTGATCGGATTGCCGCGAAACTCGACGGGATCGAAGCGGACCTGATCGTGCTTCCGGAACTCTGCGCGTCCGGGTATCAGTTCGTCTCGCGAGAGGAGGTCGGCCGATTGGCGGAACCCATTCCTGACGGTCCAACTACCAAACGTCTTTTTGAACTCGCGAAGCGTAATAAGATGGTCATCGTCGCCGGATTACCCGAGCGGGCCGGCGCCTCCTGCTACAACTCGGCGGTAATAGTCGGACCACAAGGGTTCATCGGGTCGTACCGGAAGAGTCATCTCTTCTTTGAGGAAACGCTCTACTTCGCGCCGGGCGACACCGGCTTTCATGTGTGGGATATCGGAGCGGCAAGAATAGGCGTCATGATCTGCTTCGATTGGTATTTCCCGGAGGCGGCCAGAACCCTTGCCTTGAATGGAGCCGACATCATCTGCCATCCGTCAAATCTCGTCCTGCCAAACTGCCCCGATTCTATGCCGGTCCGGTGCCTTGAGAACCGGGTCTTCGCGGTCACCAGCAACCGGACCGGTTCCGAGGCCAGGGGAGGGAAAGATCGGCTGACCTACATCGGGAACAGCGAAATCGTGACCCCGCGTGGCGTGATCCTGCATCGAGCTTCACGCGATCAGGAGGAATTGTGCATCCGTGAGATCAATCCCGCTGAAGCTCGCGACAAGTCCCTCACGCGCTATAACGATCTGCTGAGAGATCGCCGCGAATCCCTTTACAAGTAGAAGGCTCAGGTTGAGGTAACTTTCCCTTTGCCTCGACCTCAATCGTGGCCTCATCCTGCACCGTCTTGCGGCTTGCGCAGGAGAGCCCGCCGCGTTAGGATATTTACGATGAAGATGCCGCTGGGAAAAGGAATCTTTCTCGTTGCCGCGCCCAGCCTCCGCGACCCGAATTTCCGGCAGACGGTCGTCTTGCTCTGTGAACATGGAGCGGAAGGAGCGCTGGGAGTCGTAGTCAATCGGCCCACGGCTATGTCGGTCTCGGAAGCGCTGCCTCATGTCCCCGTCCTTGAAGGTCAGCGGCACGTGTTGTTTTCAGGGGGACCCGTCCAGCAGAACCAAGTCATGCTGCTTTACCGGCTGGAGAAGCTCCCCGACAACTCACACCATGTCTTCGACGGGGTCTGTCTTGGCGGCGACATGGAATTAGTCGACAAGATTCTCACGGCGGAAAGCGGCCGTGACGCGTTCCGCGCCTACGTCGGATACTCAGGCTGGGGACCCGGCCAACTGGAATCCGAAATGAAGACGGGTTCCTGGATTACGATCCCCGCCGATCCCACCGTCGTGTTCGAAAAGGATCCCGCCAGAGTCTGGGCGGACATCGTCGGCTCATTGGGCGACGAGTATCGCCTCTATGCGGACATGCCGCCCGATCCGTCTCTGAATTAGGTTCGGTCCGTCCAGGCTGCATTGCGGGGCCGCCGCAGGGAATGGTACGCTCCGGCATGGCACATCGGGGTGTTGCGACTGGCGCGCGATCCGCACTTCTGGTAAGCCTCCTACTCTCACTGCCCGCCGGC
The DNA here is from genome assembly GCA_037445005.1 of Nitrospira sp. Taxonomy (GTDB): domain Bacteria; phylum Nitrospirota; class Nitrospiria; order Nitrospirales; family Nitrospiraceae; genus Nitrospira_C. Next base: position 2,191 of record JBBILH010000046.1, read on the forward strand.
CTGCTCTCCGCGTGCGGGGTCGGATACACGATCGTCAAGTCGGAAGCGAAACTCGACAAGCTCTCGGTTCCGATGACCAAAGCGCAGGTTGTTGAGGAAATCGGGCGCCCGGATCGTGTCTTGCGCGACGACGGGAGGATGCTCGTTTGGGAATATTCGCTCACCGCGCGCAAACAATGGCTGTATGAACTCGCGCTCTGTCCGCTGTCGGTTTGGGTCGGCGGCTGTCTCTTCTATCCGTTCACCAACATCGCCTCCGAGCACCAGCGCGAATATCCACAGCATGTGATTCTGGTGAATGAGGAACTCTGCGCCTGGGGGCCTCCTGCCGCCATCCTCCAACGGCGCCGGGCCTGCGCCGCGAGCGGGGCGCCGCCCCTCTCTCAAAATGGGGCGAGCAGACCTGAGCCGGTGGTGTCCGGCAACGGCCCGATCGATCGTGAGACGATCGATCGGTACCGGACGATGGCGGTGATGTTGTTCGAGGACGCGCCCGGCATGCAGGGCACCGGATCGCGGGTTGCCGGCATCGTGACCACGCTGATGCTGGATCTGGACGTGCATATGGTGGAGCGGGCGAAGCTCGACGAAGTTCTGAAGGAGCAACTGATACAGTTGACCCATTCGGACGATGCCAATGTGCTGAAAGTCGGCAGGCTGGTCGGCGCCCAGGCCATCATCGTCGGCGAGGTGCAGCAATGGGAGCGCCATGAGCAGGAGCGGATGCATCGTGTGTCGTTGGCCTTGCGAATGATCGACGTCGAAACCGGCCTGCTCCTGTTCAGCGGAGAAGGCCATATGGCCGATCCCTTGACGGATGATCCGGAAGGCTCCGCGCGCTTGATTCTTCACCGGATGTTGGCCCGATTTGGTTCGCAGACCGGTCTGCTCGGGTCGGGCCGGATCGGCGTGAACTGGGAACTCTTGGAGGAAAAGGGGGTTCGATTCTACCTAGTGCGGGAACTGCGCAGCGGGCTTCCGGCCGAGAAGGCCGGGCTCAGAGTCGGCGACCGGGTGGTGGCCTGCAACGGCTCGTCGTTGAGCGCCGTGAGAACCGAGCAGGAGGCCAAACAAATCTGCCGAGTGGAAGCGGGAGAGACGCTGGGTTTGGACGTTCGCCGAGCCGACGGCGATCTGAACTTGATGGTCATGGCCGACAAGCGGCCGGGATTGTGATCGAACCGAGAAAGGACCGGAAAGCATGGAGCAAGCAGAAGTGCCGCAGCCGGCGACCGAAGACTTGTTGAAGAAATTGCATGAACGGCCCGGCATGCCGTTGGCAGACTGGCTGCGCGCGCCGGCCCACGTGCACTACAAGGCCTTCCGGATGTCGGATCCTCCGACCCAGCGGGCCGAGAGCCGCCGAGAATTTGAGCAACTCCTGTCGTCGCTGAAAGTGCCGGCGTCCACCACGGTGCTCCGCGACAATTTCGGCTACGGGGTCAAGGAAACGGAAGTCGGCGAGCGGCTTATCCTGGTGTGGCAGGCCCATACCGAATACTACAATCATCAAATCTGGCATCTGCCCGCCGGCACCCTGCCGGATGTTTCGTTCGGATCGCTGGCCTTCCACGGGTACCGGTTTCCCGGGGAGCCACTGGGGACCGAAGTCTGTCGCCTGGATATCCTGCTCTCGAAAGATCCCTTGCCGGCTCGCGAGAGGCTGCGGGAGTTGTTTCCCGGTCCGGTCATCTACGGCAGCAGAATCTTCGGCGAGCATACGAGCCTCGTCACCAGCTTTACGCCGGACGAACAGGGGAGAGAGCGATACCTGGTCGTCTTGGGTGCGCCGGACCGGCAGGCGTCACGACTAAAAGACATCGTGGACGCCGTGGTGCGGATCGAAACCTACTACCATTTGTTGCTCATGCAGAAGCCGCTGTTCTCCGCCGCCATCGATCAAGTTTACAAGTTTGAACAGGTGCACCTGAAGCAGCGCGAGATCATCACGGCTCACATCGGGCATGCCGACTCGCAAACCCTCCAGCGCTGGCTGAACAGCCTCACTCAGGATCTCCTGAAAACCAATCGGATCGCAGGCCGGCTGCACTTTGAACTCTCCGCCTCGGTGCCCTACGACAGGATCGTGCATTCTACGCTTTCCGCCCTGGTGGAACAGCCGTTGGACTCCTATCGTCCCGTGTCGGACTATGTCCTAAGCGGGATCACCGGAGTCTCAGAAGGCTATCAGCAATTGCTTAAGAGAATCGATACGTTACGGGCAGGATTTGAAGGGATAATTTCGATTATTCGCACGCGGGTAGACCTCATTGTGGAGGCGCAGAACCTGACGCTCTTGCAATCGGTCGACAAGACAACCAAGAGTCAGGTGATCCTCCAGCACACGGTCGAGGGTCTGTCGGTGATCGTGATCGCCTATTACTTGGCGGGGCTGGCCGGGTACATCTTCAAGGGGCTTCACGACGCGGGATGGATCAAGAATGCCAACATCGCCTCGGCGGTCTTTGTGCCCATCGCCATCGGTTTGGCCTTCGTCATCACGACGGCGAGCAAGAACTATCTGCACAAGAAACTGGCGGGGGAGCCTTCAACTAGCGAAACCGACCGACCTCATGGAGGACCGGGCGCAGAGTAATGCATCGAAGGGGTAGTGAGTGCCGGTGAGAGTAACCGCCCTGTATGTGACGCCGTAATCTTCGCGACTTGCTCCGGCCTCCCTTCTGCGACGATCTGACCGCCTGCCGCGCCGCCCTCCGGGCCGAGGTCGATGATCCAATCGGCCGACTTGATCACATCGAGATTGTGTTCCACCACGACAAGCGTGTTGCCTGCGTTGACCAGCTTGTGCAGAACCGCCAGAAGTTTCTTCACGTCGTCCATGTGCAGGCCGGTAGTCGGCTCGTCCATGATATAGAGCATGCCGGGGGATCGGCTCCTGCTAGAAAGGGGGACAGCCCCTTCTGGGAGCAGTCCCCGCCGACGCCTGTCCCCGTTCACGCTGAGTTCCGCCGCGATTTTCAGCCGCTGCGCTTCTCCGCCTGAGAGCGTGGTCGCGGATTGTCCCAATCGTAGGTACCCGAGGCCGATACTCGCCAATAGATGCAGCCGTTCCTGAAGCTTCGGCGCTCCGGTGAAGAAGGAGAGCGCCTCGTCCACGGTCATGGCCAGCACCTCCGCAACGGTCTTTCCTCGGTATCGAATCTTAAGGACTTCCGCTTTGAAGCGGTTGCCTTCGCAGAGGTCGCATGGCGCGTAAATGTCTTCGAAGAAATACATTTCCAGCTTCACGACCCCCGCCCCCTCGCACCGCTCGCAGCGTCCGCCTTCCGCGTTGAATGAAAAGTGGCCCGGCGTGAATCCCCGGCGTAAGGCTTCGCGCTCCGAAGCGAAGAGCTGCCGGATTTCATCGAATGCCTTGAGATAGGTGATCGGGTTCGAGCGTGGAGTCCGTCCGATCGGCTGCTGATCGATGAGCCGGGCGCCGCTCAGATGCTCGATGCCCTTGATGGCTTTGAACCGTCCCATCGGAAGCGATTCCACCCGGAAGGCGCGGGCGAGCGCCCGGTAGAGCGTATTTTCGACGAGCGTGCTCTTACCCGATCCTGAGACGCCTGTGACGCATATCAGCATGCCGAGGGGAAAGCGCACGACCAGATCCTTCAGATTGTGCTCGTTGGCGCCGGCGATGACGAGAAACTTGCCGTTGCCGGAGCGGCGGGTTTTCGGAAGCGGAATCTGCTCCTCGCCTCTAAGATAACGGGCCGTGAGCGCGCGCCGGTCATGAATGAATTCCTCTGTCGGGGCCGCGCAGACGAGCTCGCCGCCTTTGTCGCCCGACTGCGGTCCCAACTCGACGAGGTAGTCGGCCGATTCGATCATGCGGCGGTCGTGTTCGACGACGACGACCGTGTTCCCGCGCGCAGCCAAATCGCGGAGGATCCCGGCCAACAGATCCGTATCGCGCGCATGCAGTCCGATCGTCGGCTCGTCGAGCACGTACAGGGTGCCGACCAGCCTGGCGCCCAGTTGATTGGCCAACGAGACGCGTTGGGCTTCACCGCCCGACAAGGTCTTGGTTTGGCGGGCGAGGGTGAGATAGCCAAGTCCTACGCGCCGGAGAAATCCGAGCTTGGCCTCAAGTTGGCGCAGGATATCACCGGCGATTTTCTGCTCGAACGGGCTGAGAGCCAGTTGATGGAGCCAGTCCATCACCCGCTCGACGGTCTGCTCGGTGACCTCATGAATATTCCTGCCGGCCAGCATGACGAAGAGCGCTTCCGGTCTCAGGCGGCTGCCGTGACAACCGGGGCAGTCGAACGGAGTGCGGTACCGGCTCAGCAGTACGCGGACGTGAAGCTTGTACCGCTTCCCTTCCAAGTATTCGAAGAAGTCGTTGATCCCATCAAAGCTCTTGTCGCCGTTCCAGAGCACTTGTTGTGTTTCTTCGGGGAGCAACCTGTAGGGAACCGTGAGGTCTACGCCCCTGCGTTTCATCGCCAACAGCATTTGTTTCTGCCACCAGTCTGCGCTCGGTTTGCTCCAAGGTTCGATCGCACCTTGTATCAGCGACTTATTGCGATCCGGAATCACCAACTCCGGATCGTAGCGCAGCACGTTGCCGAAGCCTTTACACTCGGGGCAGGCGCCGAGCGCGTGGTTGAACGAGAAAAGGATGGGTCTCAAAGGCTCGAAAGTCCGACCGCATAGTTGACAAAGGAAGCTGGTGCAGTAGGAGCGGATACCTTGATCGACGACCTCGACCGAGCAACGCCCTTCTCCTTCCCTGAAGGCAGTTTCAATCGATTCGGTCAAACGTGATCGGGTGTCGGCTCTGATGACGAGGCGGTCCAACACGACGTGAAGCGACGGCTGTTTATGGAGGCTAAGCGGCACGGGCTCATGCAGATCGATCAGTTCATCGCCGGCCTTCAATCTGGTGAATCCTTTGAGCAGCAACGACTGAACGAAGGACGACTCGTTTCTGGCAGACGGGACGGCGATCGGAAAGCGCACCATAGCCCGCGCATCGGGGCATTGATTCAAGAGATCCTCGGCGACTGCGGCGGGATGGAAGGCGCGGGCTTCCCGGCGGCAGTCCGGACAGAAGGGCTTGCCGATCTTCGCGAAAAGCAAACGCAGGAGATCGGCGATTTCGGTGGTTGTCGCGACGGTCGAGCGCGCGGTCCGAACTTGGTTCTTCTGTTCGATGGCGATGGCGGGGCGTATGTTCAGGATGCGGTCGACGTCGGGGCGAGCGACCTTGTCTAGAAACATCCTGGCGTAGGTCGACAGCGATTCGACATAGCGCCACTGGCCCTCTGCATATAGCGTGTCGAAGGCGAGTGAAGACTTGCCGGAACCGGAGAGCCCGGTGATGGCGGTGACTTGATTGTGGGGGATGCTGAGGGAGATGTTCTTGAGGTTATTCTGACGCGCTCCCTCGACGATCAAGCCGGCGGCGGAGCGGTTCGGTTTGCTAGTGCTGAACAATGAGGGATTCCTCCACGAGCACAACCCTGCATCCTAGCAAGGGGAAGGATCGGCTTCAATGAGGGTTCGCATCTCGCGCGGGCATCACGGCGAGAATCGTGGATTCTCTTTCCGATTCTGTCCGTGGATGAGAGGATGAGCGCGAATCGATGCTCCCGCGGAATGCCCTTGCACATTTTGTGAAGCACCGTCCGATGGCGTAAAGGATGACGTCGTCCATGAACCGGTCTTCCGTTCCCGCCGACTACCTCCAGATCGGTCGCCAGTTGGCCCTCCTATTGGGCTCCAGTCTCGAGGGGCCTTCCGGGGAAGCGCTCAAAGAACTGGCGAGGGCCTACGATCCATCGGCCAATGAATCCCGCATCAGCGCGGAAGTTTTCCTCTTTCACAAATACCTGATCGTCCAGTCTTGTGTCGGCATGTTTCCGGAGGCTCAAGTCGAACGTGTGGTGGGGGGCTTGTTTGCGGCGTTGAATGAGCGGGCTGCGGGAATGGATTTCAGTCCGGAACGGCAACAAGCCATGGAACAGATGTGGCAAATGCGGGCCAAACAGTTCGATCAGCCGTTTACGCTCGATCGGGAACATTTTCTGAATGCAGAGAGCGACCAGGTGTACTGGAAACAGTCGCTGACGCAGTTCTGCAGGAATGTGCGCGAGATCGAGAACCCGCCCGATATCTGGGCCGGCGGAAAAGGGCCGTCCCACAAGGCCAGTGTCGCCGTGACGGAATCGATCGACCAGCTGGTCTCAGCCATGGGCGAAATGAGCCGTCTTCACTTCGGCTCCGCGGCGTAAGGCAACCGCAGGCGTTCCGCAGGTCACGTCGTCGACACCTCACCCAAACCTCCCGGAATTCTCCCGTCAGCCCTTCCTTGTTCTGTCCGGTGCGACCGGGTTGGACTCACCGGAGGGTCAGCTTCAGTATGCCGACGCAGCCCATGTAGAGCGTGAGCGAAAGAACCGTCGCCGGCCAGAATCCCAATCTAGGAACGCCTACGATCATGCCGGTCACGTAGACCAGCCACGGGGGAACGAACCACAGCAGATTCTTTGCGTAGCCGACCAGGGAGTCGCTGCCCCCGTTCAAGTAGATCAGGATGAAGGTCGCGCCCGTAATGGCGGGAAAGGTGCTTGCAAATGCGGCGAGAAAGGATCGCCCCTGCGAGCCCAGATAGGTTGAAAGACTGACGATGGTTCCGCCGAGCAAAAAGTAAATCGTGTACTTGAACAGCTCGTTCATGTCGGGATCTCCTCAGATTCCATGAAAGGCGTCCATCGCTTCCTGCTCGATCGCGTCGCCGTGCCCCGTATAACGTGGTGAGAAATGAAACACCACAAGGTCGCGCACCCGGGCCTTCCGCGCCATGACTCCGGCCTGTCTGGCGGTCAGGTGATACCGATCCCGCGCTTTTTCATGGTCCGCATCCATGTACGGGGATTCACAGTAGAATACGTCCGCCCCTTGCGCCAGCGCCACGATTTTGGCTTCGTTTTCCGAGTCATACCGGGCATCCACGACATAGGCCAATTTCTGGCCTCGTGAAATGGTCAGAAACCGGTTTTTGATTTGACCGAGCGTGAACTCCTGATCCCGGCGTTGATGCTCATGGAACAGGACGGCGGTAAACCGAAAGTCATCCGGTCTTCCCTCCCAGACGTACTGCTTGACCTCTTTCAGCCATCCCCCGACGGGAAGACCCGCCTCATGCAGCTTTTGCTTGTTGACATTGATATGGCGCTGCTCCTCCAAACTGTATGCGAAGGAAGATATGCGATGGTTCAGGGCCGCGGCCTTCACCGTGAACATCGGCTCGTCCAGGACGGTGAATAGGCCGGTCTCATTCTGGACGAAAAGCGGACGCTGGGGCAGTTCCTCCGGAACAAATCCGTCCGTCGCGCGGAAGACGACGTGCCTGATCTCGTGCCGGTGAAACTCATGGACTTCGATCGTGAGAGGATACCCGTCGACCAGATTCCAGGTGTATCCGCGCAGTTTGCCGTTCACGTTGTCGACCAAGCCCGGAGGTCCATAGAGCCGGAGCGCCTTCCCTCGCCCCAGTGCGACGCGGACGACGGTGTCGAACCCGATAAAGTGGTCCATGTGGGTATGGGAAACGAAAATGTCGGTGGCGCGCAGCAGGCGGGTCGGACCGAGCGCGTCGTTCTGGCCCAGGTCGAAGAGCAACGCGCGTTTCGACCAGCGAACCTCCACGTAGACGCCGGGATCGCCGAAACAGTCGTTGACGAGATGGCTGGAAAACGAAGGATTCATACCACGACTACGGCCCCAGGGCGGCGCGAACGGCACTATACATGACGATGACCTCGATTGCATGGGCGATCATCGTGGCATACAGATTGTGGGAGCGGACCCAGATGACCGCCCAGACGATCCCATCCCACACGGCGATCCAGTGCAAATGCTGGAAGGTGGCAGTCATGAACGGGTCGAACGCGAACACGAGAGCGCTGCTCAGCACCGCCAAGGGCGACCAGCGGCGCCCGAAGCTTGACCGCCACAGGCTGGATTCGAGTGCCGCGAGCCGCCCCAGGAGAAATCCCCGAAAGTTCAGTTCCACAAAGAGAGCGATCCCGCAAATGAACCACGGGACCATGATCCACTGGGGGATCTGGGCGTGCGGCGTTTCTTTGAGAAAGGCGATGTCGTATCCCAAGGCGGGAACGAGCTGCAAGATCATGAGAGTATTGGCGCAACCCAAGATGATGCCGGTCGCAAGTCCGATTTTCATACCCGGCAGGAGCTTCTGGCCCTTTAGTCCGAGCTTCGCCGGAATTGCGTCGTTTCGCGCCGCCCAGAATGTGAGGCCCAGGTACGCCATGATCTGCGGAGCGAATTGCGCCAGGGTGGAGGACTGGAGCGAGTCGGGGAGGGCGTAGTAGACGAGAGTGGAAATCAGGGGAAACAGCGCGAAGGCCGCGCCCTGCTCAAGATCCTGGGTCTTCCTCTGGGGAAGACTCACCTCGCCGCTCGGCATGGACCGCTACTGGAGTTGCAGATTGTAGCGGTCCAGGGTCGTGGCCTTGTGGCGCTCGAGGTTCGACAGCGACTTGTTGTAATCCACGATCGCGCGCAATTCGTTGCCCTGGGCCGTAGCCAAATCGCGCTGGAAATCCAGGACGAATCGGGTCGTGCTCAGGCCGACCTTCAGCCGTTCCTGCTCCGCCTGCAGTTGCTTCTCCGCCATGATGCGCGCCGATCTGGTCGTTTCAATGCGCTTGAAATCCGTTTGGACGCGCCGGACGGCTTCCCGCACGCCCACGATGATCTGTTGGCGCACGCTGACGAGCGACGCTTCGGCATTCTTGCCTTCGAGTTGCCGCCTGCTGTAGGTGCTCCAGGCGGAACGGTTTCCCAGGGGATAACTCAGCACAAGCCCCGCGCCGTAGTTGTAGAAGTCGCCGCTGAAGTTGCGGTTCACGGAGTCGCCGTAGTCGCCGCCCAATCCGGCCATGCCCATCGTCCCCTGGAAGGAAAGCGTCGGCAGCAGCTGGTTCTTGGCGAACTTCGTATTCAGCTGGCTCGTGTCGATATTCTTCTTGGCCTGCACGATCTCGGGACGCTTCTCGATGGCGATGTCGATGGCTTCCTGCAGGCTGATCGGTTGCAACGCGACGGCCGGCTGATCCTGCGGGATCAAGCGCATGTCGAGTCGCAATTCTTCCTCCCCGGGATTCAACAGCCGCCGCAATTGATCCTCTTGGTCACGAATGGCCTTCTCGGCGACCAGCACCTGCTCGACACGCGAAGCCACGGCCGCTTCGGCCTGGAGGACGTCAACAATCGACATTACGCCGGCTTTCTGTTTCGCGCGATTGCTTGCGAGGAGCTCCTGCGCGGCCTTCAAGGCGGCTTCCGCAACCTTCAGGTTTTCGTTCGCGAAGACGACCTCCCAGTACGTCTGCTCCACCGTCGCGAGCACGGTAAGCACCCGGTCGCGGAAGACGTGCTCTTCTACGGTGGCGTTATTCTGGGCGATAAGAATGAACGTCTTGTTCACGTCGATACCTGCGTTGCGCAGCAACGGTTGCGTCACCGTCAAGGCCAGGCCGCCGGTCCAGGCGGGATTGAAGAGGAATCCGGATGCGACGCTCTGATTTACATTTGAACGCGCCGGACTGTAGTTCAGATCAACGTTGCCGCCTGTGAGCAGGTTGGTGGTGGCGTCGACCGTTACGGAATGGTTGCGCTGATCGAAAGTCTCCACGCTGTTCAGGGCGCCGCCTGTGCCTCCGAAAACCGGACGGTTGAGAGGGTTGACCGTCCGGTTGTACTGGCCGTTCACGCTCAGGGTCGGATCGAATTTCGCCTGTTCGACGACGATGTCGGTCAAGCGGCTTTCCTTGGTTTGACGACTGATGCTGATGTCCAGATTGTTCTTGAGCGCCCGTACGGCGGCATCGGAGAGCGAAATGGCTTGGCGCCGCTCGGTCTGGGGAGTCCTGGACCCGTCATCGGCGGCGGCAGGCTGAGGCGCCAAGAGCAACCCGAATCCCAGGATCGTCAGCGTCCCGGTTCGCCGACGCCTCTTGGTGATGTCATGGTTCATAGATCCCCCTTTGGTCGACAGCGGACTTCGTCCCATACTATAATGAGTTCATGGTCGCCTGTCATCGGGTTCATGTGTTACGGTTTCCCGTCTATGCGGCGGGTTTTCTCGCTGTGTTCATCGCGTGCTCGGGAGTCACGCTCCGGGCCGAGGCTCAAACCGTGTCCAGCGTTCGGTCTTTCGACGGCGGCGTGGCGCCGCTTTTCAACCTGACGGGACCCGGCAATCTGTACCTCGACAATCAGGGCACGCAAGGATTTCTCTACAACTCCGGCAACAACTTCCAGTCGTTCAGTTTTCGCAATCCCACCACCGGCCAGGCGTGGAGCGGGGCGGTGACCACGCTGGGGCCCCAACTTTCGATCGGGCTGATCCAAGGGGCCAACCAGGTCGGCTCACCGCTTGTGCTTCCAGGTCCTCCACGCAGAACGCCTCCGCTCCTTCCGATCCAATCGACGCTGCTCGACGATATTCCCTAGCCCCCAGGTTAAGGTTCAGGCCGAGCTTAGCCTCGACATCAACCTCCCGTTCGAAGATCTTATGGTGCATTTGCCAATTGCCATGCGAGGGCAAGCACGTACTGCGCGGCGGCCGTGAGGATCGAGGGATTAATCGTGTCGGCCGTGTCGGCGGGCTGATGAAAATGGGGATGGATGCCTCCGCTGACCACCGTCACCGTCGGCACGCCGGCCTCCTTGAACGGGACGTGGTCCCCGCCCGGAAAGAATCCAAACACATCGAGTTTGTCGCCGAGGCTGGCCAACAGACCGACTGTCTGGGCCTTCTCCTTCTCAAGTCCCGTGACACCGATCGTCAGTCTCCCGTTCCCGATTCCCGCATGATCAATGTTGATCATCGCAACGGTCTTCGGCAAGGGGACGATCGGCCGCGACACGTAGAGTTTCGATCCTAATAAGCCCTGCTCTTCTCCGCTGAACGAGAGAAACAGCACCGATCGTTTCGGCGCGACTGGGGAGGAGGCCATGACGCGGGCGACTTCCAATAGTACCGCCGTGCCCGAAGCATTGTCGTCGGCTCCGGCGAACAACAGGCCCGCCTGCCGCCCGAAATGGTCCCGGTGGGCTCCGATCAGCACGGCCTCATCACTATTGGGGGCATAGCCTCTGATTATGGAGGCGATGTTGAAGAGCGTCCCCGTCGTTGTCCGGCTTTCCCATTCCATGCGGGCGGTGAGGTCGAGGGACCGTGATTGAGGAAGGCCGGAGCGGTTTAATTCGTCCTGGAGATCGCGTAGCCGAACGCGGCCCTTCGTTCCATTCTGCAGTATGGCCTCGGCGAGTTCGGTGCTGATCCATGCGCCGGGTAACTGATCATCGGGGAGCCCTGTTGAATAGAATGCACTCGGGCGGCCCGTCACTCCGCGCCGCTTCTCGTAGGGGCTTAAGATCGGCCCGGTAGCAGTGAGATAGGCCGCTGCGCCCGACCGCTTGGCGATGCGTTCTTTGTCGGCGTGGCTGAACGGACCGGCGTAGCCGTCCGGCTTGCCTCGTAGAAACAGAACGATCTTGTTCCGCACGTCCAGTCCCGCATACTCGTCGATGTTCTGCGTTGGATCGACGAGCCCGTAACCCACAAAGACGACCGGAGCTTCCGTCGCCACTGAAGGCGAGTCAAGAACCGGAAGAAACTCCCGGCCTACCTGTACGGACGCCCTGTCCTGCGAGGATTCGATCTGCAGAATGGGGTGATCGGATATGGTCGTGACCCGGACAGGACCGGCCTGTTTCCACTCGAATCCGGGAAGAGGATTCGTCGCCTCCTGGGGAAAAGGCGCCGAAGCGCGGTGCAGGCGGAGGGTGCTGAATCGATCCGCCACGAACGTTGCCGATGCGCTGTCTTGCTCGGTGCCTGTCTGCCGTCCGAGGAACAACGGACTGGATAGCGTCTGGATGTCCCCGAGCATTCTCTCGGCGGAGATCTCGTTCAGGGCTTTCTGAAGCCAGTCATCCGTCGAAAGCGCGGAGTCGAGGGAAGCGGCCGTGGTTTGGCCGACTGCGCAAAGTACGAAGGAGGAGAGCGCGCAAGTGAGCAAAGGGATCTTCATCAGCGGGACGTTCCGGTCGGAAAACGGATCGGGGCACTCCACTATACCACGGCCGCGCGCCATTGCAGGGGGCCGAACGGCACGGTACTATGGCGCGTCACAGTGCGGAGGGGCATCGATGGATCAGTCGGACACCGGGCGCATTCCCAATCGTCTCATCACGGAAGCCAGCCCCTATCTGAGACAACATGCCGACAATCCGGTTGAGTGGTATCCCTGGGGGCCGGAGGCATTGTCACGGGCCAAGAAGGAAGACAAGCCGATCCTTCTCTCGATCGGCTACTCCGCCTGTCACTGGTGCCATGTCATGGCGCACGAATGTTTCGAAAACGCCGAGATCGCCGCGGTCATGAACCGGTATTTCGTCAACATCAAAGTGGATCGGGAAGAGCGTCCCGATCTTGACGAGATCTACCAGAAGTCCGTGCAGGTTTTTACCGGAAGGACGGGAGGGTGGCCGCTTACGATGTTCCTGACCCCCGATCAGGAGCCGTTCTACGGCGGCACGTACTTTCCGCCCGTAGCGAAGTTCGATTTGCCGTCGTTCCCGGATGTGCTTCACGGCGTGACGGACGCCTATCGGCAGCACCGTGACGAAGTGGCGAAAAACGTGGAACGGGTCAAGGTCGGGCTGAAGCGCGTGGGATCGCCGAAACCGACCGATGAGCCGCTGACTAGTCGCCTTCTCGATCATGCGGGAACTGAACTCGCCCGCTTACTTGATCCGGTCCATGGAGGATTCGGTGACGGGCCGAAGTTTCCGACGGTCCCGCCGCTGAGCCTCATGCTGCGCTGTGCCGCCCGCACCAAGGATGATCCCTTGCGACAGCAGGTGCTCTTTCAATTGCGGGTCATGGCGGCAGGGGGAATCTACGACCATCTTGGCGGAGGGTTCCACCGGTATGCGGTCGACGGACAGTGGATGATCCCGCACTTTGAAAAGATGCTCTACGACAACGCGCAATTGGTGCGGATCTATCTGGATGGATGGCGTTTGACGAAGGAAGGCCGGTTCCGCCAGGTGGTGGAAGAGACGCTCGATTATGTCCGGCGCGAGTTGACTCATCCGGACGGGGCATTCTTTGCCGCCCAGGATGCGGACAGCGAAGGCCGCGAGGGAGCCTTTTTCGTATGGGACCCGTCGGAGATCACGTCGGTGCTCGGTGCGGAATTAGGCGGAGAGTTTTGCCGCCACTACGGGATGCGCGAAGGGGGAAACTTCGAAGGGAAGTGCGTGCTGCATCGTTTGGCCACACGGGATCTGTCGCCGGAAGCACAGGAGCAGGCCGACGCGCTGCTGAAACCGGCGCGGGCCAAACTGCTGGCCGTGCGCGAACGTCGGGTGAAACCCCAACGCGACGAGAACGTCTTGACCAGCTGGAACGCGATGATGGTGTCCGCGTTTCTCGATGCCTACCATACGCTCGGGGTTCCCGGCTATCTCGCGGTAGCCGAGAAGGCGCTCACATTTCTTGTGGATTATGCCAGGGCCGGCGGCCGTGTATATCGCGCGGTGGCCGACGGGCGAGGACGATTGAACGGCTATCTGGACGACAGCGCCTGGCTGGCGACGGCGCTGCTTGACGCGTTCGAAGCGACCTCTCACCGTTGGTATCTGGATCAAGCGTGTGAGGTGGCGGAGGAAATCCTGGCTCGTTTCTGGGACGACCGAGACGGCGGCGGCTGTTTCTTCACCAGCCACGATCATGAACCGCTGCTCCAGCGGATGAAGCCGGGAGTCGACAGCGCCCTGCCTTCGGGCAATGCCGTTGCGACGGCGGTGTTCTTGAGGCTCTTCTATTTCACCGGGGAAGAACGCTATCATAGCCGCGCGGAGCGGATTCTCTCCCTGTTTCACGGTCTGATGGACCGGAATCCCTACGGGGCATCCAGTATGGTATGCGCATTGGATTGGTACCTTTCGCATCCGAAGCAGATCGTAGTAGTGGGCGAGCGCGGGAATCCGTTGACGGAAGGGCTGCTGCGGACCGTGCATCAACGGTACCTTCCAAACCGCATTCTGTTGACGGTCGAAGAGCCTAGGCGGTCGGGAGAAACGGACTTACCGCCGGCGGTCGGGAAGACGGCGCTCGGCGGAAATCCGACAGCCTACGTCTGCGAGGGGCAGACCTGTTCTCAACCGGTTTCCGAACCGGGCCAACTGGACGCGTTACTATCTTGACGGGCTGTCGTTAGGGAGGAAAGCGTGGCGTCAGGGGACTCATCCACGGGCATCTACGATCATCTCTACAAGCGATTTTTTGACAACCGCGATTGCCACGAAGGGTATGATTTCCAACATGCTCCCGGGGGCAGCGCTCGACCGCCGGTAGTAACCTTCCGCGAAAAATTGAAATGGTGGACCTGGAATCGTTGGCAACGGCGGAAGGAAATTCTCCGCGAGCGCGATCGCCGGCAGCAAGACATCCTTGATCTGAAAAAATGATCCGCGGCTGCGCCTGCCCCCTTGATCGGTCCCGCCGCTGAAGACGGACCGATAGACGCTTTCCCCCGTCCTAATTGCGCAAAAGACGAGATCGGCGAGACGCTTCCTGCTTTCGAGGTTTTCATGCGAAGAAGGTTCCCGGAACCATGCGCCGTCAATAGAGAAACGTCCTTGGTTTTCGAGAACTTGTAGGAATCGTTTCGGACCATCCCCGGTCTCTCTTTCCCCGTTCCTCGATGAAAGACGCCGCTGGGGCAGGAGCTCAAAATGTCTCGATACTTGCAATTGACGGGGTGGTGGAGTAGAGTCACCGATGTGTGTCGCTGCGAAAGGCCTGGTGGCGATACAGTAGAGAGTGACAAGGCCTAGACGGTTGTTGTTTTGGTTGTTCCGGGATCTGATCGGAAGTCGACCTGAGTCGCCATCGTGTTTGCGCCTTCGGCCCATCCCTTCCTCACCTCTTCTCGAGTCCAAGACAACACCATTTTCTCAAAGGAGGAACCCGATGGGTTCGAAGATTTACGTTGGGGGTTTGCCGTATTCCACAACCGAGCAGCAGTTGAGCGACCTTTTCGCTGCGCATGGAGCCGTGGCGTCAGCCCGAATCATTACCGATAAGTTCACTGGTCAGTCCCGGGGCTTCGGCTTCGTGGAAATGTCCAGCGATTCGGAAGCTCAGGCTGCGATTACCGCGTTGAACGGTACCCAACTGGGCGGCCGCACGTTGACGGTCAACGAAGCGCGCCCGCAAGAGCCACGGTCCGGCGGCGGAGGCCGCGGCGGGTTCGGTGGCGGCCGGCACTAGACGCAAGCCGTTCATTGCACGTCGGGGCCGCCCGAAGGCGGCCCCGCTTATTCCCTTCCTAGTATTGCCCATCCTTACGATGCGTACCTCGACCGTCTGATCGGTCGTCTAGCAGTCCCAGGAAGTCTATCAACAGTAAAGGAGTTTTATGTCTACGTTCGACGAGATGAGTCTACCC
Organism: Nitrospira sp.; assembly: GCA_037445005.1. Taxonomy (GTDB): domain Bacteria; phylum Nitrospirota; class Nitrospiria; order Nitrospirales; family Nitrospiraceae; genus Nitrospira_C. The sequence continues at coordinate 17,706 of JBBILH010000046.1, forward strand.
GCGTTCCTTGCCCAGCGTCTGAAACAGGCCGGGCTGACGACGCCGACGCCGATCCAGCAGGCCGCGATTGCCCCGGCGCGCGACGGCCGGGATATCATGGCGCAAGCCAAGACAGGGAGCGGCAAGACTCTCGCATTCCTCCTTCCCTTGATCGAGAGAGCGCTCCGGCGCTCGGGTGCCGCGGAGAACGGCCGGACTTCGGTCGGCCTGAGGCCCGACTCCCAGCACCCGGAGTTTTTGGTTCTGGCGCCGACAAGAGAACTGGCGCTTCAGATTGAAAACGAGTTGCGGAAATACGCGCCTCCGGCGGTGTCCTCACTTTCCGTCTACGGCGGGACGCCGATCGAGCGCCACTATCGCGCGCTGCAACGCCCGCCTCTGGTCGTTGTAGGCACGCCGGGGCGGCTGCTCGACTTGGCCGGATCCAAACACCTTCATCTAGGAGCGGTCACGTATCTGGTCATGGATGAAGCGGATCAGATGCTGGACCGGGGATTTCTGCGCGACATCCAGCGGATTCTAAACCTGTTGCCGAAGGAGCGCCAGACACTGCTGTTCTCGGCGACGTTTTCCGGTGAGATCCAACAGCTCGCCCAAAGCATGCAGCGGAATCCGGCCAGGATTTCAGTCGATCCCGGCGTCAGTAGTCCGACCACGATCACCCATGCCTACTACGTGGTGCCGGCGGAACATTCCCGCACGCAATTGGTACACACGCTGTTGCAGACCGTCAAGGCCGGGGAACGGTCGATGGTGTTCTGTGATCAGAAGTATAAGGTGAGGCGATTAGCCTCCAAGCTGGGCGGCGAGTCCGCCTCGGTCGGCGCCATCACGGGCAATCACAGCCAGGCCCAGCGCGAGCGGACGCTCGGCGCATTTCGGGCCGGGCGGCTCAAGTCGCTTGTGGCGACGGATGTGGCGGCGCGCGGGTTGGATATTCCGGACGTTGCGCAGGTCATCCACTACGAGTTGCCGGTGAATCCCAACTCGTACGTACACCGTTCGGGACGTACGGGTCGGGCCGAGAAGGAAGGCGCCACGTTCTTGATCCTGTCCCAAGCGGAGGAGCGGGAGTATCTTCGTCTGGTCCGTCAACTGAGAATTCAGACGACCAGGCTACCGCTCCCGGCGATGGCGGAAATGCCGCGGACGGCGGCGCCGCAAACGGAGGAGCTGCATTCGCACCAGGGTAGAACCCGCCGCGGCCATCAGACGCCGCAGGCGGCTCACACGCGCGGAAACGGCGCTTCCGCCGGTCACCACAGGAACTCGTACGGTGCGCCGAGACGATTCGGCCGCTGACGCAAGCCTGCCTGCTCGGCCGGCTCGACCGTCGGCCGAGCCGGCCTGTTGTTTGTGAAGCCCCCCCTTCGGCATGCTACAGTGACTGTTTGAGGGTCAGCGCGATGCCGCCATTCACACTCGAAGCCCCGTTCAAACCGTGCGGTGATCAGGGACAGGCCATTGAGAAACTGGTGGCCGGCATCGAAGAAGGCCGAAAGCACCAAGCCTTGCTCGGTGTGACCGGCTCCGGCAAGACCTTCACGATGGCGAACGTCGTCGCGCGTGTCCAGAAACCCACGCTCGTCCTGGTACACAACAAGACCCTCGCCGGCCAGCTCTACCAAGAATTCAAGCAGTTCTTTCCCCGCAATGCCGTCGAGTATTTCATCAGTTATTACGACTACTACCAGCCGGAAGCCTACATTCCCCAGACCGACACGTATATCGCTAAGGATTCGTCGATCAACGACGCGATTGATCAGATGCGCCATGCGGCGACGACCTCGCTGCTGCAGCGGAACGACGTGCTGATCGTCTCTTCGGTGTCCTGCATCTACGGATTAGGATCGCCGGAGGTCTATCACGGGATGGTGGTGTACCTTGAAGAGGGGATGGAGATCCGCCGCGAGAAGATTCTTTCCAAGCTCGTCGAGATTCAGTATGCGCGGAACGACGTCGATTTTCACCGCGGGACGTTTCGCGCCCGGGGCGATGTCATCGAAATTTTCCCGGCATCGAACGAGGCGCGCTCCGTGCGCATCGAGTTGTTCGGTGACGTCGTCGACGCGATCCACGAAATCGATCCGCTGACGGGCAAGTCGCTTGGAAAACTTCCGAAGTTCGCGGTCTACCCCAATACGCATTACCTGATCGCCCCCGATCGATACGAACGGGCGATTACGGGGATCGAGGAAGAGTTGGATGCGCGGGTGGCGTACTTCAGGAAGACAAATCAGTTGGTGGAGGCGCAGCGGATCGCGCAGCGGACGAAGTTCGATCTGGAGATGATTCGAGCTATGGGCTACTGCCACGGCATCGAGAACTACTCGCGACATTTGAGCGGACGGGCGCCCGGCGAACCGCCCCCGACGTTGCTCGACTATTTTCCGAAAGATTTCCTTCTCATCGTCGACGAGTCGCACGCCACGATCCCCCAGGTCGGCGGGATGTATGAGGGCGACTACTCGCGCAAGAAGACGCTGGTGGACTACGGGTTTCGGCTCCCGTCCGCCGTCGACAACAGGCCGTTGAAGTTTCCCGAGTTCGAGCGCTGTCTGAATCAGGTTATTTTCGTGTCGGCGACGCCCGGTCCCTACGAACTCGATCATGTGCACGGCGATGTGGTCGAGCAAATCATTCGGCCGACCGGACTCCTGGATCCGGTCATCGAAGTGAAACCGGCGAAAGGCCAGGTGGATCACCTGTTGGGAGAGGTACGGGCGGAGGCGGCGAAAGGCGGGCGCGTGCTCGTGACGACCCTCACGAAGCGCATGGCCGAGGATCTCAGCGAGTACTTTCACGAGTTGGGCGTCAAGATCCGCTACCTGCATTCCGATATCAAGACGCTGGAGCGGGCCGAAATCATCCGCGATCTTCGCCGCGGAGTGTTCGACGTGCTTGTGGGCATCAATCTGCTTCGCGAGGGGCTGGATCTGCCCGAAGTCAGTCTGGTCGCGATACTGGACGCCGACAAAGAAGGGTATCTCCGGTCCTACCGCGCGCTGATTCAGACGGCGGGTCGCGCAGCGCGCAACGTCCGCGGGCGGGTCATTCTGTACGGCGACCAGGTTACCGATTCGATGAAATCGGCGATCGAGGAGACCGCGAGACGAAGACACATTCAGGCCGACTACAACGGAGCCCACGGCATCGTACCCGCGAGCATCCGGAAAGACATTCCGATCCTCGAATACTCCGACGGGTTGCACGAGCAGGTTCAACTGCCTCTTGCCGCTGAATCATCGGAGGAACGCCGAATCGATGAGTCGATCGAGGCCGTCATCAGGCAACTGGAGCTGGAGATGAAGGCGGCTGCGAAGGTGCTGGAGTTCGAGAAGGCGGCGGCGCTTAGAAACCGGATCAGGACGCTGAAGCTGAAGGAGTTGGAGCTGAAGTCCGAGAACTAGACGTTCTTGTAGAGGTAGACGCCGAGCAGCATCCCGAGGACGGTGAGGAGACTCACCTTGAAGCTGAAGCCGAGCGTCAGCTTGAAGAGGATAAGGTCGATGGTCAAGGGCGGACTGATTCCGGGCGTGGCATTGGTGGTGAAGAAGGTCTGGATCGTCCCCTTTGGCGCCATCAATTGAAGGACTTCGCCGAGGATCCCGCCCAACAGCCCTCCAATGAGCAGGAACATCAGTAGGACCCACGGTGATTTTCTCACGACGGCTGCCTCATAACTCGTTGAGTAGCTTCACTGATTTCCTGTGTGGACCATAGCGAAAGGACTGCAGCATGTCAATAAAATGCTGTCTCTCCTCCCTTGACTTCTCCTAGGGCGTCAATTAGACTCGCCCATTGCTCTTTTCCTAGATTTTTCGAGGCGATCGGAGATCTGGACGCGCAGCTTCGATTGCCTTTTTCTTTGTGACCGACATGCTCGACGCTCTCAGCGAAAAATTCGAGAGAGTTCTGAAGAAACTCCGCGGGACCGGTGTTCTGACCGAACAGAACATCGCGGAAGCCTTGAAAGAAGTGCGTCTGGCTCTGTTGGAGGCGGACGTCAATTTCAAGCTCGTCAAGGATTTCATCGACCGGGTCCGCGAAAAGGCCGTCGGGCAGGAAGTGCTGCAAAGTCTGACTCCCGGCCACCAAGTGGTCAAGATCGTCTGGGACGAGCTGCGCGCCATGATGGGCGGCGAAAAGGCGGGTTTGGCGCTCGCGTCAGCGCCCCCTACGGTCGTCATGATGGTGGGGTTGCAGGGAGCGGGGAAGACAACCACATGCGGCAAGCTGGCGAAGCTCTTCAAGCAGCAGGGCAAGCGGGTGCTCCTGGTAGCAGCCGATCCTCGAAGACCGGCGGCAGGCGAACAATTGGCCAGTTTGGGGCATGACCTCGGCGTCGATGTCCATCGGCTGGACCGAGTCGACGCGTCGCAAGCGGATGTCGTGCGGATCTGCGAAGCCGGTGTCGAACGGGGGAGAGCCCAAGGGTTTGACCTGGTCGTGTTGGATACCGGTGGACGGCTGCATGTCGATAGCGAGCTCATGGGGGAATTGGTTGCCGTGAAGGCCGCGGTCAGGCCGCATGATGTGCTGCTGGTAGCCGATGCCATGACAGGTCAGGACGCCGTAACGATGGCCGGTCGGTTTGATTCGCAGGTTGGATTGACCGGCATCATCCTCACAAAGGTCGAAGGCGATGCCCGCGGCGGCGCCGTGCTTTCGATCAGGGCGGTCACCGGCAAGCCGATCAAGTTTCTCGGCGTGGGGGAGAAGCTCGACGCCTTGGAACTGTTCCATCCGGACCGCATGGCGTCCCGCATTCTCGGCATGGGCGACGTGCTGACGTTGATCGAAAAGGCCCAGGAGACTTTCACCCGCGAACAGGCGGCGGAAGCTCAGAGGCGGCTCGTCGACAGCAGTTTCACGCTGGAAGACTTTCGAGCTCAGCTCAAGCAAGTCAATAAGCTGGGTTCGTTGGAGCAGATTCTCGGCATGCTCCCGGGCGGCCAGAAGTTGCGGAGCGCCATGGAAGGCCAAGTGCCCGAACGTGAGATGAAGCGGGTCGTCGCGATGATCGATTCCATGACGGCGCGAGAGCGGCGTGACCACACGATCATCAATGGAAGCCGGAAGAAGCGTATCGCCCGCGGCAGCGGAACGAACGTGATGGAGGTCAATCGTCTGATCAAGCAGTTCCTGTCGGCGCGGAAGATCGCGAAGGCGATGTCAGGAGAGGGTGGGCGCCGGCAACTGGCCCAGTTGATGCGGACGATGTGATGCGTGGGAATAAGCAGGTTGAAGCTACGGAGAATGGAAAATTGCCTTTTCTTGAGCCTCGGCCTAAACCTTAACCTTTCAGGAGGAGAGACGTGGCGGTTCATTTGAGACTGACGAGAACGGGACGACACAAACGGCCGCTCTACCGTGTAGTGGCGGCGGATTCCCGAAAGCCGAGGGACGGGCGGTTTTTGGAGATCCTAGGGATCTTCGATCCGCTGAAACAGGCCGGCTTGCCCGAGTTGAAGCAGGAGCGGGTGCTGACGTGGCTGCATCAGGGCGCACAGCCGACGGTGACGGTTAAGACGCTGTTACGGCGTTCAGGACTTTGGAAGCAGTTCGAAACGGAAAAAGCGGCGAAAAAGAAAAAGGTCTGAGCCGGTGACTGCCGTCGAAGCAGAACTCGTGACCATCGGCAGAATCGAGCGCCCCTTCGGCGTGAAGGGTGAGGTCAAAGTCCGGTCGTTGAGCGATGTGCCCGGGCGGTTCGAGCGTCTGAGCAAGGTCGGTATTGTCGAGGCCGGAGGGCGGAGAAGCGAACGGACCGTCGTGCGGGTGCGGCAGGCCGGAGCGGCGTACATCGTCACGTGCGATGGGATCACGACTCCGGAGGACGCGGCGCCGTTTCGGGGTGCGTTGGTGCAAATTCCCCGCGAGAAGCTGCCGGTCGGATCGACAGACGTCTTCTATGAGTGCGACCTAATCGGCCTGTCGGTCGTCGATGAATCCGGGCAAGACCTGGGCATCGTCGACCATCTGTGGGAGTTGCCGGGGCATCATGTGTTCGTCGTCAAGCGCGACGGCCGGGAATTGCTCATTCCCGCCGCAAAGAGCTTTGTGAAATCGGTCGATGTGGCCGGGGGGCGAATGGTCGTAAAGGAAATCGAGGACCTCGTGGGGGAGCCTCATGCAGTGTGACGTCGTCACTCTCTTTCCGGAAATGATTGCGCCGGTCGTCGGGAGCAGCATTCTCAAGCGGGCGCAAGAAAAAGGGCTGCTCGATGTGCGGATCCACAATCTCCGCGACTATACGCAGGACAAGCACAAGGTTGCCGACGACGTTCCGTACGGGGGCGGAGCCGGGATGGTCATGAAAGCGGAACCTTTCTTGCGGGCCGTGGAGCAGATTCGGGCCGGACACGCGCAGAACGGCGAGGAGATTCGCTTACTGCTCCCCTCGCCGAAAGGAAAGCCGTTCACCCAGGCCTATGCCAAAGCGCTCGCGGAGGAGCCGCGTCCTCTGCTGATGCTCTGCGGCCATTATGAGGGCGTCGACGAACGAGTCAGGCTCATGCTGCATCCGGAGGAGATCTCGGTGGGAGACTACGTCCTCACCGGAGGCGAACTGGCGGCGCTGATTCTCATCGACGCGGCGGCCCGGTTGATTCCCGGCGTCCTGGGCGATCCCGAGTCGATCGTGGAGGACGTTTTCAGAATCGCTCCTGGAGTATCCGCAGTATACGAGGCCGGCGGAGGTTC
>JBBILH010000047.1:0-13464 GCA_037445005.1 Nitrospira sp.
GTCGAGCCGCGGCTTTGAGCAGAGTAGGCCGGATTATTCGAGTTGATGAGCTACTACTTCCCTGTCGGGACGACTGCCACAATTCTCAGTGGCCCGCCGGTGCCGCCGGCAATCTTCATGGGCAGTGCGGTGACGTCGAAGCCGTGGGCTGGAAGTTCGTTGAGGTCGGCGAGATTTTCGAAGACCGGCACGTTGTGGGAAAGCAGTTCAACGTGGGTTTCGAACCGAGTTGATTGTCCGTAGTCGATCGAGGCCGTGTCGATGCCCACGGCTTTGACCCGCCGCTCGCGGACCAGCCAGGCCGCTGCGTCTTGATGCAGGCCGGGGAAGTGCAGCGCCTTCACACCCTCTGCACCTTTCAATTCCGTCCCCAAGTAATCACGCCGTGACGGCCAATGGCGGCCGTAGCCGGTTTGGAGCAACACGATCGTCTGGTCTGGGATGCGCCCATGCAATGCTTCCCACCTTTCAAGGTCCTGAACGGTCACGCGATAGTCCCGGTCGGCGGCACAGGCGACCGCGACGTCGATCCGGACGGCCGCGCCGACCAACCGGTCAAGCGGAATCTGGTCCAGCGTCTGTTTGCCTCTTGAAAAATGAATCGGCGCATCGATATGGGTGCCGCCGTGTTCCGGCAGTTCCAGGCGGTTTGAGGCATAGTAATAGCCGGCCGCCGTTTCCTCCGCATGCTGCACGACGATCCGGATCTCCTGTTCGGTCGGCCAAACGATCGTTTCGGAGCCGAACGCGTGGGTGAGATCGATGAGGCGCGATTCTCCCAGTTTTAACGGCTCGTGCCGAGGCTCGCCCGTCGAACAGCTCAGGCAAGTCAGCAAGACCACTGCGGCGCAAATGGCCGCGCTCGACGAAATCTTCATGCTGTGACTCTTGGTCATGACCAGGTCTATACCACAATCGACCGACCGGTGGATCGGATATGACGGCCCTCGATTGCAATCTTATTCCAGAGTGGTAGAGTGATGACAGGCGCCGAGGCTGTCCGCAAGGGAGGCCCTATGGGTGCGACAAAGGTTCCGGTCCTCGCCCTTTCGGACTATGGACTCTCTCCCGACCGAGGGTTCCTTCCCGATGACCCGTTGCCTGCAATCCCTAACGCGCCCACACTGACCGAGCTTGGTCGCGAACTTCCAAAACTCTTGAGTGCGCGAATGGTTCGTTTGTTCGTCGACGGGCATTCGTCGCTCCTTTCGAGTATCCCTCCGCAGTGGCAGGAGCCTGAACTCCGAGCCGCCATGCGCTTGTTGTCATTCGCCGGCCATGCCTATGTTTGGGAGACGCCGGAACAGCCGGCGGAAACGCTGCCCGCTCAATTGGCTGGGCCGTGGCACAAGGTGGCCGAACGGCTCGGCCGTCCCCCCGTATTGTCGTACGGTTCCTACGCTCTTGATAATTGGCGGCGACTCGACCCAACCAAACCCATTCAACTCGATAATATCGTGTTGCTCCAGAACTTCCTCGGCGGCCAGGATGAAGAGTGGTTCGTCGTCGTTCACCTCGAAATCGAACGGGAGGCAGGGCCCGGCTTGGCAGGTCTGCTGCGGGCTGTGAACGGCGCGGTAGATGATAACGAGGCGGAGGTACTACTCGGTCTTGAAGCGCTCGCATCGGCTCAAGCCGCAATGCGCGATACGTTGCTTCGCATGAGGGAGCGCTGCGACCCATACATGTACTACACCAGAGTCAGACCTTACATTCATGGCTGGAAGAACAGCCCCTCGCTGCCCAACGGCGTGATCTACGAGGGCGTTGAGGCGTATCGGGGGAAACCGCAACAATTTCGAGGCGAAACGGGCGCGCAAAGTTCGATCGTCCCCTGCCTGGATGCCGGGTTGGGAATCGTTCATGGGGAAGACCCCCTGACCGTCTATCTTCGAGAGATGCGGGACTATATGCCGCCGCGGCATCGTGCGCTGATTGAGGCGCTGGAACGGCCTACCAACACCCGGCAACAACCTGCCCTTTCGGGGTTCGTCCGTGACCGGAAGTTCAGATCCCCTGAGCTTTGGAGGGCTTACTGCGCCTGCATCGACCTACTAGCCCAATTTCGAGAGATTCACGTCGGATATGCCGACAGCTACATCCATCGGCAATCCCAAACCCACGCGAGCAATCCCACCGCCGTGGGAACCGGCGGCACCCCCTTTATGATCTACTTGCAGAAACACCTCGAAGAAACAAGACACGCTCTCGCCGCATGACGAGATCGGACCATTCCCTGTGCCATGGCATGACGATCCTTGATACGGCGCTCAAACTGTTACGCCAATAGAGGCGCTCCGCGCGGCAGGTCACCGGTCGTTGGCGACCAGTTTTGAAGACTTCCCCGAGAGATTTTCAGAGGACAACGGAGGCGAGGCCAGTACCCGATCGATGGCGACAAGCAGATCCTCTCGGCTGAACGGCTTCTGCAGGCACAGCGCCCCGCCGATTTCGATGCCCAAGGCTTTAAGCGCCGCGTCTTCGTGCCCGGACATATAGACCACGCGACACTCGCTCCGTCGCTTCAACGCAAAGCGCACGAACTCATGCCCGTGAACCCGCGGATGGCGGTCTTTCCCGTCCTGGAGTTGAAACACCGAAGGCCGGAGGATCAGATCGACGAGCATCAGATGGATGGGCGCGGGATGGGCCGAGTTGATCTGCAGCCCTTCGACGCTCCCCGAGGCTTTCAGCACCTTGAACCCGACATCCTCAAGAGTCTGCGCACAAAGATGCAGTATATCCGGGTCGTCCTCCACGATGAGCACGGTACAGGAACCTTTACCGATCCGTTTCCGGATCGCGTGTGCCACCGATTCCTGATGGTGACCGGTTTCCGCGGTAACCTGGGTAATGAGCGGAAGATCCTCCGCCGACCGCTGAATAAACTCAACCCCGAAGGATTTGGCCTGAACCCAGCGAACCCGCGCCATGCCGATCGTAACCAGATTCGCCGAATTCGGCAGGGCCAGCCGCAGACGCAGGTAGCTGCCTCGGGGGACCAATGAATGGCTTTCGATGCGGCAGCCGTTGACGTTGAGATCGAGCGTGTGGCCCTTCCCTTTGATGTGCGCGTCCTCGGTGAGTCCCTGAAACTCCACGGGAATTCTGACGAGTGCGCGCGATTTCCTGGGAGTTCCTTTCATGATGTGATCGGCCTCCTGTTCTGTATTCTCACTTTCTATCGGACGAGACCTCATTCGTCAAGGAAATCGGGCTTTTGTAGCCCACGGACGCATCGACGCGCCCTTCTGTATCCGCTATAATTTGCCCCCATAAACCGACCGTCGCGCTGTTGAACGTAACGCCACGATGACGACTCACGACCCCGCCCTCGCGCGCACGCTGGTGCTCGACGAGCTGTTCGACCTGTCGCTCTACAAAGCACTCCGAGCCGTCACGCAACCGGATGTCCACCAGACCCTGGATGAACTGATTACCGTTGAAACGAGTCATCTGGCCTTCTGGCAGAAGTTCTTCCATCTTGATCTCCACGAACTCAATCCAGCCCGCCGGATCAAGCTGACCGTGATGATGTTCGTGTGCAGACTGTTCGGTTCGACGGCCGTGCACCTTATTCTTGAAGCGATCGAAGTTCACGGCGTGCGGAAGTACCTGGCCCTGTGGACGGAGTATCAGGGGCAGCCGCTCGGCGATGCTTTACGCGGCATTCTGATCGACGAGTTCAAACACGAGGATACGCTGGTAACCGCGTTGACCGCTCGAAAAATCAACGCGGAAAGGATCCGCAACATCTTCCTGGGGCTGAACGACGGCCTGGTGGAGATTCTCGGCGCCGTCAGCGGATTCTTCGGAGCCTTCGGCAGCGCCACGCTGGTGCTTATCGCTGCATCCACGACGGCAGTGGCCGGCGCTTTGTCCATGGCTGCCGGAGCGTTCCTGGCGTTGAACAGCGAAAAGGAAGTCAAATCGACGGAGATCGCGAAAAAAGTCTTCCTGGGAGAGGAATCGGAAACGCCCCCCATGGAAGAATCGCCGCTCGGATCGGCGCTCGTCGTGGGGGGAGCCTACATCATGGGAGCCTTGGTCCCGGTGATACCTGTTCTTATCGGCGCCAAGGACGCACTGTTCTCCGTGATCACGGCGGGTCTGATGGTCGTGCTCGTCTCGACCATTCTTTCATTTCTCTCCGGCATGGATATCCGGCGACGCATCGCGCTCAATCTCGTGATCATTACCATTGCAGTCACCGTGACCTACGGAATCGGGTTGGCGGCGAAGAGTTTTTGGGGGATTTCGATCTAGGGCGGCGGCAAACCCGAGTACGAAACCCTCCGCTCCTCAAGGCAATCGAGTCGGGTCATTCACGGAGAAGGAAGCGAGTTGGGCGGAGAGTGCCGGAAGAATTTCCATTGCAGCCCGTGTGTGCCCACCCCCGTTCCAATGCGTATCGTTCGGGAAATAGAGTGCTTCCCGAGGCGGACCGCTCGCCCACTTGGCGAGCAAGTCCACACAGGCGACTCCGCGACTCTGGCACCATTGAGCCAGGACTTTCTGAGGCTTTGAGAAATCGTATGATTGGGCGGACGATCCCGCAGCCGTGAGGAATTCCCGCTGCAGATCCCGGTCCAGTTGGACCTGCTCCGGAATGATGGCGACGACCAACGCAATCCGTTGCGCACGGAGCGCGCTCACGAACGAGTCCAGGACGGAACGGGTGAAGTCCCAATGGAAGTTCCACTCTTCGCTGTCTTCTTTCCCAAAAATGTCGCTGCGCTCTCCAAGGTATCTGAGGTAATCGATCGCCCACCCGTTCGGCGCCGAAGAGGCATTCCCGCCGGAGGCAACAGTGCTCGGAGCTGTTTTCCGCCGAAACCATCCCCGGAAAGAGCTGAAATCAACTTGGATCAGGTAGTTGAGATTATGATAGAGATGCCATCGATCAGGCCCCAAGTGGTCATGGATCCAATTACCGCTGTGATGGACATAGAAAATCTTGCCGGCGACAACGATGGCCGACTCGCGCCCTGCGGCGCGTTTTCTCATGATGTCATTTCCGACGAACAGGTTCAGCACGACGGCATCCGGCTGTAGATACAGGCCGAATTGCTTGAGCAGATCCAGTTCATGCTCCGGCTCGAATCCTGGAACGCCGAGATTCAGGATTTCGGACCGGGGTATTCTGTCCTGCAGTGCTCGTTCCAGAATTCTTACGACGCCTTCGTCGTACGTCACCCCTGTTCCCCACGTAAACGAGTCTCCTATGGCAAGCACTCGCACTGTGGAAGCAGGCTTGTCCATGGTCCATTCACGATCTCGGAATCCGAACGCATTGGTTTGGCCGATAGACCCTTCCGTTTTCATGTGAGGTTTAAGCCATCGCGACGACTGCTCCCTACTGTACAAACCGTCTCTCGCCAATACCGGATCGGCAATCCGCAATGCCGCTTCTCCCATTACGGCAAACAAGAGAAGGTTGATCAGTACGACTCGGGTCCTACTGTAGAATCGCGTGCTCAAGGCACCGGCCAATCCTGAGGGATGGCCGAAAAGCCACAGCGCCCAGGCGAGAACGCCTCCGAGAAGAAACAAGAGCTTATCCAGATGATGCGGGTGTGAAGGAAGCGGATAGTACACGAGCAGCAAGTACGCGATAACCAGCGACCACGCTGTTACGGCTAAGGGGGACCACTGTCCCGTAGCTGACCGATGGCCGGAAGAACCCATGGCGATCTTGACGCCGATCAGTACCATCAGTACCGCCAGTGCCGCGTAAATCCCCATGAGGGAGGTCAACTTCGAGGCCTGAAAGGAATTGGCAAGGTCGGCAGAATGCGAAGTCCTAGACAGAAACTGATGGAGATCCCAGGCCGCCGCGAGCGACCCGATAGCTCCGGCGATACAAGCGAGACAGACTATTGTGGATGCGAGGCGGCCTTTGTTCATTCTTCGGCTTGATTCCATCGGGAATCAAGCGTGGCCACTTTATCTCAAACACAACCGTGAGTACATACCGTAGGCTGAAACGTCCGTCGCGGCGGATGGGAACGTCACGCGGGGAGACATCTCGGAGGGATCAGCGAGCCTGAACGACCGGCAGTTCTCGGGAACCGTCGGATTCATGCTGTATACGGAGCCGTTCGACCCGCGATTCCTCGAGAACGTTGTGCAACATTTCGTCGCTCAGCTGTGTGAGCTGCGCTGCCGCATCCTTCATCTCGGCATGCTCCACGGCCCGGGACAACACTTCCGCTTTCGTCGCGCCCTTCTTCTGACCGAGGAAGGGTTTGATAATAAGATAGACGATGTCGCGGATCGGCATGAACCGAGAGAACCGCCGCAGCAGGCGATAGGTTTGGATCGGATAGTGGGTAAGCTTGTAAAGGAAGAGCTTCTTCAGCCCTTCCTGACGGACCCTGTTTATGACTTCTCCGGGAAGACATGTTGGATCGATTTCTGAGCACTTGAAGTATTTGTACCAGTCCTTCGCATCACTGACGAGCCCTCGTTTGACGTACTCCTGCCATAGCGGCGTTCCACGATAGACGCAGAGTCGGTTGAACCCGAAGGTATCGAGAGGCAGCTTTGAGGCGAATTCGAATGTGGCCCGCATGTCCTCGATCGTCTCGTCCGGGTTCCCCACCGTGAAAAATCCGTGCACGATCTCGATACCGGCTTTCTTCGCATTGTTTACGGCGGTGGTTACTTCCTCCAGCGTCTGCTCCTTCTTAAGCCGGTCAAGAATCTTCTGGCTGCCGCTTTCTATCCCGAACATTACCGTCCGGCAATGCGCCTGCGCCATGGTGGGGAATAGGTGCTGGGCCACGGAATCCACTCGCCCTTCTATTCCCCACTGGACCTTCACGCCGGCATCCATGACCCCTTTGCAGATCGCTTCGATCCGCTTAGGTTGCAGGAGAAAGTGGTCGTCGACAAAGTAGACGGATCCGTAGCCATGCGCTTCAAGGTGTTTCAGCTCCTCGACGACATGTTGGGCGCTGCGCGCCCGCCACTTGCCTTCGTTGAAGACCGGAATGTCGCAGAAGACGCAGGGCCAGGGACAACCTCGCGAGGTCTGCATCGTGGTGAACCGGTCCATTGAGAGCACGGCCGGCACGTCGAGCGGCATGGACTCGACGAAGTCCAACTTGAGGCTCTCGCGGTCCGGGAAAGGCCATTGATCCAGATGGCGTTCGACGGTGCGGCCTGGATTGTTGACGACCTTGCCGTCTTTGGTCCAAGTCACGCCGGCAACGGATTCCGGCGCGTCCATCCGCGCGAGCAGATCGAGTAGCAGCTGCTCTCCGTCGCCGCGGCAGACGAAGTCGACTTCGGGACATTGCAGCTTCACGAGTCCGGCATTCAGGCTGGCGAAGACGCCGCCGAAGGCCAACTTGACGGAGGAATCAGCGGCGCGGATCTGGCGCCCGAGGATCTTCGCATAGGGGTAACTGGTTGTACTGAGAAAACTCAGGCCGACGAGATCCGGCTTGCAGCGACGTATCTCCTCAATGATGACGTCGTTGGGGGTGTCGGGATTCGCCTGATCAAACATCACGCATTCATGCCCCGCCTGCTTGACGACGGAAGACAGCGACATAATGCCGATGGGCGGGAAACCCATGACACGAATGTTGCCGTTCTTGGCGCGAGTTTTTGCCGGAAGAGCGTAGAACTGGGGGTCGCGGACGTGGATCAGGAAAACTCGCAAACGAGCTCCTTCGTTCTGACGAGATCAGTACCCGAGGTGAAATCGATCCGGTGGTAACCTGTAGAATCCGGGGATGATGAATCGCTGTGCACGAGGCACAGACTAACACGATACACCGCCGAGGGGAAGGGAATAAGGCGGCCCAGGCCAAAGGAGCGAGAGACCAGACCTCTGCAATGTAGGCCGGCCCTCTCCGAACGGACCGTCCCGGCCTTGGGACTTACCGCCCCAGAGCGCTTTTCACTGCAACACCGATCTCCGCAGGATTCTTGACGACCTTGACGCCGGCAGCCTCAAGCGCTTTCATCTTTTCCGTCGCAGTACCCTTTCCCCCCGATATGATCGCGCCGGCGTGGCCCATCCGTCGTCCCGGAGGAGCCGTGATGCCGGCAATAAAGCTGACGACCGGCTTCTTGACGTGCTTCTTGATGAACTCGGCGGCCTTTTCTTCGGCATCGCCGCCGATCTCGCCGATCATGACGATCGCCTGGGTTTCAGTATCCTTTTCAAACAACGGCAACACATCGACGAAGCCGGTGCCGTTCACCGGATCACCCCCGATACCGACACAGGTGGTTTCACCGAGCCCCAGGCTCGAAAGCTGGTGAACCGCTTCATACGTGAGCGTGCCGCTTCTGGACACCACTCCGACGACGCCTTTCTTGTGGATGAAGCCGGGCATAATTCCGATCTTGGCCTCATCGACCGTAATGACTCCTGGACAGTTGGGCCCGATCAATCTGACCTCACGACCGCGCAAGGCCCGTTTCACTTTAACCATGTCGTTGACCGGAATGCCTTCGGTGATGCAGATCACCAGCTTGATACTCGCATCGGCGGCTTCCAGAATCGCGTCTGCGCAGAACGGCGGCGGCACGAAAATGAGCGAGGTATCGCACTCCGTCTTCTTGACGGCGTCGGCGACCGTGTTGAAAACCGGAATGCCTTCGACTTCCTGCCCGGCCTTGCCCGGCGTGACTCCGGCGACGACTTTCGTGCCATACGCTTTGCATTGGGTTGCGTGAAACGAGCCCTCTTTCCCCGTGATCCCCTGGACGACCACACGCGTGTTCTTATTGACGAGAATGCTCACGAGTAACCTCTTTTCTTGACTGTTCTCAACCTTCTCAAGCTCGGCACCTCCTGAAGAGTGCCGCATAGTGGAGAAATCCCTTCACAATGCTTTTCGTCCGTCCTGTGATGGCAGCCGGTTATCGTCTCCGACGGCGCGCGTCGCGGGAGCACGGGAGACGAACGGACCGCACTCAAAAGATCCCCTTGGCATGGGCTTCATCGATGGTCGCCCGGTGGATGTCATAGAACACCGACTGCGCCACTTCCTCCGCGGAAGACGTAAACGGCATCGTGAACATGAGAAACAACTGAATCCACGACCCCTGTTGTTCCTGCTTTTCTATGGCGCCGATGACTTGCTTGTTGCGGCTGCTGAGACTTGTCTTGACGACGATCTGCTCCGAGACATACCCCGGGATTATCGTGAAACTCAGGGCAGAGATGTATCCGGACGCGCCCATGCCTTCGCTCCCGTCCTCGACGACCGCGATGTCGGCCCGCAGGTCCGTCGGCTCATCCGATACCACGACGGAGGAAAATAGTCCGGATTCCGTGTACGCTCTAACGGCCTGACTCCTGGCAGCCTCGATCGTTTCAGCGCGCGGGAGTTGATTGGCTCCTCTTGGATTCGGAACTCCGGCCACGCTGAGTCCGATCGTCTTTTTCTCCTGTGTCGGCTGAGGAGGCCACGAGGCAGGAGGTCTGACCTTCTCCTCCCGCACGATCATGCATCCGGAAATGGCCACGAACGCCAGCATCAGTACGAGAAGCTTGTATCTCATGGTGTTCCTAGTTTGATGAGAACGTTATTCCCACCGCATGCACCCTCTCGCCGTTCACTGCACGGAGACCCAAGAACGGAACCGAGCCGGCCGCCGCCGGTGAACAATCTACGACTCGCCTCTAGGCCGACTTTCCCGTCAACTTTACGATCTTCTGGGCCGCCTCCCACAAATCGTTCGCAACCTCAAGCTTCAATCCCGACTCCGCCAGCAACTTACGCCCCTCTTCTGCGTTCGTTCCCTGCAGTCGCACGACCAGCGGCACGGCGATCTTGACTTCTTTGGCCGCTTCGATGACCCCGTGGGCGATTCGCTCGCAGCGAACGATGCCGCCGAAGATGTTGATGAAGATACCTTTCACGTTGGGGTCTTTCAGGAGAATCCTGAAGCCCGCCGCCACCGTCTCTTTCGTCGCCCCGCCACCGACGTCCAGGAAGTTTGCCGGCTCGCTGCCGGCCAGCTTGATGACGTCCATCGTGGCCATCGCGAGGCCCGCGCCGTTCACCATGCAGCCGATGTTGCCGTCCAGCTTTACATAATTCAGGTTGTGGGCCGTCGCTTCGATTTCCAGCGGCTCCTCTTCGTTCAGGTCCCGCATCTTCTGCACGTCTTCATGCTTGAAGAGGCCGTTGTCGTCGAACGACACTTTGCCGTCAAGGGCGACCAGCGACTTTTCCTTGGTGATGATGAGTGGATTGATTTCGACCAACGCCGCGTTTTTCTCCATGAAGAGACGATAGAGGTTGTCCAAAAGTTTGACGAATTGACCGATGACAGCCGGTTCGATGTTTTGTAGCCCTAGTGCGAACGCCACATTGCGGCCGTTGTGTCCCTGAAAGCCGACGGCGGGATCGATCGCTTCCTTGATGATTTTCTCCGGCGTGTGGGCCGCCACTTCTTCGATTTCCATGCCGCCTTCTGTGCTGGCGATGAATGTCGGCCAGCCGGTATCCCGATCGACGAGAATCGAGAGATACAGCTCCTTGGCGATATTCGCGCCCTCTTCCATCAGGAGGCGGTGAACCTGACGCCCCTTCGGACCGGTTTGATGCGTCACCAACGTCTTGCCGATTAACTCTTTCGCGAGACCGGCCACCGCGGCCTTGTCTTTGGTGATTTTGACGCCGCCGGCCTTGCCGCGGCCCCCTGCATGGATCTGCGCTTTGACGACAAACACCGGCGTATTCAGTTCGTTCGCCCAGGCCGTCGCGGCTTCCGGAGAAGTAATTTCCTTCCCGCGCGGCACCGGCACGCCGAATTGCGAGAACAGTGACTTCGCTTGGAATTCATGAACGTTCATGTCGCTCCTTATGTCGCAGGCACTGGGCGCGTGACTATGGGCAAGAGGGTTCGGTCCGAATCCACTCGCCCCGTACCTCTCGCCTCTAGCCTACCTTCCTCGTGTACGCCGGCAGAATCATCGGGGAGATGACGCCGCTGGGATTGCCGTGTTTCTTCGCCTCGGCGCGGAACCGCTGCAGATGCTTGAGCGTGAGCTTGCCTTGCTTCATGGAAGCAGCGCGGCCAGCAGCGGTCAAACCAGAACGCTTGCCGAACACCATCAAATCGAGCAGCGAGTTGCCCATTAAACGATTGCGGCCATGGAGACCACCGGACGCTTCGCCCGCGACAAACAGATTCTTCACGTTGGTTTCCGAATTCGTATCGATCTTCACGCCGCCGTTTTGATAGTGCAGCGTCGGATAGATGAGGACGGGATCCTTGCTGATGTCGATGCCGAACCGCTCGAACTGCAGCATCATGGCCGGGAAATGTTTCTCGACGGTGCCGGGTCCATGTTCCGCATCCAGCAACGGCGTATCCAGCCACACTCCGACGCGACCGGACATCGTTCTGATCCCGCGGCCTTCTTCGCACTCGCGAATGATCGACGACGACACGACGTCGCGCGTATCGAGTTCGTTCACGAACCGCTCGCCCTTGGCGTTGACGAGATGTCCGCCTTCCGAGCGGATTCCTTCCGTCACCAGCGCGCCGATCAATTGCTCCGGATAGACCGCCCCTGATGGGTGATATTGGAACGTGTCGATGTGCGCCAGCTTGGCGCCCATGCGGTACGACAGGCAGAGTCCGTCTCCGGTCGCCCCATAGTGATTGCTCGTCGGAAACCCCTGAATGTGCAGACGGCCGATGCCGCCGGTGGCAAGAATGACCGACTTAGCCGCGACGATCACATGACGCTGGTTGTCCAAATCCTTGAAGATTGCCCCGCTGCAGGCCCCGTGTTCATCGCTGAGCAGCTCGATAGCGGCAGCAAATTCCAGCAGCTGGATTTTCTGATTGATGACTTCGTCCTTCAGCACCCGCATGATCTCGAGGCCGGTATAGTCCGAGCAGGTCAGGAGGCGCGGCTTCGAACTGCCGCCGCCCTTTTTCACATGCAGGTTGCCGTCGGCCTGGCGATCGAACAGCACGCCCAGCTCGAGCAGCCATTTGGCGATGGACGGCCCATCTTCCACCATGACCTTGAGCAGGGCATGGTCGTTCTGCATATGACCGCCCTTGAGCGTATCGACGAAGTGGGTGACCGGCGAATCCTCCGGCGCGACGGAAATCTGCATGCCGCCCTGCGCCATCACGCTGTTGGAGTCTCCCAAGCGTAACTTGGTAGCGAGAATGACTTTCGCCCCGGCCCCATGTGCGTGCAGCGCAGCGGCACAGCCGGCCCCGCCTCCCCCGATAACTAGGACGTCTGTTGTGTAGTGCGGCGTCAGATCGGCGTCGTCCTGAATCACACTGTCGCCTTCGAGCAGCGTCGCCAACTCGACAACGGTCCTGTCTCCTTCGTTGGGACCGAATCGGATCGGCCGATAGGCGCTGGCGCGGAAATCCGGATGGTACTTGTGAATCAGCTGGTCGCGGTCTGCGGGGGAAAATTTTGGAATCGTCTGCTTGCGGCGGGCATCCCGAGTCTTGTGTACGATTTGCTGCAGCGCGTGGATATCCATGATTTCTCAGGCGAAGGGCAAGTGGCTAGAGGCTAGGGGAGTTGCCCAAACTCCATCAGAGAATGTTCGTCCCCCCCTCGCCCTTTGCCTCGCACCCCTCGCCTCATGAAGTTATTTCACCGTCGCACAATGATCGATCAATTCCTTTTCGCTCATCTTCAAAATCTTATTCCACTCGCCGTTGAACCGCCCGTCTTGAATTTCCTTGATGCGAGTCTCCAGTCCGATCGGTTTCTCGGTGAAATGCGCGCCTTGGGCGCGGCTGACGTAAAGCGCGACGAGGTTCGGCGCAATATCCGCAATACATACCGGTGTGCACATGCCGCACATGACGCAGTCCATGAACATCTCGGACACGCTCTTGAAATCGCCGAATACCGCCTTCCAGACGCCCTCGCGCACGTCGATCTTCTGGGGACAGGCCTCCGTGCAGGCGTTACAGTTCCTGCAGAGCGGCGCTTCCGGATAGAGATTGAACAGGTCTTGCTTGGGATCTTGGAGCTTCTGAATGTCGTACGTGGCCTTGCGAGCCGGGAACGGCGGCATCATCGTGAACGACATGCCGTCCTGCACCGCTGTCTGGCAGGCCAAGCAGGTGCGGACTTTCGGATCGTCCTTCGTCCGATAGTACGTCGCGCAAGCGCCGCAAAATCCGCCGAGACAGCCGACTCCGCGCACGACGTCGATACCCGCATACCACATCGCCTTGACGACCGTAATCCCCTCCGGCACTTCCACTTTCTTGCCGGCGATCTCGATTGTCACCATCCGGGGCTTGAGCACCTCGGGCTGGTCGATCACATTCTCTGTCGGTTCTTGAGCCATAGACCACAGTCTCGTGAGGGGTTAGGCGTGATGCGTAACGAACCGATTCATCCGCCCATCACGCATCACGTTTCACGCTTCACGTCTTTTAAGCGATCGCATCGATGATCCGATTCAACGTCGCGCTCGGGCGCATCGCCTT
>JBBILH010000047.1:13564-22792 GCA_037445005.1 Nitrospira sp.
GCCACGGGATTGTTCCCGACCTTTGCGAGGTGTTCCAGCGACGCAGCCAAGGCCAGGAACTCACCGAGCGAGTCCCAGCGCAGATAGCCCTCTTCCTGGAACTGCTGCACGTGTTTCGGCGCCGATCCTCCCGCGCCGGTCTCGAACAGACCGCCGCCGTTCAACAGCGGAACGATCGAGAGCATCTTGGCGCTGGTGCCGATTTCGAGAATCGGGAAGAGGTCCGTCAAATAGTCGCGGAGCACGTTGCCGGTCACGGAGATCGTATCCTTGCCTTCCTTCATCCGCTCCAGCGAATAACGGCAGGCGTCCGCCGGCGACATGATCTTGATTTCAAGACCGGTCGTCTCGTGCTTCGGCAGATAGGCATTCACCTTCTTGATCAGCTCCGCGTCGTGGGCGCGGTCCTTGTTCAGCCAGAATACTGCGGGAGCGCCGGTCGCCTTCGCGCGATTCACCGCCAGCTTGACCCAATCCTGAATCGGCGCATCCTTCACCTGACAGGCGCGCCAGATATCGCCCTCTTCGACCTTGTGCTCGAGCAGCGTCTTGCCCGCCGCATCCACGATGCGGATTGTGCCGTTGCCCGGCGCCTTGAAGGTCTTATCGTGCGAGCCGTATTCCTCTGCCGCCTGAGCCATCAGTCCGACGTTGGGCACGCTGCCCATCGTTCGCGGGTCGAACGCCCCGTGCTTCTTACAGAACTCGACGACTTCGTGATAGACCGGCGCGTAACTCGCGTCCGGAATCACACACTTGACGTCGGCCAGCTTGCCGTCCGGACCCCACATCTTGCCGCCGTCCCGAATCACCGGCGGCATGGAGGCGTCGATGATGACGTCGCTCGGCACATGCAGGTTGGTGATGCCCTTGTCGCTGTTCACCATCGCCATCGGCGGCCGCTTCTGATAGACCGCTTGGATATCCGCTTCGATCGCTTTGCGCTGATCGTCCGGCAAGGACTTGATCTTCGCATAGACGTCGCCGAGGCCGTTGTCCGGGTCCACGCCGAGCTTTTTGAACGTCTCGGCGTGCTTCTCGAACACATCCTTGTAAAAGACAGAAACCGCGTGTCCGAACATGATGGGGTCGGAGACCTTCATCATGGTGGCTTTCATGTGGAGCGACCAGAGGATACCCTGCTTCTTGGCCTCATCGATCTGCTCCTCCAAAAACTTGCACAAGGCCTTGACGCTCATGAACGTCGCGTCCAACACTTCGCCGGCCTGCAACGCGATCTTGTCCTTGAGCACCGTCACCTTGCCGTCCGCACCGACGAACTCGATCTTCGCCGTGGTCGCAGCGGGAATCGTCAGCGACTTTTCGTTCGACCGGAAGTCACCGCCCTTCATATGGGAGACGTGGGTCTTGGAATCCGCGCTCCACGGCGACATCTTGTGCGGGTGCTTGCGGGCATAGGCCTTCACGGAGAGCGGCGCGCGGCGGTCCGAGTTGCCCTCGCGCAACACCGGATTGACCGCGCTGCCCTTCACTTTGTCGTAGCGGGCCTTGATCTCCTTTTCCTTGTCGTCCTTCGGATTCTCCGGATAGTCCGGCAGCTTGTAGCCCTGGCTCTGCAATTCCTTGATCGTCGCGACCAACTGCGGGATCGAGGCGCTGATGTTGGGCAACTTGATGATGTTCGCTTCCGGGGTCTTGGCCAACTCACCGAGCTCGGCCAGGGCATCCGGCTGTTTCTGCGCCGGGGTCAGGTATTCGGGAAATACGGCAAGCACGCGGCCCGCGAGTGAAATGTCACGCAGTTCCACGGTCACGCCCGCCGCTTTCGAAAAGGCATTGATGATCGGAAGGAATGAATAGGTCGCCAGCATCGGCGCTTCGTCGGTCTTCGTATAGATAATTTTGTCTGCTTTGGCCATGGCTATGATCCCCTTGTTCAGTCGTAACTGGTTTAGTTCAGCGCGTTCAGCGCTGAACCCGCCTTGAACCACGCAATCTGCTGAGCCGTCATGCTGTGGTTCGCCTGGATGGTGAGCGTATGCCCATCCGTCTTGTGTATGGTCACCACGACCGGCTTGCCAGGCGCCAGACTTTGTAGCCCCGTCACGCTGATGCGGTCCTGTTGCTCGATCTTCTCGTAATCCTTCGGATCAGCGAAGGTCAACGCCAAGATCCCTTGTTTCTTCAGATTCGTTTCATGGATGCGCGCGAAGCTCTTGGTGATGACGACGCGCACGTTCAAAAACCGCGGCGACATCGCCGCATGCTCGCGGCTGCTGCCTTCGCCGTAGTTCTCATCCCCCACAACGATCGATCCGATGCCCTTGGCCTTATAGGCACGGGCGATTTGCGCGATGGTCAAGTTCGACTCGCCGGTCAACACGTTCATCCCCTTGCCGGGCTCGGACGAGAACGCGTTGTTTGCCCCGAGGAACATGTTGTCGCTGATCTTGTCCAAATGGCCGCGGAATTTGAGCCAGGGTCCGGCCGGGGAAATGTGATCTGTGGTGGTTTTCCCCTTTGTCTTTATCAAAAGCGGGAGCTTGTCGAAATCCTTGCCGTCCCATTTCGGAAACGGCTGCAATAGTTGCAACCGCTCGCTGGTCGGGGGAATGTCGACCGTCAGATTGGAACCGTCTTCCGCCGGCGCCACGTAACCCTCTTCGCCCTTGGCAAAACCCTTGGCGGGCAACTCCTCGCCGACCGGCGCCTGAAGCTTGAATTCTTTTCCGTCGGCGCCTTTCACCATTTGATTAACCGGATCGAAGCCCAGATCGCCGGTAATCGCATAGGCCGTCACGACCTCCGGACTCGCGAGGAACGAGAGCGTTTCATTGATGCCGTCGTTGCGGCCGGGGAAGTTCCGGTTGAAGGAGCTGACGATGGAATCCGCCTTGCCCTTTACGCCGTCCGCCCTTTTCCATTGGCCGATACAAGGGCCGCAAGAATTTGAGAGGACCGTGCCGCCCAGTTTTTCAAAAGTGTCAAGGAACCCGTCGCGTTTCATCGTGTGATAGATGCGCTCGGATCCGGGGGAAATCAGGAAGGAGGCCATAGCCTTCAGACCGGCCTTCAACGCCTGTTGCGCCACGTGGGCCGAGCGGCTGATGTCTTCATAGGACGAGTTGGTGCAGCTGCCGATCAAGGCCGCTTTCAGCTCGACCGGATACCCCTTCTCCTTCGCTTCCGCCTTCAACTTCGAAATCGGCCTGGCGAGGTCGGGCGTGTGCGGCCCAACCACATGCGGCTCGAGCTTCGAGAGATCGACTTCGACGATCTCGTCGTAATGCTTCTCCGGCGACTGGTAGACCTCCGGATCGGCCGTGAGCAGCGCTTTGTTGGTCGAAGCGAGATTGGCCAAATCCGCGCGATCCGTGATGTTCATGTAGGCGACCATCTTCTGGTCGAAGGGGAACACCGACGTCGTCGCGCCCAGTTCCGCACCCATGTTACAGATGGTGCCTTTGCCGGTCGCGCTGATCGTTTCGGCGCCGGGGCCAAAGTACTCGACGATCTTGTTGGTCCCGCCCTTCACGGTGAGCAGACCACAGAGATAGAGGATCACGTCTTTCGGGGAGGCCCAGCCGCTCAACTTGCCGGTGAGTTTCACACCGATCAGTTTCGGATGGAGGACTTCCCAGGGCAGGCCCGCCATGACTTCGCCGGCATCCGCGCCGCCGACGCCGATCGCCAAGCCGCCCAACCCGCCGCCGTTCGGCGTGTGCGAGTCGGTCCCGATGATCAAGCAACCGGGGAACGCGTAATTCTCCAGCACGACTTGGTGGATGATCCCGGCGCCCGGCTTCCAGAAGCCGATGCCGTACTTTTTCGCCGCCGACGCGAGGAAGTTATAGACTTCCTTGTTCTCGTCCATCGCGCGGAGCAGGTCCTTCTCGGACCCCATTTCGGCGCGGATCAGGTGGTCGCAGTGGATCGTGCTCGGCACGGCGGCTTTCTTCTTGTTCGCCTGCATGAATTGCAGCACGGCCATCTGCGCGGTCGCATCCTGCATCGCCACGCGGTCGGGCCGCAGCGCCAACATGGCCTTGCCGCGCTCCCAGGTCTGCGTGTCGAAGTTGTCGGCATGTGAGACGAGA
This sequence comes from Nitrospira sp., assembly GCA_037445005.1. Taxonomy (GTDB): domain Bacteria; phylum Nitrospirota; class Nitrospiria; order Nitrospirales; family Nitrospiraceae; genus Nitrospira_C. The sequence goes on from JBBILH010000047.1 coordinate 17,623, forward strand.
ATCTTTTCCGCCAACGTCAGCGGACGGCCGAACTTCTTTCGGGCCTTCTCGCAGACCTCCGGCATTTTGGCGTAGAGTTTCTTCGCGAGCTCGAGTGACATTACCCTCTCCTTACGAACGGGCTTGGGAACCGGAGCCAGGAGCCAAGGAGTTGCGCTCCTCAACCACGCTCCGTCACCAGCCTCCGGTTAGGCGGTATGTCCCGCCACTCTCCGAGCAGCAGGACCTCTCGCAGTTATTTCAGCGGCGGCACTTCACGGGCCTATTTCAACGGCGGGACTTCCCGCCGCTTCGGCGCCGCGTAGTTCACCAAGTAATCGAACAGCCGGATCAACCGGCTGTCTTGGCGCTTCTGATCGACCCAATGGCCGATCAACCCGATCGTGCGCGACAAGATGAAGAAGCCGTTCAAACTGTCGACCGGGAACCCCAGGTCGACCAGCACGGCCGCCATCGTGCCGTCCACGTTCAGAATCAGGTTGTCTTTTTTGACCGCCGTCACCTGCTCTACCGCCAAGGCGAAATCCAGGCACGGCGTCTTCATGTTCAAACTTTTCACGTAGCCCACGAGTTCCTTCACGCGCTTGTCCGGATTGCGCAGGCTCTTCACACGATGGCCGATGCCGGGTACCGGCCCGACGTTTTTCTTCATGTAGGCCAGGAACTCGTCCACGTTCATCTTATTGTCGACCGCATACTTGAACCAGCGGCCCGCATCCGTGACGGCGCCGCCGAAACGGGGCCCGATCATGATGAGGCCTGCGGCGACCGATTGCGAGAGGCCGATGCCGGCGCAGGCCGCAAGGATGGTCGCATAGGCGCCGCTCACGCAGGGACCGTGGTCCGCGGAGAGCATCATGATGCGCTTGATGATTTCCGCTTCCTGCTTCGAGATCAGCCGCTTATCCCAGAGCAAACCGATCACATGCGGAATCTCGTAGCCTTTATTGATGAGTTCGGAAGCCGGATAGCCGTCGTAACAGGGCTCGTCGCCCCGGTCATCGCTGATCGTGGTTCGGATCAACGGCGCAACCATGACTTCATCGGCCTTCATCGCTTCTTCGACCGACTTCGGCAGTCTCGGCAGCACGGCCGGCTCCACCGGCTCCTTGACCTGACCGGACTTCAACAGCTCTTGATAGGTCTCCTTGATCGCCGGACCGAGCGCGCCGAACGTCGGCGGGACAACCGCGCCGGCCTTCTTGAGCGCGTCGGACTTGGACCGCGCCGAACCTTCGCCCTTCATCCCTTCCTTGGCGCCGGCATGGCCGAACTTCATGCCCTTCGGCAAACTTTCCTGACAGAACCCTGAAACGACGCCGATCAACTTGACCCGGCGTTTCTTGGCACCGTACCACTCGGCTGCCCGCTCTTCGAGATCGCCGCCCATCTCGCCGACGATGACGACCGCCTTCGTCTGCGGATCGTTCTCGAACATTTCGAGGTAGCTCACATAGTCGGTGCCGGGATATGCGTCGCCGCCGATTCCGATCGCCGTCGTGATGCCGTCGGCAAATTGGGAACAGATCCAAATGATTTCATTCGAGAGACCGCCCGACTTGGTGATGACGCCGAACGACCCTTCGCGGTAGAGCTTGGAGAGGACCAGGTTGTCGAACGCGCCGCCGATCACGCCCAACCGACAGGCACCGGCGGAGATAATGCCGATCGACGACGGACCGTTGAACACCTTGCCCAGCTTACGGGCATGAGCGCCGAGCAGCTTCGCGTCCTTTTCAGGCACCCCCTCGGTGATCATCGAGACCACCTTGATGTGAGCGTCGTCGAGCGCTTCCATGCCGCCTTTCATCGCGCGGTCGGCGCCGATGTAGACCAGGCTGGTGTTGATGGTCGGATGATGCTTCGTCGCTTCGGCGATGGTTTTGTAGACCGGAATGGCGATCAAGCCGCTGCCGTACGGAACTTCGTTGGTCTTGCCGGCGTCTGGCGGATAGACGAACGCTTCGACGTTGAGCGGCCGTTTGATCAGGTAACAGAACTCAGCCATGCGCCGTGCGGCGTTCACGCCGGCCTGCCCACCCTGAATCACCACGCGGGTGTCTTTGTTTGCCAGAATGCTCATCGGAGTCCCCTCTTTCTCAGTGCTGCCTCCTGAGTGCTGAGTTGAAGAGCCGGCTGCTCAGCACCCAGCACCCGGTTCTATTTCTGCAATGCCTTGTCGACGATATCCGTCAGCGGGGTGTTGCGGTCGAAGACGTTGATGTCGAAACCCTCGTCCTTGAGGGCGCGCATCGCATCGAGGCCTTCTTTTTCGCGCGGACCGCCCCGGCGCACCCAGATCTTGACGTTCTTCAACTTCCCATCCGATTTGGCCTTGCGGAAGCCGTTGATGATGCCGCCGAAGGTTTTTTTCACGTCGGTGAAATTCGCAATTGCGCCGCCGACAATGATGTTCTTGATGCCCGGAAGGGAGCAGACCTTTTCCGTCAACACCTCCACCGCCCAATCGGGCGGATCCCCGGAGTACTCGGCGTAGTTCGCGAGTTTGCCGCCGCGCGCCACGACGGCATCGGAATAGTACACGCTCGCGCCGCCTCCGGCCGGGAGCATGGCCGTATCGCCTCCTGGAATTTCAATGAATTTGACGGAACCTTTGATCTTGCTGTCGACCGCCATGACTTCCATTTCGTCTTTGCTGTAGGCGCGGCCGAATTCGGCGGCAAACTGGAAGTTCCAATCGGGATGGCGGAACTTGGCGTCGCCGTCGAGCAGCGTCACCGCGTCGAGAGCGACCAATTCGCCATCGCCCTCACGGATGACCACCGGATTCACTTCGAGATATTGGGCATCTTCGTTGTCGAAACAGGTAAACATTTTACCGGCGAAATCCGCCATCTTTTTCGTCAAGGCGCCGGTGAAACCCGCATCTTTCGCCAACTTCTCAAGGCCCTCGGGTGTCGGTTGTTGCCCGACTTCCAAGCACAACCGCTTCACCCGGTCCCAATTCGATTCGACTTCGATCCCGCCGCAGTTGGCCACGAGGATTTCGCTGCCTTCGCGCGTCGATTTGACCGCGCAGTAATACTCTTCCTTGTGGGGAATCATCTCGGACACGATGACCTGCGACACCGTGATGCTGCCGACCTGGCGGCCGATCATTTCTTTCGTGGACGCAACGGCACCATTGAGGTCCAGGCCGACCTTGACGAGGCCGAGCTTGAACCGAGAACCAAGGGCTTCATGGGCCTTGGCGACCAGCTTCGAGGTCTTCATCCATTCGTTGGCTTGCCCGAGTCTGGAGAGTTCGTCTGAAGAGGTCACGACAACGTAGTTAGGGACGTGGATTCCCCACTTTTTCATCAGTCCCATTCCAGGACCTTCAAGCACCTTGGCCATAACGTCGCTCCTTGGGGTAATTGGGCTGCGCTAAAGGGAGAGGGATTCTAGCGAAATCGCGAGGATGACTCAATACACCAGAGGTACTAATGGCGAAGGGATCAAAAGGCCTAGCATGGTAGTCCTGTGCATATAGCGCTTCCTAAGTAGCTGTAATTACTTGACCTTGACGCGACCTACCTGCCGCCTGCTTGGGGATGGCCCACGATGGCGTTTTCGTCCTTGGCAGGTTGGACAATAAAACGAGCTGCGCTCACTTTGCAGGCGTCGGATAACCTGCCCACAGTTGTTCGGGCAAGGAAGACCTTCTTTCCCGTAGACGAGGTGACGGCGTTTGTATTGCCCCTCGGTCCCATCCGGGGCGAAAAAATCTCGCACGCTCGATCCTCCACATGCGATAGCCTCCTGCAACACTTCTCTCGTTACCCGATATAACTGCTCGATCTTGCCTATCGGCAAGCGGCAGGCGATCACGTTCGGATGAAGGCCCACACGGAAGAGAATCTCGTTGGCGTAGATGTTGCCGATACCTGCCACTGCCTGTTGAAACATGAGAAGAGGTTTGAGGCGCCCCCGGCGGGACTGAATCACGGGTCGAAACTCGTCCCACAATACGGACAGCGGATCGATCCCGAAGCGCCGTCGGCAATACCGTTCGAGCCCCGCTCGGTCCAGCATGGAGAGGCGCCCAAACCGGCGCGGATTCCAATAGCGCAGTTCAGTCTCTTGACCGCCCGCAAATCGCATGCGCACATGCACGTGTTGTGGATGCTTCGTCTGAGCGGAAGGGAAGAGGAGCAGCCCGGTCATCCCCAATTCGGCCACAATGTACCGCTCGTCGCCCGCTTTGGAAAAAGCCAGCACGACGCTTTTCCCGTATCGAAACACAGACTGTAACCGTGCTCCAGGATACCAGGCGCGGGTGCGGTACCCCTCCCGAACGATGTCGGATCGGCCGATCCAGGCATCGGTCAACGTGGCGCCAAGCAAGCGATCGCGAATCTGTCGAGCGACGACCTCTGCTTCAGGGAGTTCAGGCATACGAGTCAGTGCTAAGTTTTGAGTCTTTAGTTCTCACCAACACTAAGCACTCACAACTCAAAACTTACAACTATCAATTCCGGCTTCGCCGCAGCCCTCTCAACTGCTCGATCACGGACTCGAGATTCGGCAGCGGCAGGGCGCCGGGCCGTTGCGTCTTCACGAGTCGTAAGACGTCGGCAAAAACCATCCCCTCAACACAGCAGAGATAGACCATCACGACCGACACCGAGCGGCCCATGCCGGCGCGGCAACAGACCATAACCCGGTTGTCCGGCAGATGCTGCTCGATCCACCTGACGGCGCGATCGAGCGACGTGATTTCAGCCTCTCCGTACTCCTTGAGCGGAATCCTTTCATAGACCACACCGGTCGGCGGCTCGATGGCGTACTCCTCGGCCACAAGCAGCAATGCACCAATCCCAGCCGGCGGCCGCTCCGCATCGTAGATGTTGCCGACCCAAAGCGCATCCGTAATCTGATGCATAACGTCATGAATCCCGAAACACCGGACCCGCGAGCCCTGGTTGCAGTCCGTTTCCACCGACCGTTATACTCTCGCCAGGAGGCCAGTTTCCATGCCGACACCAACGGTTCAGGAAGTCGAAGCCCGTTTGTCGACGGTTCAGTGCGCGATCTGCAAGCAATCCAACTTCGGCATTGACCAGCGCTTTATGCAGGCCGACGGCGAATGGCGGGGCGTCTGCAAGAAGTGCTTTTACAGCTTCCCGGTCTACACCGATATGGAGTTCTATCTTCGCACCCAGCCGGA
>JBBILH010000047.1:22892-24378 GCA_037445005.1 Nitrospira sp.
CCGAGCCGCCTGAAGCCGACAGCAAGCCCAAAGCCCGCAAAGAAATCCCGCTGATCTCCGTGCCGAATGATCGGGAGATGATTGCGGAGGAGATGGAAGAGTTGTTCGATGAGGATCGCGTAAGCCACCAGCACGGGTCGTCGGAACCGGAAGCGGACTGAAGCCTCGTCAAGCGTCATTCGTCAAACGCCAATCGTAAAATCCCCAGCAGCCTACAAATCACTTGCAGCACTGACCAGCCCTGCTCTGCTCAACGCTCCGGCACGAAGATGCTGAAGAGTGGGTCCTGTCGCCGATCACCCCGTCCGTCCTCACTCCACCCATCCCCCCGTGGGAGCTCTTCGATCTTCGCGATCGCATCGGCTATTCATTCCGATTCGCCACTTCACACTTTCAACGGCCACTCTCCCCTTGCGTTGCGGGCAGACGGGGTCCCTGCTCGGCGCCACCCGCAAGATGCCTCATCGCCCATAAAAAGAAAAAACAGGCGACAGGCCGCTCCAAACCTGTCGCCTGATTCCTAAACTACCGCTCAGCGCTGCTCTAACAAAAATGAAACGGCGACGAGTCGCTTCCTGACCCGTCGCCTTGCCAAAGAATGAGGTCTTGTTGGCTAGCTTTTTTCAGCAACCTGTAAAGTTCTGGCCAAGTTATCACCGCCGGTTTCAGGAAAAACCTTTGGCCATTTTTATCCAAACTTAAAACTCAAGAAGGTCTCCTTTGCCGAGATTGCATTCTTCGCACACGCACCGAAGGTTCGACGGATCGAGAGTACCACCCTTCGATTCCGGAACTCTGTGATCCACATGCACGACGACGCCTGGCGAAGAAGATGGGCTTCTACCACAGAGCTTGCACGTGAAGCGATCTCGAAGAAAGATGGCGTAACGAACACGCAGTGGGATAGCTCGCTTGCGACGCGACAAGCGTGCTAGTGGCTTCTCAGTGTCAGTATTCGTTGGCGCGGCACTCGATACTTCGCTAGCTTTTCCTTCCCACTCCAAAAGCGCCTCGCAGGCTTTGATCCAAGATCCCCATCGTCGATAGAAAGGGTGTCGTGAAAACTTTGATTTGTACTTGATCAAGTCTCTATGGAATGGTCGCCTTCCTTCGTGTGTAAGCACGAGATCCCATATCCGAGCGAGTTCCCGGAGCAACTCTTCGTCTGAAACATTTCGGCGGATATCTTGTCCGGTGAGCCCTGCGGCTTTTAGCGCCGCATGAAGTCCATCGAAGCGTTGTTTGAGTGTCGTGTAGCTACATCTTGCATGTTTCTCAATGTCGGAACGCGTTAGGGCTTGCGTTCCGATGACATCCGCAACTCTTTGAAGCTCCTCCAGAAGCGACTGGTTTGAGTAGTCGGCTAGACGATCTAGCACTCGTTCAGAGGGTGTTTGCTGAGACATTTGTGTTCGTTGGTTAACTCTTGCGCAGACTGATTACCCTACCCCACTAAGGAAGTTATGGCTACGGCAAATCCTATGCG
>JBBILH010000048.1:0-18496 GCA_037445005.1 Nitrospira sp.
CACGATCCACGGAGGAGACCGCTTCGCAATTTCAACTAAGAATGGGATTGACCGATCAATTCGTATTCAGTCCCTGATTGCCCAGATCGGGGCACATATGGGGATGGCAATTTGGATACCGCGTGCAGACCGAGCTGGTGTGCTTCGTGAATGGAAGAAAGACCCACAGAATATCCTTGAGCGATTACCACTGAACTACGACGACACGACATTGCGCACAATCGAACAAATCGATGTGCTATGGCTTCGTGGCAGGTCTATTGTCCGAGCATTTGAAGTGGAGCATACGACATCCGTTTACTCCGGCATCCTGCGAATGGCGGATCTCCTGGCTTTACAACCAAACATGGAGATAAAACTACATATCGTTGCGCCCGCCGCGAAGCGCGACAAAGTGTTCCAAGAAATCCGGCGCCCTGTCTTTTCCCTACTGGAGAAAGGCCCGCTTGCGGAAAGCTGCACGTATCTGTCATATGACAGTCTTCGTGAGCTAGCCGAACAGAAACATCTATCCCACTTGTCTGACACTGTGCTGGATGAGTACACAGAGGAGGCCGAGTAAAAATGTCGTCTAACATGGCGCTCAACCTAACTCGCTACGTCGGCGCTGCGCGCCGTACCTGATGCTGAGCGTTATTCCTCCCACGCCCAGTCGGGATATTTGACGAACTGAGACTTGCGAGAGTTCGCTTCGGGATGTGTCGGAGGATTGAACCTCGGCATTGCATCTGCCTCAACAAATTCTTCCTGCGCACTATCTCTTTCCCCTACCGCCGCCCGCAGCTGCTGACGCGTGCATCAGCGCTCTGCGTTTCTCGCCGTAGCGAAAGGACGCGGATGCGCTTCGCGGATGGCGCAGATGTCCGACGTTCCGTTCGACCATCGGTCGGAACGGAACTAGTTTCTGTGCCAAGCGTCAATGAGCGTAACGGCAAGCCAGCAAGCGCTGGCAAGAGCGAGAGCAGCGCGGGCGGCAAAAGGCTCGGCAAGTTTACAGGATTGAGCGAGCGAGGCTTAGTTGGGTGATTCAGGAGGTCTTACGACGGCGCACATCCTCACGAGCAACCGATCCCTGCTGGAAAAAGCGGAGGCAGTTGCGGGCGTGTATATTGACTTAGGCTTTGGATTTACTTTCTGAAGAGTTATCTGATTCGGCGGCTTTCTCCCCGCCTTCTTCGTCGGCAGGCTTCTCTTCGTCGGGCACGTCGAACCACTGCACCAACATCTCCTCCCACCAAGCTTCGTCGACTTCACTGCCAGGATCGGCGCCGAGGAAGGTCACATTCTCCTTCGTGATCTCCGGCCCGACTTCCTTCGGCTGGAACTTGGCTCGGTCGATCACTTCCTTCGTGGCATAGCCCCCGATGATCCAGGAATCCGGATCGGCGCGGCGGGACTTGTAGGCCTTCAATCCGATTTTCAAGTACATGAAAATCTGCTGCTGGATCGGATCGCTCACGCCTGACTGTGGCAGGCTTAGCGTCTTCTCGATCTTCTTGCGCCAATGCCGATCGTCGTAACGCGACGTGATCAACTGCAACATTTTCTTTCCCAGTTCGGCATCCAGCGGCATGGTATATTCCCTATTCCTTCTTGCGCCCGAACATTCCCGTAAACGAAGCCTTTGCGATCTTGTTCTGGTTCAGATAGTACCCCACCATCGCTCCGGACGCTTCCGGTTTCAACGGCAACTGATCCACCTTCAGCGCGAAAACCGTAAAAATATAGCGGTGCGGCTTATCGCCAGGCGGAGGGCACGGCCCCCCGTACCCGGGCTGGCCGAAATCCGTCATGCTCTGGATACTCCCCTGCGGCGCGCCGCTTCCATCCGTCTTGCCGCTGCCCGCCGCCAGTGACGTCACGGCCGGTGGAATATTAAAGATCACCCAGTGCCACCACCCGCTTCCGGTCGGCGCATCTGGATCGTAAACGGTGACCGCAAAACTTTTCGTGCCCTTCGGCGCGTTCGACCATCGCAACTCCGGAGAAACGTTGCCGCCCGTGCAGCCGAATCCATTGAACACATGCTCGTTGCCGATCGTCGCCTTGTGCTTGACCATTGGACTGGTCAGCTGGAAATCGGCGGCGACGACGACACCGGGAATCAATGCGAGCGTCAGCAGCATCATAATATGGCCGATCAATCGCATACGGCTCCTCCTTTAGCTATCGCTTCTTAAGATACGTGCCCATCAACTGCGCTTCACCGACAATATGCCCCTTCATGGCCGCTTCCAGTTTGGTCTTGGTCGGTTGCTTGAGATCCGGCAGCACGGTGTCCAAAGCGTAGAGTTTGTGGAAGTATCGGTGACGGCCGATGGGAGGACAAGGGCCTCCGTAGCCGGTCCTCTTCCAGTCATTTACTCCTTCTTTCGTTCCTTCGGGCAGCGTTTTCGTTCCTTCTGAAAGTCCGCCGCTCGAAGCGGGCAAATTATAGAGCACCCAGTGGACCCAGGTCATTTTCGGCGCGGCCGGATCCGGCGCATCAGGATCATCGACGATCAGGGCAAGGCTCCTGGCGCCGGGCGGAACATCCGTCCAGGCCAGCGGGGGCGACAGATCCTTCCCTTCGCAGGTATACAACGCCGGAATGGCGCCTTGGTGAACGAATGCCGTGGATGTGAGCCGCATATTGTCCTCACGAGCAAGGGCCGTCCCGAATACGACGGCTAGTCCGAACGATGCGGCCAGTGCGGCAATAGGAACTCTTCTTTTTCTCTCCGCCGCCACCGGGCCCCCGGTCCGAAACACCCTCGTCAATTCCCCGCCACCATCATTTCAGCGATCTTCAAGGTCGGGGCGGCTATTCGCCCGCGAAAGACGAGATCGTCTCCGACCGCTTCAATGTCGTTGAACATCTGTTTCAAGTTGCCGGCGATCGTGATCTCTTCCACCGGATAAGCCAACTCGCCGTTTTCGATCCAATAGCCGCCGGCACCGCGCGAATAGTCCCCGGTCACCATGTTGATTCCGAACCCGATGAGTTCCGTTACATAGAGCCCGTCCTTCACCGATTCGATGATGCCCTGCGCCGACTTGATCCCGGGAACCATATAAAAGTTGGTTGGCCCGACTGAAGGGCTCTCTCCGACGCTCCGCGACGCGTTGCCCGTCGGGGACAATCCCAACTTTCTTCCCGAGTAGGTATCAAGCAGATAGCTTTTCAGCTTTCCATTTTCAACGACCGTATTCTTTCTCGTCGGCAACCCCTCGCCATCAAACGGTCGAGAACCGAGCCCGCCCAGCATCCGGCCGTCGTCATAGATCGTCACATAGTCGGGGGCCAGCCGCTTCCCCAACCAGCCCGTGAGAAAGGAAGCGCCCTTATAAAGCGCATAGCCGGAGAGCGCCCCGCAGAGATTACTGAGGAGGCTTCCCGCCATCTCCTGATCAAACACCACCGGTACGCGCTTGGTGCCGACCTTCCGAGCCCCCAGTCGTCGCACCGTTCGGGCCGCCGCTTCCTTCCCGATGGCCTCCGGCGCATCGAGCTTTCCGAACTTGCGGCCGACCGCATACCAGGAATCCCGCTGCATCACCCCGGTCTGCGGGTCCGTGGCGATCGGCGACACCGAAAGCGAAAAGCTGGAGCTCCGATACTCACCCATGAAACCGTGGCTGTTAGCGAGCACGATTCGGCCGGAAGAGGAATCGAAATCCGCGCCTTCCGAATTGGTGATCCGCTCATCCGCCGAAAGGGCCGCAGCTTCAGCCCGCTTCGCCAACTCGATCTGCCGGTCGGTTTCCAACTTGGTCGCGTCGAAGAGATCCAAGTCGGGCTGCTCCGTCGCAAGGAGACAGGCATCCGGCAAACCCGACACCTGATCCTCAACGACGGCATGAGCCAGCGTGCAGGTCTGCGCGACAAGTTGCTCTAGAGAACCCGGGGAAAAATCCGATGTGGAAGTGCTCGCGGAGCGTTTCCCCATGAACACCCGCAACCCCAATCGCTTCTCACGGGCTTTCGTCAGACGATCGACCCCGCCCAAACGCACCTGTACGGACAGATCGTCTCCATCCGCGATGATGATGTCCGCTTCCGTAGCTCCGCTGCGCTTGGCCATTGCCAGGACATCGGCGGCAAGATCCTTGAAGCTCTGCGGAGTCTCACCTGAAAGCCGTCGCCGTGGTCGCTCTAACTCAGCACTCATGACTCGACCTCAGAACTATGAAGATTGCGTCCCCCCGACGGTGATCTCATCGATCTTGATCGTCGGAAGCCCGACACCGACCGGCACCGACTGCCCCTCTTTGCCGCAGGTCCCGATGCCTTCATCCAGCTTCAGATCGTGTCCCACCATCGACACCTTCGTGAGGATGTCCGGACCGCTTCCGATGAGGGTGGCGCCTTTCACGGGCTTCGTCACCCGGCCGTCCTCGATCAAATAGGCCTCGCTTGCCGAAAACACGAACTTCCCGTTGGTGATGTCGACCTGGCCTCCCCCGAAGGAGACGGCGTACAACCCTTTTTTCACCGATCTGATGATGTCCGCCGGATCGGAGGTGCCGGCCAGCATAAAGGTGTTCGTCATTCGCGGCAGCACCACGCTCTGATAGCTCTCCCGCCTGCCGTTACCGGTCATGGGAATGCCCATAAGGCGCGCGTTCAGTTTGTCGGTGATGTACCCCCGCAGAATCCCCTTTTCGATCAGCATCGTTCGACTAGTAGGGGTCCCCTCGTCGTCCATGTTGAGCGAACCGCGCCGGTTCGGTAACGTGCCGTCGTCGACGATCGTACAGACCTCCGACGCCACCCGCTTGCCGATCAAATTTGAGAACGCGGAAGTTTTTTTGCGATTGAAATCCGCTTCAAGCCCATGGCCGATGGCTTCGTGCAGCAGAATGCCGGGCCACCCACCGCCCAGCACCACCGGCATCACGCCGGCCGGCGCATCCACTGCGGAGAGATTGAGGATGGCCGCTCTCGCCGCTTCCCTCGCATACTTCAGAAAACGGTCTCCTTCCCGATAAAATTCAAAATCGACGCGCCCTCCGCCGCCGAACGATCCCACTTGCCGATTACCATTTTCCTCCGCGATGCACGTCACCTGAAGACGGGACAACGGCTGGATGTCCCCGACCATCGTGCCCTCCGACGTCGCAACCATCACAATCTTGTACTCGGTGTTGAACGAGGCCATCACGTTCTTGATGCGGGAATCGTACCGCCTTGCCTCCCGATCGATCTGGTTGAGAAGGCTCACACGATCGGGCGTCGCCACGTCGAAGCGTTCCCGCGTTACAGGATACAAATCACGGCTCGGCCTCGTTTGAACAGGAACCGGCGCGGATTGATGGCTCGCCGGAGAGGCGGCGATGTAGCGAGCCGTGTCCGCCGCAAGTTCCAGATGCTTCCTCGTCAATTCGTCCGAATAGGCAAAGCCGGTTTTCTCTCCTGCCGTGGCGCGGACCCCCACCCCCTGCGACACGCTCTTCGTCGCTCGCTTTACCAGCGATTCCTCCATCGAGACGGATTCCGCAACCGTCACCTCGAAGTAGAGATCGGCGTAGTCCACGTCCCTTACTTTGACCCGTCCAAGGGCGGCGCTGACTTCCCGCTCGGAAACACCGAAGGAGTCTAGGGGAACAAGTTCGGCCATTGCGAATGGGCTCTTTCTACTGCAGGCGGCTGCAAGTAAATGTGCAACTGATGCGCGGGACGCAGGAGTATAGCCGATTGGTTTGCAAACTCGCAACGCAACCGCGTCCAACTCTTCGCTTTATCAAGGGAATTCCCAAATATCGTTTGACTTTGGTTCGTCCGCACCAGTAGACTTTGCCTACCTACCCGAAAGCGCCTCAATTGAAAGGAGCTCGAAAGCGCCACCCGTATGAGCAAGAGGCCCGCACTTAATATCGATCAGCTTTCCGAACCGGAACTTATCGCCAAGCTTGATTCCGAACTCCTCCCCAAGCATGTGGCCGTCATCATGGACGGCAATGGTCGTTGGGCAGAGGCGCGGAGTCTTCCCAGAATCGCCGGTCATCGCGAGGGTATCAAGTCGGTCCGCGAGACGATCGGCCTCTGCCTGGAGTTGGGGATCAAGGCCCTGACGATCTACGCCTTCTCGCAGGAGAATTGGAACAGGCCGGTCACTGAAATCAATTCGCTGATGGGACTGCTGGAGCATTATCTGTCTACGGAACGCAACAAGCTTATCGAGCAGGGAGTCCGCTTCCGGACCATAGGACGGACCGAATCGCTGCCGGCATCGGCCCTCCAGTGGGTGCGAGCCGCCGAACAGGACACCGCGCATCTCGATCGGCTCATCCTCACCGTGGCCTTGAGCTACGGCGGCCGCGCCGAGATCGTCGACGCCGTCAAGGATCTCATGCTGGAAGCCCAAGAGGGGAAACTCCGCGGGGAGGAGATCGATGAAACTTTGTTTCAACGGTATCTCTATACCGCGGAATTGCCCGACCCAGATCTCCTGATCCGCACCAGTGGAGAAACCCGCATCAGCAACTTCTTGCTCTGGCAGTTGGCCTACACGGAGCTTTACTTTACCGCCACCCTTTGGCCTGACTTCCGGCGACGCGAGTTCCTCCTCGCCCTTCTGGAATACCAACGAAGAGAACGGCGCTTCGGGCGGGTCTTCAGCAGCCTCTCATCTTAACAGGTCGTTGCAGCAGATCTTCCATGTTGGAATGCGGCACCACGAACCCCGAAACGGCCCCGATCGCGCGGATTCCCTCGACGCGCTTTGACCCCCGTCGAATCTATACGGTACTCCTCGGAGTTCCTCTCATCTACGCGGCGATCCGGTATCTTCCTCCCCCGGCATTCACCGCTCTCGCTGTCCTGGCCGGCGGAATCGCCCTCATGGAGTTCTACCGAATGACGTTGGCTCCCCCGCACGACAAGATCCTAGGAGGAATAGGTTTGCTCGGTTTTGCCGTGTTGACGGGAGGTGCCTACCGCTCGGAAGTCATCGTTCCTATCCTGCTGGTTTCCCTCCTGGTACTGCTGTCGGTCCCTTTGGTGATGCGCATCCCGCTGACCCAGCTCATCACGCAGTCAGCGCTCGCCCTCTTCGGTATCGTCTACCTGGGTCTCACCTTGAGCTACGTCGTCTGGATCAGGCTGCTCCCACAAGGCGAATGGCTGATTTTTGGGCTGTTGCTCCTTACCTGGGCTGCAGACACCGGTGCGTATCTCGTCGGTACCCTCTGCGGACGGCACCCTTTGGCACCGAGGATCAGTCCGAAAAAAACGATGGAAGGATTGGCAGGGGGCCTATTCGGTGCGATGATAGCCGCATTCTTGGCTCGATGGTGGTTTCTGCCGGATTGGTCATCGATGGACTGCGTGGTCGTTTCGGCGCTCCTGACGGGAGCCGGTTTGTGGGGAGACCTGGCCGAGTCGGCCATCAAGCGGAGCGCCGGTGTGAAAGACTCCGGCGGCGTCCTCCCAGGACACGGAGGGATGCTCGATCGGCTGGACAGTCTCTTGTTCGCCGCCCCCGCCTTTTATTACTATGTCACGCTGATCGGCAGAGTCGGATCACCCGCATGAAGGACCAGGCATGAAATCGATCGTCATCCTCGGATCGACCGGTTCCATCGGAACGAACACGCTCGACATTGTCGACCGATTCCCGAACGACTTTCGCGTGGTCGGATTGACCGCCGGCAACAACGACGAAATGCTCGAGGGCCAGATTCGCCGATTCAGACCGCTCGCCGTCGCTCTCTCAAACGAGTCGGCCGCGGCGCGCCTCAGGCAGCGGTGCGCCGACCTTCCCGTCGAAATTCTGTCGGGCCGGCAAGGCTTGGCTCAGGTCGCGTCGCTCCCCGAAGCGGAATTGGTCGTTTCCGCGATCGTCGGCGGCGCCGGCCTGGTCCCGACGCTCGCGGCCATTCGCGGCAGAAAGCACGTCGCTCTCGCGAACAAGGAACCCATGGTCATGGCGGGGAAGCTGATGCAGGAGGAAGCCCGCCGTCATGGCGTCAAGATTTTCCCCGTCGACAGCGAGCACAGCGCGATCTTTCAGTCGCTGGAAGGTCATCGCGTAGAAGACGTCCGCCGCTTGATACTGACGGCCTCCGGAGGAGCCTTGTGGACATTGACCAAAGAGGAACTCCGGGACGTGACGCCGGAGCGGGCGCTTCAGCACCCCAATTGGAAAATGGGGGCCAAGATCACGATCGATTCCGCAACCTTGATGAACAAGGGGCTGGAAGTCGTGGAAGCCAGATGGCTGTTCGACATTCCGGAGTCCCGCATCGATGTGTTGGTCCATCGCGAAAGCATCATCCACTCTCTGGTAGAATACCAAGACCGGTCCATGATCGCGCAACTGGGCCTCCCAGACATGCGGACGCCGATATCCTATGCCATGCGTTACCCGGAACGGCTGCCGCTGGATCTCCCGTCGCTTGATTTGACCGAAGTGGGGAGTCTGTCGTTCTGCAAACCCGATCATGACCGGTTCCCCTGCCTGGGGCTGGGGTATGAATCCCTCCGAATCGGCGGCACGATGCCCGCCGCCATGAACGCGGCGAATGAGATCGCGGTCGACGCGTTCTTGAACGGTGGGATTCGGTTTTCGGCGATCGCCGACATCATCAGGAGCACCATGGATGCCCATCCGTCGCGCGACGTCGATTCCATCGAAACCGCGTTGGAAACCGACCGTTGGGCGCGCGAGAAAGCGGAATCCCTCGTGCTCGCCCTGGCGCGATAAATCGGTTTGGAATCTTGAGTCGTGAGTGTTCAATGCGCGTTCCTGAACTAAACACCAAATACTAGAAACTATGCTCTACGCGTTTACTTTATCTCCCGACAGTGTATGGCTGCTGATGCAGAAGGCCTGGTGGTTCCTGGTCGTCTTGGGTGTGTTGGTGGCGTTCCACGAACTCGGCCACTTCCTCGCGGCCCGATGGGTGGGGGTCAAGGTGCTGAAGTTCTCGCTCGGTTTCGGGCCGAAAATTTTCGGCCGTCAGATGGGAGAAACGGAGTATCTGTTGTCCGCCATCCCCTTGGGTGGATACGTGAAGCTGTTCGGAGAGGAAGAAACCGAAGCGATCACATCCGAGGACAAACGTCGTTCGTTCGCCCACCAAAACCTCTGGGGAAAGGTCCTCATTGTCGCGGCGGGACCGGGCTTTAATTTCATCCTTGCCTATCTCATCTTCGCCGGATGGCTTGCCACCGGGTCGCCCCTCTTCGTTCCGACGTTCAAGGATCTGAGCGCCGACGTCGAAGCCATCGTCCCGGGCTCGCCGGCTGATCAAGCGGGCATGCAGATAGGGGACCGTGTCATCAAGGTCAACGGCCGCGACATCTCCACCCGGACGGAGTTGTTCGACGCGGTGACGAAGAGCGGCGGGACCGCGCTTACGCTCGATGTCCTTCGCGACGGCCGCCAGACGGCCTTGACGGTCGCCCCCACGACCGCGCCGGGACATTCGCCGACTCCTGAGGACCCCGGCTACTACCTTGGCATCGAAGAATCGCCGGCTTTGGTCACGTCCGTGATTCACGGCTCCCCCGCGGCCCAAGCGGGGATGCAGGCCGGTGACCGCGTCGTCAGCATCGAGGGACAGGCGATCTACACCTGGCCGCAGATGACCGGAATCGTGAAAGACCATCCCGGCAAGCCCCTGCAGTTGGAGTTGCTCAGGGACGGTCGACGGATGTCCTTGACCGTGACTCCGGCGGCTGAAAAATCAACGGTCAACGGCAAGCAGGTAGAGATCGGAAAGATCGGGATTTCAGGCCCCGGACGCTCCGTCATGCGCTCCAGCAGTCCGTTGCTCGCATTCTATAACGGGATCGAGGCTACGTGGGGATGGACGGAGCTGACGGCTATCGGACTTTACAAGATGGTCGTCGGCGACATCTCCAGCAAGAACATCGGCGGACCTCTGACGATCGCCAACATTTCCGGAGAGGCGGCCTCGCAAGGCGCTTCAAGCGTCGTCTTCCTGATCGCGATCTTGAGCATCAACCTCGGCGTCCTCAATCTTCTCCCCATCCCGATCCTCGACGGAGGGCACTTGCTTTTCTTTCTCATCGAGGGCATCCTGCGAAAGCCGTTGGGCGAGCGCCAGCGGGAAATGGCTCAGCAGGTGGGATTGGTCCTCCTGGTCGGCGTCATGATCTTTGCCTTCTGGAACGATCTCGAACGTATCTTCTTCTCTCACTAACAACCCATGCGGACATCGCAACTGCTCCTCCCTACCCTGAGGGAAGACCCAGGGGAAGCCGAAACGGTCAGCCACCGTCTGATGCTCCGTTCCGGACTGATCCGCAAAGTGGCCGCCGGCATTTACACCTATTTGCCGCTTGGCCTCCGGATCATCAAGAAAGTCGAGACGATTATCCGCGAGGAGATGAACCGCGCCGGAGCGCAGGAACTGCTCATGCCCGTGGCCTCTCCCGCGGAGTTGTGGAAAGAGACCGGGCGCTGGGAGTACTACGGAAAGGAGCTGCTCCGCTTCAAAGACCGTCATGAGCGGGACTTTTGTCTCGGTCCGACCCATGAAGAAGTCATCACCGATCTGTTCCGTCGAGAAGTTCGATCGTACCGCCAGCTCCCGCTGAATTTTTACCAGATCCAAACGAAATTCCGAGATGAAATCCGCCCTCGCTTCGGCCTGATGCGCGGCCGGGAATTCATCATGAAAGATGCTTACAGCTTCGACCTTGATGATGCGGGCGCAAAGCTGAGCTATCAGAAAATGTACGATGCATACAGCCGCATTTTCACGCGATGCGGCCTGACGTTCCGCGCGGTCGAGGCGGACACCGGCCTCATCGGCGGCGACGTATCGCACGAATTCATGGTGCTGGCCGAGACCGGTGAAGCCACCGTGGTCTACAGCGACAAGGGCGCCTATGCGGCGAACCTTGAGCGGGCCGAGATTCCCGCGCCGTCAGAAACCGACGGGACCCCGCTTCGATCCATGACCGCCGTATCGACCCCGCAACGGAAAACCGTCGAGGAGGTGACCGCTTTTTTGAACATTTCCCCCGGCCGGCTGGTCAAGACTCTCCTCTACGAGGCGGAAGCCCGGACCGTTGCCGTCCTGGTTCGCGGCGACCATGAAGTCAACGAGGTTAAGCTCGCGCGTCTCCTCGGCGTGACGGAAGTCGAACTCGCCGGCCCCGAAAAGGTCATGACCCTGACCGGGGCTCCCGTGGGTTTCGCCGGCCCCGTCGGCCTGAAGGACGTCCGCGTCTTCGCCGACTATGCCGTCAAAGCCATGCGAAATTTCGTGATCGGCGCGAATCAGGCCGACACCCATTTTGTGGACGCGAACTGGGACCGCGATTTCTCCGTCGCCTCCTTCGCCGATCTCCGAAATGCGCAGCCCGGTGATCCGTCACCCAGAGGTGACGGTCGACTCACCTTGGCCAGAGGAATCGAAGTGGGACAGGTCTTCTTGCTCGGCACGAAATACAGCAAGAAGATGAACGCGACCATCCTAGACGAGCACGGCAAGGAACGCCTGGCCGTCATGGGCTGCTACGGCATCGGCGTCGGCCGGACCGCGGCCGCCGCAGTGGAGCAGAACCACGATGAGAAAGGAATCATCTGGCCGTTTCCCATCGCCCCATTTCACGTTCACCTGCTGCCCTTGGGACAATCAGCCGCCGTCGCCGCGGCGGTTTCCGGCCTGTATGAGCAGCTCCAAATCGCCGGCCTGGAAGTCCTCTGGGACGATCGCGACGAGCGGGCCGGCGTCAAATTCAACGATGCCGATCTGATCGGAGCTCCCTATCAAGTGGTCGTCGGAGACAAGGGGCTCGCAGAGGGCACGGTCGAAGTAAAAACCAGAAAGACCGGCGAGAAGATCAAGCTAGCCCCTGCCGATGTGCCGGCCGCCCTCCTAAAACGGATGGCGGGCTAGAATCCTCTCCGCCCCGCCGTTGCTTCTTTCATCCCCTGTCGATTCCGGAAAAGACCTTTTCCTTGCCTTCACGGCCCGTTGGGTTAGACTGAGGCTCGATCATTCAAATCGCGAGAGTGGGCTCTACAGGCCCTTCGCAAGACCGTTGCTGCCGGCGAAACCGGCCGTTGGATTCATACGGAGTCATCTTCGTGCAGTCGAAACCGATGCCTCAGAACCTGCAGGAGCTGCAGCAGAAAGTCGAGTTCGCTGAGAACGTCAAGCGCATTACTTCGCAAATTCACGCCGCAAGCAATCTCGACCAGATTCTTCTTGATTTGCACAAGGACATCCTCAGCCTCTTCGACGCGGAAGATCTCACGCTCTATGCGTTCGACTCCGAAAAAAAAGAGATATTCTCCAAGGTCCCCCGCATCGACACGGTCGAAGAAGTCCGAATTCCCATCACCGAGCAGAGCCTGGCCGGGTTTTGCGCGAAATATTTGCGTCCCGTCAACATCGCCGACGCATACAATGTCGCGGAATTGCAGGGGGTGCACCCCTCGCTGGTCCACGACACCTCTTACGACAAGAAAACCGGTTTCCGCACGAAGCAAGTCCTGACCTATCCGATCGTCGCCGACAACAAGTACTTGATGGGCGTCCTGCAACTGCTGAACAAGAAAAGCGGGAGCCGCTTTACCCGCAAAGACGAGGAATCCGTCGCTGAAATCGCCAAGGC
Organism: Nitrospira sp.; assembly: GCA_037445005.1. GTDB lineage: Bacteria > Nitrospirota > Nitrospiria > Nitrospirales > Nitrospiraceae > Nitrospira_C. The sequence goes on from JBBILH010000048.1 coordinate 12,581, forward strand.
GCTCGGCATCGCGTTCTTCAACCTCAAGAAGGTGACGAGCAAGAAGAACCCGACGAAGTTCGACCTCTTGGTCACGAACAACCGAATCTCCCAAAATGAGTTGGACAACGCGATCGCCGAATCGCGCAAAGGCCTTTCGGACCTGGAAAGCATACTGATCGAGAAATACAAGGTCCCCAAAGTCGACATCGGCAAGTCCCTGGCCCAATTCCACAAATGCCCCTATATCGAATACAGCGAACGGACCATCGTCGACATCGAGCTGCTGAAGAATCTCAACGTCGATTATCTCAAGAAGAATCACTGGATGCCCTTGAAACGCGATCGCACGGCGATCGAAGTTCTCACCGACGATCCGGGCGATCTGGACCGTGTGGCGGACATCAAGCGGACGTTCCCTGGGCTGAACATCCGGTTTGCGGTCAGTCTACGACGAGACATCTCGCAATTCCTCGGATCGGCCACGGGACAGGGGGACAGCGGGAGAAAACTCGACGAGAACGTGTCGGACATCCTGGGCGAATTGGTCACAGAAGCCCAAGCCGAAGCGATGGAAGAGTCGAGCGGCGGCGGCGGGCTCGACGAAAATGACAGCGCGATCGTCCGCCTGGCCAACCAGATCATCGCCGATGCCTACCGGCAGAACGCCTCCGACATTCACATCGAACCCTACGGAGAAAAGCGGGAAACGCTGGTGCGCTTCCGGGTCGACGGCGAATGCTTCGAATACATGAAGATTCCGCAGAGCTACCGCCGGGCCATCGTGTCGCGGCTCAAAATCATGGCAAGCCTCGACATTGCCGAACGGCGCAAACCCCAGGACGGCAAGATCAAATTTAAGCTCACCGAGAGCAAGGAAATCGAGTTGCGCGTCGCAACCATTCCGACGGCCGGCTACAATGAAGACGTCGTCATGCGTATTCTGGCGGCCAGCGAGCCGCTGCCGTTGGACAAGATGGGCTTCTCGGAACGCAACCTTCAAGGGATCAAGGACATCGCGGAAAAACCCTACGGCATCATCCTCTGTGTGGGGCCGACCGGATCAGGCAAAACCACGACCTTGCACTCCGTTCTGGGCTATATCAACACGCCGGACATCAAAATCTGGACCGCTGAGGATCCCGTCGAAATCACCCAGTACGGCCTTCGTCAGGTGCAAGTTCAGCCCAAAATCGACTTCACCTTCGCCAAGGCCATGCGCGCGTTTCTCCGGGCCGATCCGGACGTGATCATGGTGGGCGAAATGCGCGACAAAGAAACGGCCGAAATCGGCATCGAGGCGTCGTTGACCGGCCACCTGGTCATGAGCACCCTGCACACGAACAGCGCGGTAGAAACCGTCACACGGTTGTTGGACATGGGCTGCGACTCCTTCAGTTTCGCCGACGCGATGCTGGGAGTCCTCGCGCAACGGCTGGCCCGACGAATCTGTAAGGACTGCAAAGAGGTTTACGTCGGCACGAAGGAAGAATACGAGGAAATCCGGCTTGGGTATGGGCCGGAATATTGGGACAAGCTCGGCATTCCTCAGGACAACACCTTCCGGCTCAGCCGCGGGAAGGGATGCGAAAACTGCAACCGATCAGGCTTCAAGGGCCGTGTCGCGCTCCATGAGCTGCTTTTGGGGAGCGATCGGATGAAGCGGCTGATTCAGACCAAGGCGAAAACGGAAGAAATGGTCAAGGCCGCCATCGAAGATGGAATGACCACCCTCATGCAAGACGGCATTCAAAAATGCCTGCAGGGCCATACCACGTTTAAGGAAGTCAAGGCCGTGGCGATCAAGTAGGTCGCCGGCGAGCCTCCCTCCAAGTAATCCCCGACCGAATGAACCCGTCAGAACGCCCCGTCCTCCTCAGCTTGGCTGAGGAGGACGATGGGCCGTCGAATGGCAGCCTGATCGATTACGCTTGAAGCGCGGTATAGATGCCGGATTGAGCGAGAAACTTTTTCAGGCGTTGCCCGGCGGTTTGTGAAAGGGAGACGAATTCCAAGCCGAAGGTGTGTTCACTGTGCCAACGCACCGTGGCATCCACACTCATCATTGACGGTTGTTTGGGAAGCCGGATGCTGAGGGCCAAGGTGTCGCCGATCGACATGGCCAGCGGACTCATGACCCGGGCGCCGTTGACCGAAAGGTCGTACACGACCCCGAACCCGGTCTTCTCATGCGCCACCCAGCGTGACAGCCCCACGCGGGCGAACCCGCAGGGAAAGGGCACCGACACCCGCAGCCGCGGATCGCGTCTCAGATCATCTATCCTCGGCACGGTCTCGGGCATACGATTCCGATCGACGAAAGACTAGGCGCTTAACTGGGTTGAGCCGGAAGAGGCGATCGCCACATACTTCTTGAGTCGGCTGTACGAGGCCTCCGATAGTCGCCTGAAGGCAAGCCCGAAGAAGCGGTCCTTCGTCCAGCGTACACGAGCCACCGCGATCTCCGCAGACCTTATCTGTTTCGGCAAACGCAGGCTCAAGGTCACTTCGTCTCCCGGCCTGATCGACGCTTCGGTGCTGACTCTGGCGCCTCGAAGCGAAAGATCGTACACGACGCCCAGCCCCACCTGAGGACGCCGCAACCATCCTCGCCGCCGGACAGGAGACAACGCGCACACGAACGGAGCAGAAATGCGCACTCTCGGATGGCGCCGAAATCGGTTCAAGCGCGACGGCGTCGTGGTAGGTTGATCGAGGGCGTGCGGGTCCATAGACGCCACTCTACAAAACTTCGGCCGTTCTCAAAAGAAATTTCAGTTAAATCGTCAAGACGTGACGCAAGACGCCGTCAAAGATGACGGCGTTCACCGCCCCCTCAACGCTCCCCTAAGCGATGGTCTCCGGCAGATCCCTGAGCGATAATTCCCGGGATCGTTCGCATCGACGCAATGGTAAATGCTTCCCTTCGCTAGGCAAAACATGCCCGGTCCTCCATGCCTTGGCGCGCAAAGGCACATCGTGACATTGGAAAGAGCATTCCTCTGTTGGCATGGATGTTGATGGAGACCGGTGGTACGTCCTCCTTTGCCCAACCGAGGTTTACGCTATGGACCCTATAATTTGGATCGACCTGCTCTGGCAATACTTGATCCGCGATGTCGGATTCTCGCAGAGCTTTAATAGCCCCATGCTCAGCTGGCTCGGAGCGGGAGGCCTCCTGCTTCTCTTCTTCTGGCATGCTGGTGCGCTGATCATTGCCGCCCTTCGAATCCGGCGCGCTTTTCATCGCGTCTGCCCCGCCGTGGCCCGCCTCCTCCACGAAAGGCAGACGGCGAATCGGAACTGGATCGTCATTCCTTCGCTCGCCAAGAAGCACGCCCCTCTCGGGCAGGCGCAAGGAAGTCGGCGCGACTTGGACGACCTTCAGAATCTGGATCGCACCTTGCGCGCGGAGCCCCTCTTCTCGGCGGAATGGGTGTCCTTTCGGAAGTCCTTTTCCGTCGAGCAAACGTCTTGGTTCATCGAACCCACCGTCCACACGAAGCGTTCAGCGGCGGAGTTCTTCAGCCTCGAGGGGATTTGTGCGGCGTCCATGAACCTTCGTTTTTATCAGCAACTCCCCTCGATCATTACGGGGATCGGCCTCACGTTCACCTTCTTGGCTATTTTAGTCGGCCTCAGCAAGCTTCACGCCGACGGTACGCAGATTGAAGGCATGCAGGGACTGATCAACGGACTGGCGGGCAAGTTCCTCACATCGATCGTGGGTCTGGCGTGCGCCAATTGTTTCAATGTGCTCGATAAGTCGTTGTCGTTCCGGCTGAGTGTGTACTTCAGGCAATTCGTATCGATGCTGGACGATATGTTTCCTCAGCACGTACATGACCACGGAGCCCAGGCCGCCGCACAGGCTGCGCCGCCGGTCCTGAACGCGTCGACGCCGTCGCGAAACGATTCGATCGGCAGGCTGGCCGAGACTCTGAGCCAACGAATGAGTGCTACAGTACACGCATTGACGGCCGTTTCAGACTCGCTAACCTCCTTGGGCCCGGCTCGCGGGGCATTGGACCAGGGCGAACTGGCCCGCACGCTCGGTGCCTCGCTTCAGAAAGAACTCGCCCCGCTGCTTACCCCCTTGCGCGAAGCTATCGCGGAACTATCCAGGAACATCTCGTCGGCTCCTCGGCCTCCGCAACTGTCCCCGCCCGATATGGAAGGAATTGTTGAAACATTGAAGGAGCGTTTAGCGAACGCTCCCGAGCCGCCTCGCGAAAACGCATCGTCCGGTCCGGCGGTCGGTCGATGGAGTTGGATGTTCCCCCCGTCGAAGAAACAGCATCCGAATGAGGCCCTCGTCGAATGAAGCCGCGCTTTTTCCAGAACGACGACTCGGGTGATCCCTATGCCGGCGGCATCACCGATCTGATGACCTCACTGGCCGTGATCTTTATCCTGCTACTGGCGGCCTACGTTTCTCGAACAGAGACCAGCCAGGCGAAAGGAACCGACAAGCCTGCAACTGCCCCTGTTAGATTGGATCATCAGGCGCGACGGCTCCACTTGGATGTCGAGACCGAGCCGTCGCACCCCAATGTGCTGAGCGTGGTCGTGCCGGACGCCATTCTCAACTTTGAACTTGGGAAAAGCGCGCTTCTTCCCGCAGGAGAAGCCTTCCTTTCCACGGCCATGCCGCAATACGCGCTCATGCTGTGCGGCGCGGACGGAGAAGAGATAGAATCCTTTGTGATCGAAGGCCACACCGACGATCTAGGCGGCGATCTTCACAACCTTAAGCTGAGCCAGGAGCGCTCCTTCGCCGTCATGGCTAAAGGACTTGACGTTATACGGGATACGCTTCCCTGGGCCTACGACTGCTTTCAACGGAAGACCTCGGCCAACGGTCGGGGCGAGCAGATTCCGATCTTCGACTCCTACGGGACGATCGACCGGGAGCGGAGCCGTCGGGTCATTTTCAAATTCCACCTTCGACAGGGCTGATCCGGCCCCCTGCTCCCCCCTCTTTTGGGGAGTGGTCAACCACGACGACATCCCGCTAGCCTACCCCCCAGCCCATTCTTTCATCGGCGAAACGGAGGGGAACGATGCGGCGTCGGCTTATCGGTGGTGTTCTTTTGGCAACAATCAGCGCCGTCACGCTTTTTACCCCCTACATGTTCGCCGGACAACAGGAGGACACCCTTGAAACAGCCCGGCTCTTGGCCTCCTTGTTGGACTCCGGCCGAGTCGTCGTCGCGAGGCATCAGGATCTGATCAACACGCCCCCCCAAGACGGCACAACCTTCACCACTGCGCTCTTCGAGGAAGACCTTCTGGCGGAGTTCAAGCAACGGACCAACATTGACCTCAAGAGATTGGAAGATTCACAGATTCCTTCCATGGCTAAGCCACTCCTCGATCAGCTCTTTCAGGACAGCCTCAGGACGATTGAGAGCTTCCAGCCGGTCCTCAGAATTCCTGCCATGCGCTATAAAGGGTTGATCCCCGCCACCTTCGGCACGGAGGCCGCCGCTCGGTTCCAGCGGCACACTGGAATCTACCTGAAACAGACCGCCCCGCCGCACCTGATTCGGAATCAGAAAAATACGCCGGACGACTACGAGGCTGAGACCCTGGCCCGAATGGCGGAATCATCCTCGCGGTCTGACCATGATGGTACAGTGGGCGAAATCGTCGAAGGCGGTGCGGCGGTCCGATTGATGCTCCCGCTTCGTTACGGAAAGCCATGTCTCGCATGCCACGGCGAACCCAAAGGGGAACGGGACGTGTCCGGTTATCGCCGTGAAGGGGCCAAGGAGGGAGACCTCGGAGGCGCCATCAGCGTCAGGATCTCGCTAAAATAACCCGGACAACCTGCCCGTTTTTTTCATCGCTATCCCAGCCCCGTTTCCTCAAGCGCCGTATTCCCCTCTAAGACGATCTCCCTTCTTCGTGATATAGTGGAACATACGAGAGGTG
>JBBILH010000048.1:18521-20958 GCA_037445005.1 Nitrospira sp.
TTAGCCTGCGCCATGTTGATAGCAACAGCATCGACCCACGTCGCGGCAGAAACGTCCGGTTCCGAGTCCGGAAACAAGGCGGGCTCTAATCAAGGGCTCACCTTGGAAGATGTGGGGCGAGGCCTCAAGAGCGCGGCAAAGAACATTGAACAAGAAATCCCAAAGATCGGGTCGGCGATCGGGAGCGCAGTGAAAAAGATCACGGAAAGCGAACCGGCCAAATCTCCCGAGGACAAATCCGCCAAACCGACCAAGCCGCCGAGCAACTAGGCAAGTGACTCCCGCCTAGAACCACACGCTCGACCCAGTTCACCTTTCTCCTCCTTGATTCCTCTTCAAGACCTCTCTATGCTCTAGCAGGCTGTTGAAAAACTCTGTTGAGACCCTAGAAATGTGGAGCTATCGCCTGTCGCAGACCGGATCCGGATGCCCGCAGCGCATAAAGGAGGGATGCCTCATGCCCCGAGGCGCACAAGACTTTCTGCTCATTGCTGTAACGATGGGATGTCTCGCCTTTGGCCTAGCCCTCGCTCAGACGGAGGCATCGGCTGCAACCGCGGAGCCTTCGGTGCCTTTTCCTAAAATTACTATGTCGGAAACACTCGCCGCGACTCCGATGATCTCCGGTCCCCAGTGCAAGGCGAATCCCCAGCTTGTGGCGGAAGGATCGAATTCTTGCGAAATCGTGTCCTGCGGTATGGGAATCAAAGACACGTGCAAGATTACATGCCCGGCGGACAAGACCCCAAAATGCAGTTGTGACTGTCTCAAAACCTTCGGCCCGATCTGTACGGAATACAAGGCGATCTGTAAGTGCGAGTGAGAGCGGCAGGCGTCGGCGACTACTTTCCCCGACGCCGAATTCCCTAATGAGGCCATAAGACTCAAGCCACTATACGCTATACGAGGCGCCTACCTAATAAACCGCGTCGCACTGAACTTGATCTAGCCCCTTGGCCTCCCTAGCGGCGGCAGATCCCTAAAGTAATAACTCAATATGCTGATCCACTGCGTTTGACCGGCGGGAAACCGCATGGTAAAGTACCCCCGCACGTCGCAGCGTGAATCCTCGAGCTCCCGCACCTTCGAATTCTGAGACCCTGCGCGATCGGCTGTAGAGTAGGTGTCTGCTAGGAGTGTTTCCTACTGACGGACAGGCTGAGGCTGGAGGATGTTCCGCCTCTCTGTTGGCATTAAGTAGCTGAAGTTACAAGTGTTTTAAGGAGAGTCGCATGTCGGCATCTCGAGTCTGGCGAAGAAACAAGCTCACGAACAAGAAGACGCGCCCCGGGTACAAGCTGAAGATCCGGTGGGAGCAGTTCGGCATGGCCAATCCCGAATCCGAACAGGCCGAAACCTCCATCGACATCATCCGCCGGAGTGTATCCGCCATGGCCAGCGAAGGCTTGAGCCAGGATACCAGAGCCCGGACGGAAGCGCACAACAGCAAGTCATTGAGGCCGAGCCGCCGGACGGCACAGAAGCCGGCACTCCGTCCTGGAAAAGCAAAGTAGCTCGCATCGAAACCGGGAGCGCCTGGAGACGTTGCGGGCCTGACAGAGGAGGACACCATCGGACGCGCAGGAAAAACGACGCTGGCCAAACGCGACCGCGAAAAAGCGCTGCAGATGAACCGGAAGGAAAAAGAAGCCAAGCGCGCGCTTCGCAAAGCGGAAAAGGCGACCAGAACCTCGACTCCTGAAGGGGAAGATCCGGACTTAGCGGGACTGCGGTGGGGTCCGCAAGAACCGTTGTATTAGCCGCGTGATCCTATCGGCTTGCCTATGCCGATGGGGTAAACCGGTCGGCCGGAAGGGCCGCGCGCAGCCGTTCGGTGACAAGACGGCGGTAGTCCGGTTTTTCTTTTTGAATCAAGACCAGCCCCTCCGCATCGACGAGAACGAGCAAATCGTCTTCGGTCACCAGCATTCGTTCAGGCTCCCCGACATTCAGCCGATACTGTGTCTTGCCGTCGGGATTACGCAGGGGGCCGACCACCAGCTCCGTCAGGCCGTTGATCACACCTTGTTGCCCGCCTTCCCGCAGACGGACCTTCGTCCCGTCGGGTATCCTCGTCCAGGTTTTCTGCCCTGAAACAATTGCAGCCTGACCATCCGTCATCGTCGATCCTTCCTCTCCTAGCAGAGATCGCAAGAGATCCATCATCGCGCGGCCGTTCGTGCCTACATTGTTCCCTGTGCCGGCAACGGCACGGCACGGCGTAAGCCGTCGGTCTCGGGGGGCGATGCCGGCGAATGTCGCCGGTGCCGATGCGGATGATTGGTACGCCGGGAAACCTCCGCGCGGGATTTTGCGCTTCCCGACGCGACGGGAATTGCGCAGCCGAGCAGCCGCTCGATCGCCTGCAGCTGGTGCGCGTCGTCCGACGTCACAAAGCTTGTCGCCCGCCCCGTCGTCTTCATCCGCGCCGTTCTGC
>JBBILH010000048.1:20985-23870 GCA_037445005.1 Nitrospira sp.
TAGTCTTCCGGACTGTGCGGCAAGTCGAAATTGATCACGTGGCCGATGTTCGCCACATCGATTCCCCGTGCCGCGATATCCGTAGCCACGAGGACCCGGAATTTCCCCCGCTTGAACCCTTCCAAGGCCTGGCGGCGCTCCGAGAGGCTCCGATCGCCGTGGAGAACCGCCGCTTTCACGCCCGTCTGGCTCACGATGCGACCGACCTGGTCGGCCTTGTGCTTCGTGCGGGTAAAGACCAAGGCCGTTTCTTTCTCGTCGCGCAACAGTGAAAACAACAGATCGAACTTCCCGGACTGAGTCGTATGATGCACCGCCTGAGTCACTCCGTCGGCCGTCGTCGCAGAGGGTGTCACGATAATACGGACGGGATCCTGTACGCTGGTCTGGATGAGTCTCGTCAAATCGGCGGGCAAGGTCGCGGAAAACAACAGGGTCTGCCGCTCCTCCGGCAAGGCGTCCAGTAACTGGTCGATCTGCGGGGCGAACCCCATGTCCAGCATCCGGTCGGCTTCGTCGAGCACCAACATCTTAATAAGCGCCAGATTGATCGTGCCGTTCCACATGTGATCGAGCAGCCGTCCCGGTGTCGCCACCACAATCTCCGGCCGTTGCTGGAGACCGCGCACCTGCGCCTGCATGTCTGCGCCGCCGACGATCATCGTCGCCCCGATGCCGGCCCTCCGCCCGATCTTGTCGATGGTGCCTAAAATTTGAAGGGCCAGTTCGCGGGTCGGCACCAGGATCAACGCCTGCGGCTGTCCCTTCGGCAGCGCCGCCAGTCGCTCGATCAAGGGGATGACAAAGGCCGCCGTCTTGCCTGTTCCCGTCTGGGCGCATCCGATCACATCCCGCCCTGCCAATGCCGGCGGAATAGCCTGCGCTTGAATGGGAGTCGGAACGACCAGTCCCGCCTCGGTCAGATCCTGCAACAACGGAACGGATAAGCCGAGGGCCTGAAACGTCTCATGCATACACGTATCCACTACATTACATCCTTTCGAGATGATCGCATTCTGACGGGATCAGAGAACCGTGGGGAGAAACAACCGGATGGGTGCCGCTCCAGACCGGACCTGGTCGCGATGCGATCGCGAAGTCCGTTCATGTGAAGCCCTCTCCCGGCCGGACTACCACGAGGAGAAGGCTGCCCTCACCATACAGGACGCCCATCCGGACGTCAACTTCTTCGCCGCTTCCTCCCTGTTCAGGCGCACCGCTGCCAAAAGCTTCCTTTCCCGTCGACTGCTGCCGCAAATTGACGCAAGCCGTCCATTCGGGAACGGGGAACGGCGAAGAAAGTGGCCGATCGCCTCTCATCTTACTACGATCCCGTCCGAACCGGCGCCGGATCGTCTCACGAGCTTCGTGAACTTTCCTCACGTTAGCCGCGTCGGCGGGTTAAAAAACCCGAATACCGAGTGCCCTCGCCCGTCAAAGCGAAATCGGTCCAAGTCTTGCTGATTCCCTTTTCCCGTCAGATCGAGCAAGGACCTCACAATGCAGACTTCGAGACTCGCCGCCCTCATGAATATTGCCTTCGTCGTTCTGCTCGGAAGCGTGAGCGCAGCGGAGTCTCCCTCAGAGGTGCCTCAGACCGGCCGATTCGCAGTTTTGACTACCTTTCACGAAGCAGCCGTCCTCGATCGGACCACAGATTTGATTTGGGAACGGTCCCCCAGCGGCAGTGAAGTCACCTGGGCGACGGCCCAAACTCGTTGCGGACTGAAGACGGTCGGAGGACACAGCGGCTGGCGGCTCCCCTCGTTCATCGAACTCATGACCCTCATCGAACCGACCTCGCATCAGAAATCTGCCCGTCCGACGCTGCCGGCCGGGCATCCTTTCTCAGGCATCAAGCCCGGTGCCTATTGGACCAGCGACGCTTCTTCGTCGGAACCGGCCCAAGCCTATGCCGTTGATTTTCTTAGCGCCGACGTAGCGCCTCGCCAAAAAGACCAGCCCCACCCCCTGTGGTGTGTACGTGGTGGCACTGCCGATCGTTCCAAGGCCTACCCCCTGGCGCCTCGACCAGGTCTCATCTAACCCGACCCGCCTACCGACACAGAAGCTCCTTGACATGTTGGCATTGAAGGCGCACCGTACCGCCCCATGGCACCATTGTGACCGATAAACTCAACCGAGGAGGTGGAGTATGCAGGACCGGATCGGATTCAAAACTGGTGTACTGGCGGTGATGGCCGTAATGGCCGTCGCCATCCCGCTGGCCTATGCGGCGGAATTCTCACGCGATGCCGCAGCTAAGTACATCTTGGCCACGGCTAAGGCCTTCCGCACTGTCTATGCCAAGCAAGTGATCGCGCAAGCCGCTAAGTCCAATGTGAAGCCCGACGAAAATTGGACCAAGGACGATCATGCCATCATGCTGCCGGCACAATTCCTCAAAGCCGCGGGGAGCGAACTCAAAGACTTTGAACTGGGCTTGATCGGCCTCACGCCGATCTATAAAGAGAATCTCCCAAAGACGAAGGCCGAAGAAGATGCGCTCAAGAAACTCGCCGCAAGCCCGGCCACGGGAATTCTGACGTTCGAAGACGGCAACCAGTTCAAAGGCATCGCGGCGGATCTGGCGATCGCCGATTCCTGCGTCTCTTGCCACAACGCCCACCCGACCAGCCCTAAAAAAGACTTCAAGAAAGGCGACCTCATGGGCGCCATCGTCGTCCGCTTCGCCAAGTAAGATTGATGTCGAGTGCGACATCAGCATCGAGGCCGGAGGAGAGTGCTTCTCCTCCGGCCTCGACATCTCGCCCACGACGCTCTTCTCGACACCCTCACCACCAGCGGTTCACCTTGCCCCTTTTTAGTCAGCCTTGTATCTTCTATCTCGCTTCTTCATGCTCCCGATAGCATTGCATCCGAGC
>JBBILH010000049.1:0-23711 GCA_037445005.1 Nitrospira sp.
GCGCGAGGGCGGCAAAACCGTCGGCTCCGGCGTCGTCACCGAAATTCTGGCGTAGAGAGCGGAGACAGACCGGCAAAGAGCCGGGCTGATAAGCGGGGCGTTGGGTATCAGTCAGCCTGTAGTTAAGGAGCGAAGAGTGAAGGTCGACCAACGAATTAGAATCAGGTTGCGGGGGTTTGATTACCGCGTGTTGGATCAGTCCGTCGCGGAAATCGTGGAGACCGTGCGACGCAGCGGCGCCAAGATTGTCGGCCCAATTCCGTTGCCGACCCGGGTCGAGCGGTTCACAGTGCAACGGGCGACACATGCCGACAAGAAAGCACGGGAGCAGTTCGAAATCCGCACGCATAAACGGTTGATGGACATCATGGAGCCGACGCCTGAAACCATGGACTCCCTGATGAAGCTTAATTTGTCCGCAGGTGTGGACGTCGAAATCAAGTTGTGAAGAAGGCCGAGGACAAGGTTAAGGCCGGGCTCTACCTTGGTCTCAACCTAAACCTTGCGGGAAAATCATGACAAACGGGTTGCTCGGGAAAAAGCTGGGAATGACGCAGGTCTTTGATGAGGCCCAATTGGTTCCGGTGACCGTAATTTCAGCGGGGCCGTGTCGTGTCGTGATGGTGAAGACGAAGGAGCACGACGGGTACGAGGCGGTACAGTTGGCCTATGATGAGGTAAAAGAGCGGAAGCTCTCGAAGTCGGAATTGGGGCATCTCAAGAAGCATGAGGCGCCAGCGTCCAGGACCCTAAAGGAATTCAAGAAAGCCGGTGATGTTGCCGTAGGGCAAACTATCAAGGTCGATATTTTCAAGAAAGGTGACTGGGTCGACGTGATCGGTGTGTCGAAGGGAAAAGGGTTCCAGGGCGTCGTAAGACGGCATCATTACTCCGGCGGTCCCGAATCGCATGGGTCGATGTTTCACCGCCACCCGGGTTCGATCGGCGCCAGCTCGTTCCCTTCGAGAGTGTGGAAGGGGAAGACGCTGCCGGGTCATATGGGGGCGGAGCAGGTGACGTCCCAAAGATTGAAAGTGATCGAGGCAAGGCCGGACGAGAACCTCTTGTTCGTACGCGGATCGATTCCGGGTGCCGCGAACGGCCTCGTCGTCGTAAGAAAATCGAAGAAGGGATAGCGGGCATGCCGACCGTTGATGTCGTCGATTTGAGCAGGAGGAAAGTCGGTTCCGCAGAACTCCCTGCGGAAGTATTCGGATGCGAACCGCATGCGGCCTTGGTCCATGAGGCCGTCATCATGCAGCGGGCCTGCGAGCGCCAGGGGACCGCGTCGACGCTTCGCCGCGGTGAAGTCGCCGGCTCCGGCAAGAAGCCGTGGAAGCAAAAGCACACGGGACGGGCGCGCGCCGGTTCCGTGCGATCTCCTGTATGGCGCCATGGAGGTTCTGTGTTCGGTCCGAAACCGCGCAGTTATGCGTACAGTATGCCGAAAAAGAAGTATCGTGCCGCTTTGCAGAGCGCGTTGTCGGCCAAGGTCTCCGGTGGTCAAGTAATAGTCGTTTCCAACCTGTCGATCGAGCAGCCGAAGACAAGACTGCTTGCGAAGGCCTTGGGACAGCTCAGCAGTGGTTCCCGCATCCTCGTTGTGGCGGGAGAAAGTCATTCCGGGCTGACTCAGGCGGCGCGAAATATTGCCAAGGTGAACGTGCTGACTCCCGAGAGCCTCAACGTGTACGACATCGTGCGCGCGAATACCATCGTGATACCGGAGCGGGAATTAGCGCGCCTTAAGGAGGTCTGGTCATGAAGCTCGATCTCCACAACGTCCTGGTCCAACCGCTGTTGACCGAGAAAATCACGGCTATGAGGGAGAGCTCCAATACGGTGGGCTTCTTGGTGCACCCCGATGCGAATCGCCTGCAAATCAAGCAGGCCGTCGAAACTTTATTGAAAGTCAAAGTTGATCGCGTGAATGTGCTGAACGTTCAAGGCAAGATCAAACGGCTGGGCCGCTTCTCAGGGAAGCGCTCCGACTGGAAAAAAGCATTCGTGAAGTTGAAGCAAGGCGAGAAGCTCGAACTTTACGAAAGCGCTTAGAGAAGGAAGAGCAGCATGGGACTCAAAGCGTTTAAGCCGACGACTTCCGGGCGACGAGGCATGACGATCGTTACCACGGAAGATTTGACGAAAAAGAAACCGGAGAAGTCGTTGACGACGTTCCACTTGCGCACCGGCGGCCGGAACAACAATGGGCGCATCACGGTGCGATTCCGCGGTGCCGGGCATCGGCGTCTCTACCGAAAGATCGACTTTCGGCGAGACAAGGCAGGAATACCAGCCAAGGTGGTGGCCCTCGAATACGATCCGAACCGATCCGCGCGCATCGCGTTGCTTAGCTATAAGGACGGGGAGAAGCGGTACATTCTCGCTCCGGTGGGGCTTCAGGTTGGAGAGACGCTCCAATCCGGCGCTGATGCGGAGGTCCGGACGGGCAATGCGCTGCCTCTTTCGAGCATGCCGCTGGGCACGACGATTCATAATATCGAATTAAAGCCCGGCAAAGGCGGTCAACTGATCCGCAGCGCCGGAGGTTTCGCTCAGGTCATGGGCCGTGACGGAGACTATGTCCAGGTTCGGTTGAAGTCAGGCGAGATGAGACGAATTCTTGCCTCCTGTATGGCAACGGTCGGTCAGGTCGGCAATCTGGATCATGAAAACATCAGTGTGGGCAAGGCGGGCCGCAGTCGGTGGCTTGGTCGCCGTCCCCATGTGCGGGGCGTCGTCATGAATCCCGTTGATCATCCGCACGGCGGGGGCGAGGGCAAGTCCGGACAGGGCAATCCCCATCCCGTATCGCCGTGGGGCTTGCCGACCAAGGGGTACAAGACTCGCAACAATAAATCGACGGACAAATTCATCATCGCGCGTCGCAAGTCAGGAGTGCGCAATGCCTAGATCGATCAGTAAAGGACCGTTCGTCGACGATCATCTGCTCAAGAAAGTCGAGCTGATGAATCAGACCAAAGATCGGAAGATCATCAAAACGTGGTCCAGGCGCTCGACCGTTGTGCCGGATATGATCGGCCACACGTTCGCCGTGCATAACGGAAAAAAGTTCATCCCGGTTTTCGTGACGGAGAACATGGTTGGGCACAAGTTGGGGGAGTTTGCTCCGACGAGATTCTTCAAGGGGCATGGACAGGCGAAGACCGAAAAGGCGGTTGCGCTCAAGTAAAACGTTAAACGGGATTCGGTAACCGTAAGCGAATGTTCGATTCACGAACCGCGAGTAACGAATATCGAGGGAGAAGATGCCGGAAGCACGAGCCATACTGAGATTCGTTCGCGTGGCCCCACGCAAGGCCCGCCCGGTCGTCGACATGATCAGGGGCCAGCAGGTGCCTATGGCCCTGGCGATGTTGAAGCATCTTCCCCGGCATGCGGCGCGGGTGATTGAAAAAGTGCTTCGATCAGCCGTCGCCAACGCGGAACAGAAAGAACTGGGCGATAGCGAGTCGATGCGCGTGTCGAAGGCATACGTGAACGGCGGCCCCATTTATAAGCGATTCCGTGCGCGCTCCATGGGGCGCGCGAATTCCATTCAGAAACGGACGAGCCACATCACCGTGGTGGTCGAATCTCCCGGAGTGGCGGGGAAGTCATAAAAGAGCGCCGCGACCGCCGGTCGCGACAGAACTGAGGCATAAGTCTTATGGGTCAAAAAACACATCCTATCGGCTATAGACTCGGATACAACTACACGTGGAGTTCCCGCTGGTATGCGGGTAAGGATTACGCCAAGTTGCTCCACCAGGACATCAAGATCCGGAAGATTGTGAAGCAGAAGCTGTTCCACGCGGGCGTTGCGAAGGTCGAAATCGAGCGGTCCGGCGATCAAACACGTGTGATCATCCATACTGCGCGGCCGGGCATCATCATCGGTAGGAAGGGCGCGGAGGTCGACAAGTTGAAGGCCGAACTTGAAAAGCAATATGGGGGACAGGTCTACATCACTGTGAAAGAGATCAAGAAGCCTGAATTGGACGCCCAGTTGGTCAGTGAGAATGTCGCCACGCAATTGGAGAAACGTGTGGCGTTCCGTCGGGCTATGAAACGTAGCGTGCAGTCGGCCTTGCGCCTCGGTGCCCAGGGCATCAAGATCATGATTGCGGGCCGGCTCGGCGGCGCGGAGATCGCCAGGACCGAATGGTACCGCGAGGGCCGCGTGCCCCTTCATACGCTCCGTGCAGAGGTGGACTATGGATTTGCCGAGGCCCACACGACCATGGGGCAGATCGGCGTCAAAACATGGATATACAAGGGGGAACTGCTCCCCGCGCAGCCGCTCAAGCCTGAGGCTGCTTTTGAACGAAGGCTAGGGTGAGCGAGAGGACATTGTGTTAGCACCAAAAAAAGTCAAATTCAGGAAAATGATGAAAGGCCGGATGCGGGGGAAGGCCTACCGCGGAGGGTCGGTCACGCTCGGCGAGTTTGGGCTGAAGGCGTTGGAGCCTGGCTGGGTCACCAGCCGACAGATCGAAGCGGCCCGTATTGCGATCACCCGCTACGTGAAACGCGGAGGGCAGGTTTGGACGAGAATTTTCCCCGACAAGCCGATTACCAAAAAGCCGGCTGAAACCCGTATGGGTAAGGGGAAAGGAAACCCGGAGTACTGGGTGGCGGTGGTTAAACCCGGCCGCATTCTCTATGAGATGGGGGGCGTGACTCCGGATATCGCCCATGAGGCGTTCCGGCTCGCATCTCATAAATTGCCGATCGCGACCAAATGCGTCGCACGCGGTGAATTCTAATCGATAAAGGATAGAGCTCCCGATGGATCTGAAAGAGTTGCGACAACTAAGCGGGCCTGAGCTGGCGGAGAAGGCCAAACAGCTGAATCAGGAGCTCTTCAACCTCCGTTTCCAGTTAGGAACCGGCCGTCTGGAGAATCCGATGCAAATCAGGAAGGCCAAGCGGGCGATCGCCAGAGCGAAAACACTGCAACGGGAAGTCGAAGCAGCGGAACGGAAGAAGCCTTCTTAAGGCGAAAGGGTTCGAAGCATGGCGGAGTCGGAAGTCAAACGGCGCGAATGGGTGGGACGTGTGCTCAGCAACAAGATGAATAAAACTGTCGTCGTGGCGGTCGAGCGGTCGGTCGTACACCCCATCTACCACAAGGTGATGCGCCGCATGACGAAACTGAAGGCTCACGATGAACAGAACGCCTGTGGCATCGGAGATCGCGTCAGGCTCATCGAGACCAGGCCGATCAGCAAAGAGAAGCACTGGCGCGTCGTCGAGGTGTTGGAAAAAGGGCGGGTCGAGTAGGCCGATTCGGCCTCTCTGCTAAGGAACAAGAGCGATCATGATTCAGAACTACACCTATATGGATGTGGCCGATAACTCGGGCGCCAAGCAGGCCATGTGTTTTCACGTGCTCGGAGGATCGAAACGCCGGTATGCCTCCTTGGGAGATGTCGTGGTCGTCGCCGTGAAGGAAGCGATACCCCAAGCCACCGTCAAGAAAGGCGACGTCAGTCGGGCGGTCATCGTCAGGACGACAAAGGAAGTGCGGCGGGAGGACGGATCCTATATCAAGTTCGACCGCAACGCCTGCGTCCTCATCAACAAAGAGGGGGAGCCGATCGGGACGCGTATTTTCGGTCCCGTTGCGCGCGAACTGCGGTGGAAAAAGTTCATGAAGATTATTTCCCTGGCTCCGGAAGTTCTTTAGCCGGGCGGCGATGTAGGAGTGATCGTGCAAGCGCTGCAAAAAACTCGGATTCGCAAAGGTGATACGGTCGTGGTGATCGCGGGGCGAGACCGCGGAAAATCCGGCAAGGTGCTTTCGGTGGACCGTGCGGCCGGAAGAGTGGTCGTGGAAAAATTGAACATGATCAAACGGCATACCAAGCCGAATCAGAAGGTGAAGCAAGGCGGCATTCTAGAGCGGGAAGCGCCGATTGCAATTTCCAATGTGATGTTTTTCTGTCCCGTAAGCCAAAAGCCCACGCGACTGGGCGTGAAGACACAGGCGGACGGCCGTCGTGTGCGATTCAGCAAGAAATCAAAAGAATTGGTTGAGTAGGAGCAGGGTCTATGGCGGAAGCAAAGGATCCAAAGAAAACGAAGGCTGCAAAGCCTGGCGGGCGGCCCGCAAAGAAAGAGAGCGCGCCGGCTCCTCAAGTCCTCGATGACGGGAGTGAAGAGTCTAAGTTTACGCCTCGGCTGCGCGATATGTATCGGGACCAAGTTGTGCCGGCCCTGATGAAGGAGTTCGGCTACAAGAACGTCATGCAGGTGCCGAAACTTGAGAGGATCGTCCTCAACGTGGGCATGAGCGAGGCGACCCAGAACGTCAAGCTGTTGGAGAGCGCGGCCGGTGAGCTCGGTAAGATCACAGGGCAAAAGCCCATTGTTACGAAGGCCAAGAAAGCGATCGCCGGATTCAAGCTGCGGCAGGGGATGCCGATCGGCACGAAGGTGACGTTGCGTAACCGCCGGATGTACGAGTTTTTCGACCGCCTGGTCACGTTGGCCTTGCCGCGCATCCGCGACTTCCGCGGCGTGTCGCCGAAGGCGTTCGACGGGCGCGGCAACTACACGCTTGGTTTGAAGGAGCAGTTGATTTTTCCGGAGATCAAGTATGACGAAGTCGCGTCGATTCACGGGATGGACATCACGATCGTGACGACTGCCAGAACGAATGACGAGGGCAAGGCTCTGCTGAGGCAGCTGGGTATGCCGTTCCGGACCTAGACGCAGAACGGAGGATCAAATCGTGTCGAGACTAGCGCTGAGAAACAAGTGTGCCGAGAAACCAAAATTTGCGACGAGGGCGTACCACCGGTGCGGAGTGTGCGGCCGGGTTCACGGCTTTCTGCGGCGCTTCAAGATGTGCAGAATCTGTTTCAGGCTCTTGAGTCTTAAAGGCGAAATTCCCGGAGTGAGAAAGGCGAGTTGGTAGATCACCGGCCAAGAGGGAGTGTGAAAAGGCTCGTATGGTTACAGATCCGATCAGCGATTTGTTGGTAAGACTGAGAAACGGCTCGCGGCGGCAACACGAAGTTATCACCATTCCTGCTTCGAGGTTGAAACGCGAAGTATTGCGTGTTCTGCAGGCGGAGGGATTCATTCAGAGTGTCGAAGCTTCGACGGAGGATGGGCATCCCGTATTGAAAGTCCAGTTGAGGTATGTAACCGAGGGACAGCCGATGATCACCGGGATGGAGCGCATCAGTAAGCCCGGTCGCCGCGTTTATGTCGGCAGCAAAAACATCCCGCGGGTCAGGAACGGCATCGGCATGGCGATTTTGTCGACGTCGAAGGGAATCATGACCGACCAAGCATCCCGCAAAGCGGGTTTGGGAGGAGAAGTGCTCTGTTCCATCTGGTAAACGGCTGCGGGCCATCTGAACGAGAAGGATAATGAGGCGATGTCACGGATAGGGAAAAAACCGGTTCAGGTTCCGGCTGGGGTCGATGTCAAAGTCGCTGGGTCCGTCGTGTCCGTGAAAGGCCCGCTTGGAAAACTGGATTGGAGATTGGCGCCGGGCATCGGCGTGACGGTCGAAAAAGATCAGGTTCTCGTGACCCGAGCCAACGACGACAGAAAGGTGCGTGCTCTGCACGGATTGGTGCGGGCGGAACTGACCAATATGGTTCACGGAGTGACGAAGGGATACGAAAAGAACTTGGAAATCACAGGCGTCGGGTATAAGGCGGCGGTACAGGGCAAGACGATGAGCTTCAATGTCGGCTACATTAATCCGGTCCTCTATCCGATTCCCCCCGGGATCGAAGTGAAAATTGACAAGCAAACGTTGATAAATGTGAAGGGCATCGACAAGCGACTGGTGGGCCAAGTGGCGGCGAATCTCAGGGAGATCAAGCCGCCGGATGTCTACAAACAGAAGGGCGTTCGATACACCGGCGAGAAACTGCGGAAGAAGGAAGGAAAGACCGGGAAGTAGGGGGACCATGAATAGTGCAGAAAAAGCGCGCCAACTCGCGCGTCGCCAACAGAGAGTCCGCCAAAGAATTTTCGGGACCGAAGAACGTCCCAGGCTCAATGTGTTCAGGAGTCGGGGGCATATCTACGCGCAGATCATCAACGACTTGAAGGGCACGACTCTGGCTGCGGCGTCGTCGCTCGATAAGTCATTGCGGTCTTCCTTAAAGTCGACCGGCAGTATCACGGCGGCCAAGGCCGTTGGAAAGTTGCTGGCGGAACGCGCCAAGGCCGCCAAGATTCAGGCCGTAGTGTTTGATCGGGGCGGTCGCCTCTACCATGGCCGGATCAAGGCGCTGGCGGATGCGTCCCGTGAAGGCGGATTACAATTTTGAAGGGCTGAGATTCGGGCTCAGGTCGAGCGATGCGCGGAGTTGCCTTAGCCTCAATCTTGACCTTAACCTAGCAGGAGAAATCGCGTGCGAGTCAATCCAGACGAACTCAGCTTGAAAGACAAGGTCGTCTTTATTAATCGTGTAGCCAAGGTTGTGAAGGGGGGCAAGCGCTTCAACTTCTGCGCCCTGGTGGTGGTCGGTGACGGTCAAGGATGGGTCGGCATCGGCAAGGGAAAAGCGGCTGAAGTGCCGGTGGCTATCGCCAAGGCGGTTCAGCAGGCGAAGAAAAATCTCGTGCACGTGCCGCTCAAGTCGGGGACGATTCCCCATGAAGTGCATGGGCTGTTCGGCGGCGAGCATGTGCTTTTGAAACCGGCACAGGAAGGGACCGGCATCATCGCAGGCGGCGCGGTTCGCGCGGTCGTCGAACTTGTCGGCGCCCACAATGTTATCTCCAAGACGTTGGGGCGGGGTAATCCTTTCAACACCGTGCGCGCCACGCTGGATGGTCTGACTCAGCTCAGACATCCCGAACACGTGATGCAGTTGCGTCGCGAAGGGGCAGGTGTGTGATGTCGACGGCAAAGGTGACAAAAGCGGCCGTAAAGTCGTTGCGCATCACGCTCAGGCGCAGTCCGATCGGGACGCCGGAGCGCCATCGGCTGGTCCTGCGAGGTTTGGGATTGAGGAAGATTCGTCAATCGGTCGTGAGACCTGATAATTCGCAAGTGCGAGGATTGATTCATCAGGTCGGGTATTTATTGGAAGTACAGCCATCATGAACCTACATCAGCTTGCCCCTGCAAAGGGGGCCACGAAGAAGCGGAAGCGAGTCGGTCGGGGGCCTGGCTCCGGTCATGGTAAGACCGCAACGAAAGGTCACAAGGGCCTGCTTGCCCGTTCCGGCGGCGGGAAACAACCTGGATTCGAGGGCGGACAGATGCCCTTGATCCGACGCGTGCCGAAGTTCGGGTTTAAGAATCCGTTCCGTAAAGAGTATGCGATCGTCAACGTAAAGAGTCTGGTTGGTTTGTCCATCGAAGGCACGATCACTCCACAGGCGCTCGTCGATGCGGGTCTCGTGAAGCGTGTTACGTTGCCGATCAAGGTTCTCGGCAACGGAGAAATCAAAAAAGCGCTGACCGTCCAGGCTCACAAGTTCAGCAAGTCGGCAGAGGCAAAGATTCAAGCAGCGGGAGGGAGAGTCGAGGTCATCCCCGGTGTTTGAGAGGCTTCTCACCAGCTTTCAGAATATTTTCAAGATTCCCGAGTTGCGCACCCGCATTCTATTTACGCTCGGGATGCTCGTGGTGTACCGGATCGGCGCACATATCCCGACCCCAGGGATCAACGGAGAGGCCCTCTCTGACTTTCTGCAAAAACAGGGCGGGGCGTTGTTGGGTTTTCTGGATATTTTTTCCGGCGGATCGCTGTCACGGCTGACGATCTTTGCGCTGGGCATCATGCCGTACATCAGCGCGTCGATCATTCTTCAGCTGCTGACAGTCGTCATCCCACACCTCTCCAAGCTAGCGAAAGAGGGTGAGCGGGGGCGGAAGAAGATCATCCAGTACACCCGTTTCGGCACGATCGGCATCGCCCTGATTCAAGGATTCGGGATCGCGGTCGGGCTTGAACAGATGAACCAGGGCGCCTTTGTCTTAAACGCAGGTTGGGGATTTCGCCTCATGACGGTGATTACGCTCACCGCTGGGACCGGATTCTTGATGTGGCTGGGGGAGCAGATAACTGAACGCGGCATCGGGAACGGGATCTCACTGATCATCTTCGCCGGGATCGTCGCACGATTACCTGCGGCTGTGGCCCAAACCTATAACTTGTACGAAATCGGCCAGTTGAACGCGTTTCTCCTCATAGGCTTGGCCGTATTGATGGTGTGCGTGGTCGCGGCGATCGTCTTCCTTGAAAGCGGCCGGCGGAAGATTCCGGTGCAATATGCGAAGCGAGTGGTAGGCAGGCGGGTCTACGGCGGTCAGAGCACGCATATTCCGCTGAAAATCAACACGGCAGGAGTGATTCCACCGATTTTCGCGTCGTCGATTATCGCGTTTCCCGCGACGATTGCCGGGTTTTTTGAGACCCCGTGGGTGAAGGCCATCGGAGCGCAGTTGGCGCCGGGTTCGCTGTTATATACGATGATGTACGTCGGGTTGATTCTGTTTTTCTGTTTCTTCTATACGGCGGTCGTGCTGAATCCGGTGGACATGGCCGACAACATGAAGAAGTATGGGGGATTCATCCCCGGCATTCGTCCTGGGCAGCGGACCTCCGACTACATTTACAAAGTGTTGACGCATATCACGTTCGCAGGAGCCCTTTATTTGGCGATCGTGTGCGTGATCCCTGAGTTTCTGATTTACAAGTTGAACGTCCCGTTCTATTTCGGTGGCACATCGCTCCTGATCGTGATCGGCGTGGGATTGGATACGGCACAGCAGATTGAGTCTCATATGCTGATGCGTAACTATGAGGGCTTCTTAGGAAAGGGTATGGGGCCTCTCCGCGGTAGGAGCGGGTGAGGTAGTCATGCGAGTCGTCTTCCTTGGGGCGCCGGGGGTCGGCAAGGGCACACAGGCTGACCGCATCGCCGCTCAGTTCAAGATTCTGAAAATTTCGACCGGCGACTTGTTGCGAGAAGCGGTACGGAATCAGACGAAGCTGGGGGTTGAAGCGAAGAATTACATGGATCAGGGCAAATTGGTTCCTGATTCCGTAGTGATCGGGCTGGTGCGGGATAAGCTTGCGGATCCAAGTTGTGCCGAGGGGTTCGTGCTCGATGGATTTCCGCGGACGGTTCCACAGGCCGAATCGTTGGGGCGCGTCCTTACGGCTGCCGGGACTCCGCTGCATCGGGTGGTGAATTTCGAGGTGTCCCGCGCCGATGTGGTTCGGCGCCTGAGCGGACGCAGGAGCTGTCCCAAGTGTCAGGCCACGTTCCATATGGATTTTGCCCCGTCGAAGAAGGGCGACGCGTGTGACCGTTGCGGCGAGCGACTGATCCAGCGCAGCGACGACAAGCCGGAGGCAATCGAGACGAGACTGAAGGTCTATGAAGAACAGACGGCGCCGCTGATTCGCTACTATCAGCAACAAAGGCTCCTATCCGATTTGGATGCGTCCGGGCCGGTTGAATCGGTGTTCGAAGCGTTGTTCGGGGTGTTGGCGCCGTATCACGCCGTATGATCGTTCTTAAGACGCCAGAAGAAGTGGCCGTCATGGCACGGGCGTCGAAGGTAGTCGCTGAAGTTCTTCAAATTTTGAGGCAAATGGTACGGCCAGGAGTGACCACCGACGAATTGGACAAACTGGCGGAATCGGAGATCAGGTCGCGGGGGGCCCAACCGGCGTTCAAGGGATATCGCGGCTATCCTAAGACATTGTGCGCGTCGGTAAATGAACAGGTGGTCCACGGAATCCCCTCCAAGCGAGTTCTCAAGGAGGGGGATATCGTCGGACTCGATCTTGGGGCGATCGTCGGAGGATTCTACGGCGACTCCGCCGTTACCGTACCGGTTGGACCGATCGCGGATAAGACGGCGGCGCTCGTGCGGGTCACAGAGGAGGCGTTAGCCCTTGGGATCGAGCAGGCCGTGGTGGGAAATCGGTTGTCCGATATCTCCCACGCCGTGCAACGGCATGTCGAGGCGGCAGGCTATTCCGTCGTGACGGAATTTGTGGGGCACGGGATCGGTCGTCAGTTGCACGAAGAACCGCAAGTCCCTAACTACGGTAGGCCGGGCCAAGGGCCCCGCCTTACACCGGGGATGGTGCTTGCGATCGAACCGATGGTGAATATGGGTGGTGCATCGGTAAAGGTATTGGAAGATCGTTGGACTGCGGTCACGGCCGACGGTAGCCTGTCGGCGCATTTCGAACACACGATTGCGATCCAACAGACCGGTCCTGCGTTGGTACTTAGCAGGTTGTGAAGGCATGACGACGGAATATAAATCGCAGCGGGAAGGGTAAGGGTTCGTGCCGAAGGAAGACATCATCGAAATCCAAGGCACCGTGGCTGAAACTCTTCCGAACGCGATGTTCCGG
The DNA here is from genome assembly GCA_037445005.1 of Nitrospira sp. GTDB lineage: Bacteria > Nitrospirota > Nitrospiria > Nitrospirales > Nitrospiraceae > Nitrospira_C. The sequence goes on from JBBILH010000049.1 coordinate 12,370, forward strand.
GTGCAACTTGATAATGGCCACAAGATTCTGGCTCATATTTCAGGAAAGATGCGGATGCATTTTATCCGCATCCTTCCCGGAGACAAGGTGACCGTTGAAATGTCACCGTATGATCTGACCAGAGGGCGGATCACCTATAGGTTCAAGTAGGAGCGTTGAAGGATCATGAAAGTCAAATCATCCGTCAAGCCGATTTGTGCCAAGTGTAAAGTCGTGCGGCGTCGTGGGGTCGTGCGTATCCTCTGTGAAAATCCGCGACACAAGCAACGGCAAGGATAAGGGGGACGTATGGCTCGCATAGCCGGAGTGGATTTGCCCAGAGACAAGCGGTCCGATATCGGTTTGACCTATGTATTCGGGATCGGGCGCGCTTCGGCCCGGTACATTCTCGACAAGGCCGGAATCGATGGGGCGATTCGCGTTAAAGATCTTAGTGAAGATCAGATCGTCAAGATTCGAGAGATCATCGACGCAGAGTTCCAAGTCGAGGGTGACCTGAGGAAAACGTTCTCGATGAATATCAAGCGACTGATAGATACCGGAACCTATCGCGGGCTGAGGCATCGCAAGGGCCTGCCTGTGCGGGGTCAACGATCGAAAACGAACGCGCGTACCAGGAAAGGACGGCGTGCCGGTGTCGGTAGCAAGCCGAGACCGGCTCCTCGTCCGGCTCCAAGCGCCTAACCGTCACATTGCAGGGAGCATCACATGAGCGTGAAGAAAGGTAAGAAAAAGGAACGGCGGATCGTGCAGAGCGGAATTGCTCATGTGCAAGCGTCGTTCAATAACACGATCGTCACAATCACCGACATGAGCGGCAACACCCTCGTGTGGGCGAGCGCCGGCAATCAGGGATTCAAGGGCTCCCGGAAGAGCACGCCGTTTGCCGCTCAGCGGGCGGGTGAGGCGGCGGCGCGGAAAGCCATGGAAAGCGGCATGCGACAGATCGACGTGTATGTGAATGGGCCGGGGTCTGGGCGTGAATCGGCCATCCGTTCCCTTCAAGGCGCGGGACTGCGGATCAACTTGATCAGGGATGTAACGCCGATTCCGCACAATGGTTGTCGACCGCCGAAACGGAGACGGGTCTAGGAATAAACGTGAATTGTGAATCGAAAGACGTTTGACGCCCGGGATTGACTGTTCACGAATAGCGAGGAGGGTGCAGTGGCTAAGTATCGCGGTCCGGTATGTCGGTTGTGCAGGCGGGAAGGAGAAAAGCTGTTTCTCAAAGGCTCGCGTTGCATGACGGAAAAGTGTGCGATTGAGCGTCGGAGCTATCCGCCAGGCCAGCACGGCCAAGGGCGGCAACGCACTTCCGACTACAGTCTGCAGTTGCGAGAAAAACAGAAGCTGCGGCGAATCTATGGATTGCAGGAAAGGCAGTTCCGCGGCGTGTTCCAGCGGGCTGAGCGGCAGACAGGCGTCACCGGTGACGCACTGTTGCGTCTGCTGGAAACCCGGCTCGACAACGTCGCGTATCGCTTAGGCTTCGGAGCGTCTCGCCGTGAAGCCCGGCAATTGGTGAACCACGGGCATGTCACCGTGAACGGCAGGAAAAACAATATCCCCGGCGCTCTGGTCAAAGCCGGCGATGTGGTGGCCGTGCGAGAACGGAGCCGCAATTTGGTGTCGGTTCAGGCTGCTCTCGAGTCGGTGGAAGGACGTGGAATCCCCGAGTGGCTGGAGTTGGACAAGGCGGGATTCAGGGGGACCGTTCGTGCGCTACCGACGAAGGACCAGATTACGTTGCCGGTGAACGAGCAGATGGTAGTGGAGTTGTATTCACGCTAACGGCGACTTCATACAGCGCCGTCCCTTCGCAGAATGCTTCGCGCAGGGATGAAGGTTGCTGACACGATGAAGGGGGACTCATGATCAAAGCGATGAAAGATTTTCAGATCCCAATGCGGGTGGAAGTCGACAAGGAAACGGCTTCTCCCACATTTGGGCGGTTCTCCACGGAGGCTTTCGAAAGGGGCTTCGGGACAACCGTCGGCAATGCGCTGCGCCGGGTATTACTGTCCTCTTTGACAGGTGCCGCGGTGACCACGGTGAAAATAGAGGGCGTGCTGCATGAATTTTCAACCATTCCCGGCGTGACGGAGGACGTGACCTCGATCATCCTCAACGTCAAGGGACTACGGTTGGCGCTCCACACGGACAAACCGAAGTCGATCCGTTTGAAAAAGAAGGGGCCGGGCGAAGCAAAAGGCTCGGACATCCTGCACGATGCTGATGTCACGATCCTGACCCCGAATCTGCACATTGCGACGCTGGACAAGGACGCCAGTCTGGATATGGAATTGACCGTCAAGCATGGACGAGGATACGTCCCGGCGGAAAGGAACAAAGAAGAAGGATTGCCGATCGGTGTCATCGCCATCGATTCCATTTTTTCCCCGATCAAGCGCGTCAATTTTCATGTCGAGAACGCCCGCGTGGGCCGAATGACCGACTACGACAAGCTGACGTTGGAGATATGGACGGACGGTACGATCTCGCCTCGAGACGCTCTTTCTACGGCGGCTGGCATCTTGCGGGATCACGTCGATATCTTCATCAATCCGGAAGCGCGAGTGGAAGGTCGAAGTGAACTGGCCGGAGATGATGCCCAGCGCGAAGTGAACAAGAACCTGTTCCGCAGCGTCAACGAGCTGGAATTGTCGGTGCGAGCGGCCAATTGTCTGAAGAATGCCAACATCAAAACGATCGCCGATCTGGTTCAGAAGACCGAGGCGGAAATGCTCAAGACCAAGAACTTCGGGAAAAAATCATTGAATGAGATCAAGGAAATTCTGACGGAGATGGGGCTCGGGCTGGGTGTAAAGCTTGATTCAGGACCCTCCAATGGAAATCCTAGGAGCGGGGAGTAACGAACGAAGAGGGGATCGTGCGTCACAGAAAAAAAGGCAGACAACTCGGGCGGCAAACTAAACACCGGTGGGCGTTGTTTCGTAGTCTCGTGACGTCGCTGCTTGAGCATGAGCGAATCGAGACGACCGAGGCGAAAGCAAAAGAGATTCGAGGGTTTACTGATCGCATGATCACGCTTGGAAAAGAAGGATCGTTGCCGGCCCGTCGCCGGGCTCTGAGCTTTCTTCGAAGCAAGGGTGTAGTTTCCAAACTGTTCAGCGATGTGGCCGATCGGTTCAAGGACCGGTCTGGTGGATATACCAGGATGGTGAAAACACGACGCCGGATCGGAGACGGAGCCGAACTCGTCGCCATCGAACTCGTGTCTCGTCCGGATGTGGCATCATCGAAAAAGTCAGGTCCGGCTGAGCCTTCCCCGAAGGCGTAACCGAAGTCGCTTCTATGAGGCAGTCTCAGGCTTCATAGAGGCGAACATTTCCCTCCAAACAGTCAGCTTCCTCTTGTATCCTTGCCTCGTCTTCGGTTTACTTGAGAGTGGTCCCATGCTACTATCGTGCCAGTAAGCTTCCTGAGCGAATAGGACAGGTTACGTACGGTGTGGAGACGACTGGCTCAGCATGGCCTTCTAGCTCTCAGCGCTATATTGGCGTGTTATCTTGCCTACCTCCTAATGGCGAACTCTTCCACAACCTCAGCTCCGACCGCCGCTGCGCCCGGAATGATCGATAAGGCGGATGCCACCATTTCTCGGTTCACCTTTACCCAGACGAAAGGGGATCGTGTGCAATGGCAGGTCGATGCCAAACAGGCTCGACTGTTCGAGCAGGACAAGCGCGCTCTTCTTGAAACGGTCGCTGTCACGCTTTTCGGGCAACAAGGGAAGGAACTGACCGTCGAAGGAGACGAAGGGACGTTGGAAACCGACACCAAGAACTTTCTATTGGCCAACCGCACGGAGCCTCTGGTCGTTCGCACAGACAGCGGATACGTCATTTATACGAATCATTTGGCATGGACGGACGAGACGCGACAGATCCGGACTAGTGATCCCGTCCGCATCGTTGGACACGGGTTGGAGGTTACCGGAAAAGGGTTGCTTGGTCATTTGGACACGGAAGAGTTCGAAGTTCTCGAGGACGTTCATGTCGACGTGGCGCCTGCTTCTTAGTCTTATTCTGTCAATCCCCGGTGTCTGGAGCGGTCCAACTTGGGCGGCACCTGTAAAGGGGTCTGCGGACCAAGCTGTCAGCACGACCATAACGTCCAAGAAGATGACCGTCAGGAATCAAGACAATCAGGCGGTGTTCGAAGGGTCGGTTGTGCTGACCAGAGGCAGTCTGATGGTGCATTCGGACCGCATGGTCGTCTCGTTCGGTCCACCGACTGCCGATGGTGCCGGCCAGATGAAAGAGCCGGAGCAGGGTACAGCCGGGCGAACTAGAAAAGGCCCCGAAACTGTGTCAAACCGGGCAGTCAACAAGATTGAAGCCACGGGTCGCGTGAAGATTGAAAGAGAAAATGGAAATGCCACGTGCGAGAAAGCGATTTATTTTCGCGATGAAGACAAGATTGTGTTGACCGGCTCTCCGGTGGCCTGGGAAAAAGGCACTCGAGTTAGCGGCCATCAGATCACAATGTTCCTGGCAGAGGACAGGAGCGTTGTCGAAGGCGGCTCGCATGTGCGCATCGATCCGGACGGTGGAACGAAGTGAGCGGAACCGCACGCGCGCAGCAGACCGAAGAAGACGTGAATTGGCAGCCGACAGGCCGCGCAGTCTTGCGCACTAATGACCTCGAGAAGAGCTTCAGGTCTCGGAAGGTGGTCAAGGGGGTATCAGTCGAGGTGCAGGCTGGCGAAGTGGTAGGTCTCTTGGGGCCCAATGGAGCGGGCAAGACGACGATCTTCGATATGATGGTGGGGTTGACGCAGCCGGACAAGGGGGATATTGCGCTTGATGAGGAGAGCCTGACGGATCTGCCGATGTACAAGCGGGCCCGCAAGGGCATTGGGTATCTTCCTCAAGAGTCCTCAGTCTTTCGCCGGCTGTCCGTCCAAGACAATATTCTGGCAATTCTCGAGATGCTGGACTACTCTCGTACAGAACGCGCCGAACGGGTGGAGTTTCTTTTGAAGGAATTAGATCTGGGTCACATTCGGACCAGCATGGCCTATGCGCTTTCGGGAGGGGAGCGGCGTCGATTGGAGATTACACGGGCGTTGGCGACGAATCCGTCCTTCATGCTCTTGGATGAACCGTTTGCCGGCATCGATCCGATCGCAGTGGCGGATATTCAGCAGATCATCACTCGTCTAAAAGAAAAGGGGATTGGGATTCTAATTACGGATCATAACGTTCAAGAAACGCTGTCGATTACGGATCGGGCCTATATTATCAACGAGGGACGTATCTTAGAAGCCGGGTCACCGGAGTCGATTGTGAAGAGCGAGACTGCACGGGCGGTGTATCTCGGGGATCGCTTTAAATTGTAAGGGTAGGGCATACCGTCGATGAAATTGCGTCTGGATTTAAGGCTCAGTCAAAAGCTTATCATGACGCCACAGTTGCAGCAGGCCATCAAGCTGTTGCAACTGTCTCGTCTGGAGTTGCAGCAGAGCTTGGCCCAACATCTTATGGATAATCCTTTGCTGGACGAACTGCCTGCCGAGGCGGAAGACAATGAGGCCGGTACAGCAGATGAGCAGGCCGAAGAGACCGCCGCAACGGCATCAAACAATACCGAGGCATCGGACAGTGAAGACTCCACACAGGAAGAGCGAGAAACCCCGGATGAAGTATCGGCTGCCGGATGGGAAGAGTACTTTGGAAGTGACCGGCGGACAGGGGGCGGAGAGCGGCCGTCATCAGGGCAGGACGACTTCCCGTCCTACGAACAAACGGTTGCCAAGGCGACATCTCTAGAGGACCATCTCCTTTGGCAATTGTCCTTATCGGCACTGTCAGAACGTCAAAAGGCAATCGGGCGCCTGCTCATTGGGAACATCGACGACGACGGATATGTCCGGATGCCCCTTGCCGAAATTGTGAACGGCACCGAATTCTCAGAGGCAGAGGCAGAGACCGTCTTACGTGAGATCCAATGCTTTGATCCTACCGGAGTCGGCGCGCGGGATCTTCCAGAATGCCTGCTCCTTCAACTGGGGCATTTGGGGCGTGGGCCGATCGGATCGCTAGGAGCGCGGCCTGGAGCGTTGAAGGGCTCTGTGGTTGAAGCCATCGTCCAGCATCATCTCAAAGACCTTGAGAAGAAGCAGTATGCCAGGATTGCTAAAGTATTAGATGTAACCTTGGACGAAGTCCTGCAGGCGACGAAAGTCATAGAGGTGCTGGAACCGAAGCCAGGACGTCCATTTACCAGCACCCAGAATTACGTCATCGTGCCCGACGTATTCGTCGTGAAGAACGAGGGCGAGTGGGTAGTGCTCCTGAACGATGAAGGGCTTCCTCGCATGAGGATCAGCCCCTACTACAAACAATTGATGTCGTCGGGAGAGGGAGGGTCGTCTGAAACCAAAGCCTACCTCGACGAGAGGCTGCGCGCCGCGCAATGGGTGATCCGCAGCATCGAGCAGCGGAACAAGACGATCGTTAAGGTCGTTTCAAGCATCGTCAAGTTTCAAGAACAATTCTTTGAGCATGGCGTTCAATGTTTGAAGCCCCTTGTGCTGAAACAGGTGGCGGAAGACATTGGCATGCACGAATCGACGATCAGCAGGGTCACGGCGAATAAATACATGTATTGTCCCCAAGGGATGTTGGAGTTGAAATTCTTCTTTAATGCCGGTCTCCAGCGAGTGGATCAGCCGAGTGACATGTTGTCTTCGGTCACGGTTCGAGAGATGATTCGAAAAATGGTTGCCTCAGAGGATACCCGACGTCCGTTGAAGGACGAGGAGATAGCTGCTCGCCTGCGTGAGCAACAAGTTCTGATTGCTCGGCGCACAGTGGCCAAGTACCGGGCGGAAGAGAATATCCCTCCAGCAACCCAACGAAAGCGTTTCTTCTAAGGAGCAGGTCTGTATCGGCCGTCGGTGGCACGGTAAGGGATGCGGTCTGATTGATACAATCGAGTGATGTTTAGATGGCGGCCGGCATGTCACGGGTGAAAGGTCGGTGGGCTTGGGTTTATAGGATTCTCTAAGGAGTTGGGAGCATGAAAATCACGGGACGTCATCTCACGGTAACGCCGGCATTAAGGCGGCATGTGAGAGAGCGGTTCGAACGGCTTGAAAAGTATGGTGTGCCGACGGAAAGGATTCAAATCGTTCTCGGAGTCATCAAGTTACAGCATGTGGCGGAGGCGGTGTTTGGACTCGGCGGGAAGAGATTCCAGGCCAAGGTATCCACACGGGAAATGTATGTGACCATCGATCAGCTTGTGGATCGACTGGAGGCACAGATTAGAAAACACAAAGATCGGCGGACGGAACACAAATGGAGAGAGCCTCATTTACCATATAGGAAAGTGACGGCTAAAATGGATGAAGAGTCAATTGAAGTTGTCCGTCCGAAGCTCTCCAGGCTATCAAGGGAAACGGCCAAAGAGCGGCTTGATGCACGCCCGGGTTCGTTAATGTTCTACACGTGCTTGAATTCCGGGAAGCTTCAAGTGTTGCAACGTGGAGAAAACGGCCAAGTTGTCTTGATCGACCCATGAGGATCTGCCCGTATGGCCGGCCTGAAACTTGTCATCATCAGCGGCCTGTCCGGCTCTGGTAAGTCTCATGCCCTCAAATGTTTTGAGGATGTCGGCTACTTTTGCATAGACAACCTCCCGCCAGCATTGCTGCCTACCTTCGTTGAGCTCTGCCACCAGCAAGGGGGAGAGATAAAGAATGTCGCCCTGGGCATCGATGTCCGTGAAAGGGTCTTCTTCGCCGACCTTGCGGGTGTGCTTGATCGCGTTAAGTCACTCGGTCATTCGGTGGAGCTAATGTTTTTTGAAGCTCGCGAGGAGGTCCTGGTACGGCGATTCTCGGAATCGAGAAGGCCGCACCCACTCCTGCCCGAGCTTCCGGTTCTTGAAGGAGTCAAGGTTGAGAAAGAACGTCTCGCAGATCTCCGGCGGCATGCCGACAGAATTATCGATACTTCAGACTTGAACGTTCATGAACTGCGAGATTTGCTCGCGCGGCAATTTAGCCAGGAGCGGTTGCCGCGTCGGCTGACGATATCGCTCATCACATTCGGGTACAAGTTCGGCGTGCCGTATGATATCGACCTTCTCTTCGACGTGCGGTTCTTGAAGAATCCCTTCTTTGTTCCGGAACTGAAAGCGTTGACCGGAGAAGATCCTAGGGTGAGGGCCTATGTCCTTACCGACCCTGATGCGGTCGCGTTTCTCGGGCAACTTGAACAGCTTTTCAAGTTTCTTATTCCCCTCTTCGAGCGGGAGAGGCGAAGCTATCTTAACGTGGCGATTGGCTGTACGGGAGGCCGTCACCGGTCGGTCTCGATAGGAAAACGACTTCAAGAAACCTTTGCCGCATCGGGTTACAACGCTACGCTCATCCACCGCGATCTTCATAAGTAAGAAGTAAGGCTCCCCGTCGCCATCTTCGGCCGCTATGAGCCATTACGGCCATTAGACAATACATCCATTCTCTCTTTTCCCTCGTTTCCTTGACAGTCAGACGGCATGAACTATACTTAGCCTGTGCGTACAAAGAAATACGGTCAGTAACAGTGCGGCGTTGGGTTTAATGAATCGCAAACGATACCTCTCGGCGATGACAAAGGCCGACATGTTGCAAAATCCGAAAATGATTTGTGCGTTTGGTGAAGTCGTGTACAGTCTGAGGCACATATGCTGAATTCCTTCAAAAGTCTTGTCGAAACGGATATCTTCTCGATGCTGACCCCTAAGCGCCAACTTGTGGGGCTGGATATCGGTTCGAGCGGAATCAAACTGGTGCAGTTGAAGGAAAACCGCGGTCGCTACATTCTTCAGAAGTTTGGAGTGAAACCGTTAGAGCCGGAAGTGATTGTCGACGGCACAGTTATGGATGAAGGGCGTGTCGTCTCGGCCATCAAGGAGCTGTTCGAGGAATTAAACGTAAAGGTGAAGCAGGTCGCCGTATCAATTTCAGGACATGCTGTCATTATCAAGAAGATCAGCCTTCCTCCAATGCCCGATGAAGAACTGGAAGGTCAGGTGAGGCTGGCCGCCGAGCAGTACATCCCTTTTGATATAAATGAAGTGAACATCGACTTCCATGTTCTTCCTGCTTCCGAGAGCGACGGAGAGTCTCAGGGGGAGATGTCGGTCATTCTGGTAGCGGCTAAGAAAGACAAGATTAATGAATTGACCGAATTGGTGAAAGGTGCCGGTTTGTATCCGATCGTAATGGATGTAGACGCTTTTGCAATTGAGAATATGCACGCGATCAACTATCCGGTTTCGCAGGACGACACCAGTGCGCTGGTCAATATTGGCGCTAGCGTGATGAACATTAACATCGTGCGTGGTGGTGTGTCCGTGTTTACCAGAGATATCCCTATCGGAGGTAACCGATATACGGAAGCCATTCAGCGAGAGTTAGGCCTTTCGTATGAAGAAGCGGAAGAAACCAAGAAAGGTGTACGGTCGGCCGGAGCCAATCAAGCGGTGGTCACCGGTGTACTCGATAGTGTTAATGCGGAGGTAGCTTCTGAGATTGCGAGAACCGTGGACTACTTTAAGTCGACCATGTCGGATGCAGAGGTGCAACACGTCCTGTTGTGCGGAGGTGGATCGCAAGTAGCCGGCTTAGAGCAACAGCTGCGCGATCGAATGCAAGCGGTTGTGGAGATAGCCAATCCCTTCGCGGAAGTCGATACGTCGGGGAGCGACCTCGACCAAGCCTCACTTGCCGAATTGGCTCCCATCGCTGCTGTCGGCGTGGGGCTGGCACTCAGATCGGTAGGGGACCGATGATACGCATAAACTTATTGCCTGGTCCGAAAGGACGAAAGGCCAAGCCACAATATGACGTGCGGGCGCAGGCACTGCTCGGGGTAGGGCTCGTCCTGGTGACGCTCGCCGGGTGCTGGTGGTATTCAGCCTCGCTTGACGAAGAGTTGGAGGCAAAGCAGATAGAGAAGGGGGAGAAGACGAAGCAGGTCGCTGCATTGAGTGAGCAAGTCAAGCAGGTGGCCGATTTCGAAAAGAAGAAGAAGCATCTTGAAGACAAGAATCGCATTATTGATCAATTGGAAAAGTCCCGCGTCGGTCCTGTGAAGGTCTTAGACCATGTAAGCCAAAGTCTTGATCCGTTGAAGTTATGGCTGGTGCGTGTAGCGGTTACGGGGCAAAACATCGATATCGAGGGCCGCGCCCTTTCCAATGACGACGTTGTTGAATTTGTCAATAATCTCCGGAGAACGGACTACTTCACCAATATCAATCTTCAAGAAAGTAGAGCGGCCCTAGAAAGCCAGGTCAGTGTGTACCAGTTCAAGATGGGTTTCCAGCTGAAGGGATAAGAGATGACGCTTCCCTCCATTAATCTGGAAGTCTTGCGATCGGTTCCCCTAGTCCAGAAGGTTGGGCTGTTAGTACTCCTGCTGGCCGGCATCATCGTAGGGTTCTACTACTACATCGTGGAGCCAAAGACGACTGAAATCGCCGTCCTCCAGGCAGACATCACCAAGCTGGATGCGGATATTCAAACGCTGACGATCAAAGTCAGACACCTCGACGAATTGATCGCGGCAAACAAGCAGTTGGAGATTGAGCTGGCGAAAAAGAAGGAGCGACTGCCGCCGGAGGAAGAAGCAGTGATGTTGCTCAAGCAGGTGTCCGATCTCGGGATTCGCTTGGGGTTAGACATCAAGTTATGGAGGCCGGCAGCCAAGTCAGAGGATCCCTCGAAACTCTTCGTGAAGATGCCGGTGAATGTGGAAGTCGCAGGTGGCTATCACACAGCGGCCCTCTTTTTTGACCGGATTAATAGTTTGCCCAGGATCATCACGGTGTCGGGGCTGAAAATGGGTAGTCCGAAGGTGGAGAAAGGGCGCATTGTAACCCAGACCGTATTCGACCTCATAGCCTATGCCGCTCCACAAGAGGCGTCGGCTACTTCGGCTACTCCAGTGTCTGCCAAGTAGTACGCGATTGAAGGAATACTGGATAAACGCGGTATTCATGATCTTGAGTATGCAAAGAATGAGTAAGGGAATGAAAAATAAGCCACATAATGTAGTTCTCGGATGCATGATTGCTCTGATGACCGTTGAAGGGGCGGTATGCGCCCAGCCGCTCACTTCAGCTCTTCGGCAAATTGCGCCAATGAGACAGGATTCGCTGAAGGTGCCGGTACCTAATGACCTGCCAAGGCAAACTCCCGCATCGCCGGCCTTCGTGCAGCCGGGGGAGGGCGGCAATGGAGCTGGAGAAGGTACTCAGTCGGGATTCCCACCATCGGTGACCGGCTATGATCCCTCGGGGCGGCGCGATCCTTTTGC
>JBBILH010000050.1:0-5408 GCA_037445005.1 Nitrospira sp.
AGGAGGTGCCAGCGACAGCTGGGTCTGCCCCCCCTAGTTCAACGTGGCAACTGGTGCCTTTTATTTCCGTCTCAGGACGCTACGACAGTAACGTGTTCTTTGGTTCTAACACTGATCTCACCGGACTCAGTTTGAAGAAAGAAGACTATGTTACGAGCATATTCCCGCAGCTCCTGGTCCTCCACAGCGGAAAACACGCGCAAGGGAGTGCACAAGTCGGGGTGGTGGGAGAAAGGTACGTTAACAATCCTGGTCTCAACTATGTTGGGGGCAACGCCGGCACTGCCTTAAACCTCACGCCAACTATCAATCGCTTCCTGCCGAATGCGCGACTTATGGTTTCAGAGGCGTACTCCTATTCACCACAGCCACCTAGCGCTCTTACGACAAACGATCCGAACCAGGCCGGCAATCCGTTTATTCGCGGTATTGTAGCTTCGCGAGTCAACACCACAACGAATGTAGCCTCGGCAACAGGATCGTATCAGGTCTCACAGCTAACATCACTCCAGGTTGCGTATACCCATGCGTTGGCCCGTTTTGGGCATTTGTTTGGACCTAGGCCGCAAATACGGAGTGATCAGTTCCCTCTGTTCGACACAACGAACCAAACCGTGGCGGCAGGAGCGACATTTCGCTTTTCCAGGGCTGATTTCCTAAGTGCTAGTTACATCTATACTCATGCTGATCAGGGCATTGCCGATACGTTTCGTACACACGCAGGCATCGCGGGTTGGGGACGCATGTGGACACCATCGATACGATCGAACGTTTTTGCTGGGGCAACTATCTTCGAACAGTTCAGTGATCCTGCTAACGGGTTAGCGGTCAAGGGAGGATCGGTTTTTCCTACAGGAGGAGTGGCGCTTTCCTATCAATCCAAGGTATCGGCCGTACCAGGAGGATTCGCACAGGTCGCCGGTGAAAAGGGCAGTTTGCTCGGTGGCGTCGCATTGCCCCCGAACCCCGTCCTGCCAGGGTTGAGTTTTCCCGGAGCCGCTAACCCTCTGTCTGGACTTGCCGGGCAAATGATTCCCTGGGGGACTACCGCGACAATTTCGTATTCAGTTGGTGTGTTCCCGAGTTTATTTCTTCAGGCCGGTCCGCTGATCAGCCATCTTGTCGGCTTGTCGGCTTCTCATCGCATCACCAAACGCATAGCAGTAACAGGATTAGCCAGCTATGCCTACAATACCTCAACGACATCCGCAGAAGCTTTTACAGCGCAAATGTACCAAGGGTCCGCTACCCTTAGTTACTTTATCACCCCAGGCCTCTTGGCATCCGCAGTATACGATCTCGGTAGGTTCGAACAGCGCTCATTTGGGACCGACAGTAGCTTCGTCCGTCATGTCGCCATGATTACTTTGACCAAGGTCTTTAACGTCGAAGGTTTAGCAAGGAGTTTGTCATTCAAATCCAGCGCGGCCGAAATGAACAAATAGTACGGGGACGCGGTGGTAAGGAAATTACCAATGCACCAACAGGCGACTCAGATTCGAGATCTATTGATCATCCTGCGGCGAAGACTATGGCTCATCGTTTCCTTTATCGCAGTGTCGCTGTCCGCGGCAGGAATACTGTGCGTTGTCTTGCCCAAGAGTTACAGATCCACCACGTTAATCATGGTGGAAAGTCAAAAAATACCGGACAACTACGTAAAGGGGGTCCTTTCAGGGACCGTTCAAGACCGGCTTGCCACAATGCAACAACTTATCTTAAGTCGGACGCTTCTGACGAGTGTCATTGAGTCCTATAATCTCTACCCGGCCCAGCGGGTTGCCGCAGGAGGCATCGACAATGTCGTTGAAGCGATGAGGAAGAAAATCAGGATCTCGACATCCCGGGAGCAGGCATTTTCCATATCGTTCGGCCACGAGGACCGATTCATAGCCCAACAGGTTACGGCCGCCCTAGCGACGAGGTTTATCGAGGAAAACCTCAAGATTCGCGAGCAACTAGTGGAAGGGGCGAGCGAATTCTTGATGACGGAACTGGAGAAGGCTAAGGCTGAACTCGAGGCGAAGGAGAAGGCCATCAGCGAGTTCAAGCGATTGTTTATGGGCGAACTTCCTCAGCAGCTCGAAGCCAATCTTCGGTCCCTTGACCGATTGCAAATCCAGCTGTCGAGCTATTCTGAAGCGTTGGCGAGTCGTACTGACCGTCTGAATCTGTTGGAAAAGTCCATTAAGGAATATGAATCGAACCGTGCGCAAGGCGGTGAATTCGTTTCGGCGAACGGGAAGAAGACCGTATCAGCTTCGACGCCAAGATCGCGCCTGCGGGAGCTCAAAGAACGCTTGGCGACACTCCGTGGGACCTACAAGGAAACGTATCCCGATATTGTGTATCTCCAGGAGGAAATCAAAAGGTTAGAGGCTCAGCCGATTGAGATCGAGGAGGCACCGGCAGACGTGCCCGAAGCCGGTGGCACGAAGCGCGTCGTGGACCCGTACTTGCGTGAACTGGTCAAGCAGCGCAACGAGCTCAAGGCAGAAATAGACACGATAAAGGAGCGGCAAGTGCGATTGAACCAGGAAATAAAGATGTACGAAGGTCGCGTGGAGAGGACACCGGCGCAAGAGCAGAGGCTGATGATTCTGGTCCGTGATTACGACAACATGCAGAAAAACTACCAATCTCTGTTGGAGAAGCGACTGAACGCTCGTATCTCTGAAAGTCTGGAAAGAAAACAAAAAGGCGAACAGTTCAGAGTCATAGACCCCGCGAATCTGCCGGAACAGCCGGAAACTCCCAACGTCATGTTCATCATGCTGGCGGGGCTTGCCGTAGGCTGTGGCGCCGGGACTGGTGTGGCGGTATTGCTTGAAGGGGAGCGTGTCAGCTTTTCCACGGCAGAAGAAGCGGAAAGCCTGTTAGGCATTCCGATTCTGGCGTCGATACCGTCGTACAGCACAGCATATGGAGGAACATCCAAAAAACTGCTTTCCTTGGGGGGCAGTGTGAGACAGGAGCAGAACCCCGCTTCAACGATGACAACTCAGTCGCGTCCCGAGAGGGTCTCGAACGGAAACGGGAAGGTCAGGCAAGAACTGACAACCGAACGTCACGGCAGTCCGGATCTAAATCTTGTCGTCAAGTGGAGGCCGAGATCGGTCGTTGCCGAGCAGTATAGAGTGGCCGGGACAAGATTGTCGATGATGGGGCTGGAAAGAAAAAGTACGGTTGTCGTGGTGACCAGTGCGGTGAAGGGAGAAGGCAAGTCCGCTACGTCCCTCAATCTAGCCTACGTGTTGGCGCAAGATTTGAACAAGAACAGTCTCTTAATCGACTGCGATCTGGGACGATCTCGTATCAGTGCGTATGCGGGAATTCCTCATGAGCCGGGGCTGTCCGACATTCTTAATGAAAAGCGGGAGCTTGATGCCTGTCTTCGTCGGATGGATGAGGTGCCCATGTGGATCTTACCGGCAGGGTCGAGAACTGAACGGCCTCTTGAGTTGTTCAAGATTAAAAAAGTGGGGACCTTGATTCCTGAGCTGCGCTCCCGGTTCGAATTCATCATTCTGGATGCTCCACCTATCCTTCCGCTGGCGGACATGAATGTGCTGGCCGGTATCGCGGATGTCTTGGTGTTGGTCGTCCGGGGCGGCGAAACAAGTCGGGAAGTCGTCCAGAGAGCGATGAAGACACTGAAACCCAGCATTCAAACCGGCCTTATTTTGACCGGTCTGAAGACGGACACGATTCCGTATTACATGCAGCAACCGTACTATGCTGAACCGGAAAGGAAGAAAAGCATCATCTAGACGTCTGGTGTGGCCGTGAAGGGTGAGATTGTGAAGGATGCCATAAGCACTGTGACGAAGCCCCAGTGCGCGCCATCAACCTCGGCTCTTTTCCACAGATTGAAAAAGCGGGTCCTTATCGTGGGAACGGGCTCTTTGGGGGCAAGGCTCTACCAATCGCTCATGTTCCGTAACGGTGGATTTACCGAATGTGTAGGGTTTGTGGACAAAGACTCATGCGTCTTAACGAATCACATTCCTAGGAGTCAGTATCTTGGTTCGTTTGACCAGCTGTTCGAAGTTGTTGAAAGCCAGAGGATCAACACGATAGCGGTCTGTATGGAGGATCGACGATCCACTTTGCCTGTCCATACATTATTGGACCTTAAAGCGATGGGCATAACCATCGTGGATGGGCATGAACTGTACGAGGAGCGGACGGGGAGGTTGTCAATCGATCTGCTCCATCCGGGTGCTCTCGTGTTCTCGACCGGATTTCGACGACGGTTGCTGTCAATGGGGATAAAGCGTTTAATAGACATAACCGGGGCGGGGATTGGACTGCTCTTATTGCTTCCAATTGTCCTCATAGTCGGCCTATTGATCAAGATTGACTCTCCCGGACCGGCGTTCTATCGCCAGATACGCGTCGGGCTGAGAGGTCACCCTTTCATGATCTGGAAATTTCGGTCCATGTGCCAAGATGCCGAAAAGACCGGCCCGCGATGGGCGGAACCCCGTGACCCTCGTATCTCACGAATGGGACGGTGGCTCAGGAAATTGCGGCTTGACGAAATTCCGCAGTTGATCAACGTCCTGCGAGGGGAGATGAGCTTAGTCGGTCCCAGGCCCGAGCGCCCGGTGTTTGTTCAGCAACTACGGGGGGCAATTCCATACTATGACATTCGCCATACAGTTCAACCGGGCATTACCGGCTGGGCCCAAATTCAGTTCCGTTATGGAGCATCCGAGGAAGACGCTCATACTAAACTCCAGTACGATCTTTATTACGTAAAAAATCTGTCAGTGGTATTAGATCTACGCATTCTTTTGCGTACCATCCGTGTCATCCTTCTAGGAGAAGGAGCGCGTTAATTGCGTTGTGGTGAGATGAAGCAGGCTCATTGTCTATCCTTTGACATCGAAGAGCATTTCCAGGTTTCTGCGTTTGCATCTCCGATTCGTCGGCGGCATTGGGATCATTTTGCTAGTCGTGTCGAAACTAATACATTGCGAATCTTGGACTTGCTGGCAAGTCACCGTCTCCGAGCAACCTTTTTCGTCCTTGGATGGGTTGCCGAGCGGCATCCTGCTCTCGTACGAAGACTGGCAGCCGAGGGACATGAAATCGCCTGCCACGGGCATGAACACGAGCTCATTACAGCCCAAACTCCGAAGACCTTCAGGGATGATGTAAAAAAGGCCAAGTGGATTCTCGAAGATATTTCTGGGCAAGCGGTGATCGGCTACAGGGCGCCGTCTTTTACGATAACAGTGGAAACCAAATGGGCTCTTCCCATTCTGGTGGAGGAAGGGTTTCTGTACGATTCGAGTATCTTCCCGGTCGTTCATGACCTGTACGGGATGCCGGGAGCAAACCCGTGGCCGCATGAGCTGGCCACACCAGCCGGCAGTCTCCATGAACTACCCCCGTCGACC
>JBBILH010000050.1:5418-23020 GCA_037445005.1 Nitrospira sp.
TAGGTGTGGGGGGGCTGCGTATCCCGATCGCGGGCGGGGGCTATTTCCGCCTATTCCCCTATAGTGTTACACGTGCCCTCTTAAGACGGATTGAATCGGAAGGGCACCGTCTGGTCATGTATTTCCATCCATGGGAGCTTGACCCCGATCAGCCCCCGATGAATGGTCCCTGGCTTTCGCGGTTTCGGCATTACTATAACTTGTCGAAGACGAAGGAACGATTAACGCAGTTGGTGCAGGACTTTTCCTTCGGACCGCTTTGTGAGGCCATTAGGTCTCGCAGAGCTGGAAGCCAGCAAGGCGAAGTCGATGGATGCTCCGACGGGACGTATTTCGGCCGCCTCGAGAGCCCTCCATCCTGGAAGCAAGAAGCAGGCAATACCTGAGTCGTTGTATGCATTGGTATGTCATCAGTACAAAGCCCCATCACGAACGGATTGCTCAGCTCTCATTGGAGCAGTTCGGCGTAGAAATCTACTTCCCGCAGCTGAAGGAGCGGAGAATTGTACGCCGAGTCAGGAAAGACGTAGTTGGGCCCTTATTCCCTGGATACCTCTTCGCGCGGTTCAATCTTGAGAGCCATTATCGGGCCGTCATTCACGCTCGCGGGGTTCGGAAAATTGTGTCCTTTGGGGAGAATCCGGCGATCGTCGATGATTACCTAATCGACAGTATCAAAGGAAAATTGTCTGAGAACTCTTTTAATATGCGGAGTTCAGAATTTACCCCGGGGCAGGTAGTCAGAATTCACGACGGCCCGTTGCGTGGGCTCGAGGGAATTTTTCAGAAAGGAATGACGGGTTCCCAGAGAGCAATCCTCCTACTCCGTGCCGTCTCGTTTCAGGCAAGACTGGTAGTTAACCTTGGGGACATCGTGAATCTCTGAAGGGTCCCTCAATCGCAGCCCGGCGCGAGACGTGTCTGCGGTAAGGCCACGATTCCTGAAGTAGCCCGCAGACGATCGGGTCGCTTTCTTAGTTGGGCTGTAGATTCTAGGCTAGGTGGAGTTGGATACGGTCTCGGCACCGGATGGGCGGCAGCCTATCTGAGAGCAGGAAATGAAGGAAGGTAGTTCGCAAGATGGCCGGGAGTAATGGTACGCGCAAGAAAGTTTTGACACTGTTCGGGACGCGTCCGGAAGTGATTAAGCTTGCTCCGATTATCAGAGAATTGGAGCGACGCTCCCACGCGTTCCAGACCGTGAACGTAACCTCGGCTCAGCATACGGACCTGCTTTATCCGTTCATCAAGCTCTTTGGGGTCAGGGTTGATCATGATCTGAGGATTATGGAGCCGAATCAAACCCTATCCCAAGTGGGAGCGCGGGTATTAACCGCGCTTGATCCGATCCTGGTCAGTGAGAAACCGGACATCGTCCTCGTGCAGGGTGATACGACAACGGCTATGGCGGGCGCGATTGCGGGGTTCCACAGGAAAATTCTGGTTGGTCACGTTGAGGCGGGGTTGCGGTCCGGCAACCCCTACAGTCCCTATCCGGAAGAAATGAATCGACGGGTGATTTCACAGGTTGCCACCTATCATTTTGCCGCGACTCAGGAAAACCATGACAGACTGTTGCGCGAGGGCCTGGACGAGCAGTGTTGCTATCTCACGGGAAATCCCGTGGTTGATTCGCTCATGTGGATCCTGAAAGAAAAGTCGCCGGCTCAAGAGATGCGGAGACTGCTGGAAAGCACGAGCGGGTACAAACGCATCGTATTGACGACGCATAGGCGGGAAAGTTTCGGCGCAGTCATGGGGGGCAATCTGCAGGTGTTGCGAAATTTTATCGACCGACACGAGGATACTGTCCTGATCTTCCCGGTGCACCCCAATCCATCGGTGGTAGAAGTCTCCCACCGCATTTTAGGGCAGCACCCGCGCATTCATCTTATCAATCCTACGACGTACGAGAACTTTGTGTATCTCCTCTCTCAAGCATGGCTCATCGTTTCGGATTCCGGCGGTGTGCAGGAGGAAGCGCCTTCCCTCAGGAAGCCGTTGCTCATCCTGCGTGAAAACACTGAGAGACCGGAAGCCGTTCGGTGCGGAGTCGGGAAGTTGGTTGGAGGAAGCCCCGAACGCCTTGCGGTCATGCTCGAGGATTTCTGTCAGGACGATACCTGGGTCGAGCAAGTGCAGCGGGTTGAAAACCCGTTTGGCCGTGGCGACAGCGCGCGGCGAATCGTTGATGTTCTCGAAGGAGCACTGACGGAGGCAGAGAAGGTGTCGAGTAATCTGGCCAGCGCTCAATATGCATAACGGCAGGACAGGACCCGCTTGTGATTCACGGGAATTGACAGGTTACCGATGAGCGGAGAGCGATCGAAGATACGGGAGCTGTCCCAGACCTCCGGTTCCGAGCGAGTCATGATTGAAGGGGCACGGGACGTCGACGGTGACGTGCGCCCTCTCGTGACCGTGGTGTTACCAGCCTTCAATGAGGCCGCGATTCTTGAGAAGAATCTTACGATCATCTGTCGGTACCTCGATAGCCTTCAGGCCAAGTATCGCTGGGAAGTCATTGTGGTCAACGATGGGAGTCGGGATCAGACCGGAAATATCGCGGAATCGGTCTCCAGAAGAGAGCCGAACGTCGTCGTGATCCATCATCCGACTAATTTCGGTCTGGGACAAGCACTCAGAACCGGATTTAACCATTCGCACGGGGATTATGTGGTCGTCTTGGATATGGATCTCAGTTATGCCCCGGAGCATATCTCTACACTATTGGAGAAGATTCGAACGACTTATGCAAAGGTCGTGGTTGCCTCACCTTACGCCGAGGGGGGGCGTGTGTCGGCGGTGCCCTGGCTCCGAAAGACCTTGAGCATATGGGGGAACAGATTCCTGTCGGCGACATCCCGGTGCGATCTTTCGACCTTGACCGGAATGGTCCGGGTTTATGACGGTCCCTTCATACGTACAGTCTCGCTGCGGGCAGCCGGGATGGAAATCAATCCGGAAATTCTCTACAAGAGCATGCTGTTGCGTGCGAGGATTGAAGAGGTTCCTGGACACCTCGACTGGACCGCCCAAAATACCCAGGGGGCTGCTCGACAATCGAGCATGCGGACCCTCCGCCACGTGATCTCTACCGTGTTATCGGGCTTTATCTTCCGTCCATTCATGTTTTTCGTGGTTCCCGGCATCGCCTTACTCGTCTTCGCTGGTTACACGAACGCATGGATGTTCATTCACTTTTTTGAGCAGTACGGAAGCCCGGCACTCGCCTCCGAACCGGCCGGCTTGCCGAGAATGACGGCCGCGCTGGCAGCAGCTTATGCGCTGTACCCACACACCTTTGTGGTGGGACTATTGGCCCTCATGCTAGCCATTCAGCTCATCAGCTTGGGAGTGTTGTCACTTCAAAGCAAACAATACTTCGAGGACATGTTTTTCGTGACTAGCGGGATTTACCGGTCGGTTCTTGAACAAGAAAGGAGTCGTCATGACTAGTTCCAGTAGTGCCCAGGAGAACATCTTGACTTTGCCTTCCGATCAGGAAGCTTCGGGAAGAACGATCGGTGAAGAGGAGATTGCCAGGGTATCGGAGGCCATCCGCACCGGGACGCTGACCAGCACGAAGGGATCCTTCACGAAGACGCTAGAGACCAAGTTTGCCGCCCTGTACGGCGTCAAGCACGCCCATGCCTGTGCCTCAGGGACCGCCGCAATCCACATTGCCATTGCCGCAATCGATCCGGAGCCCGGCGACGAAATCATTACGACTTCGGTCACCGACATGGGGGCCTTGACGCCGATTCTCTACCAGGGAGCCGTCCCGGTCTTTGCCGACGTCGATCCGAAAACCTATAACGTCACGGCCAAATCGATAGAAGCCTGTCTCAGCCCCAAGACCAAGGCCATAATCGTTACCCATCTGTTCGGGAATCCATGCGAAATGGGCGCCATTATGGAGCTGGCGCGGAGCAGAAATCTTCCAGTGATTGAGGACTGTGCGCAAGCGTACATGACTCGTTACGACGGGAAACTGGTGGGAACGATCGGCACGATCGGCTGCTTCAGCCTGCAGCAAGGCAAGCATATCACGACCGGAGAAGGAGGTCTTGTCATCTCGAATGATGACGCTCTGGCGCGCCGCATGTATCTCCTCATCAACAAGGCATGGGGCTATGGGGATCCGAATCCCGATCACTATTTCATCGCGTTGAATTATCGCATCAGCGAGCTGCAAGGCGCTGTGGCGGTGGCGCAACTCGGCAAGCTGGACGCCGTCGTGAGGAATCGAATCACCGCTGCCGATACGTTGACTTGCCAGTTACAGGGGATTCCAGGGATCGAGACGCCGAAGGTCACATCCAAGGGCATCCATACCTATTGGAAATACTGTCTCCGTGTCGACGGGAAGGTCATTGAAGATGGCGCAGTGGGGCTCGGCAAGAAACTGAAAGAAAAAGGCATCGCTTCTGCTCCGCGGTACATCCAGAAGCCGGCGTTTATGTGCGAGATTTTCCAAAAGCAAAGGACGTTTGGAACCAGTCGATATCCATTTACTCTCGCTCGTCGTGAGGCTGTCGACTATGATCGTTCGCGCTTTGTCGGCACCTATGAGGCCTTAGAAGGGGTGCTTGTCCTGCCGTGGAACGAGCGATATACGCACGAGCATCTCGATTATATTGCAGCGGCGGTACGCGCTGGAGCGGCCAGCCT
This sequence comes from Nitrospira sp., assembly GCA_037445005.1. GTDB lineage: Bacteria > Nitrospirota > Nitrospiria > Nitrospirales > Nitrospiraceae > Nitrospira_C. The sequence goes on from JBBILH010000050.1 coordinate 10,093, forward strand.
TTCAGAAAGGAGCAAGTGACATGACGGGCAAAGTCAACTTCGGCATCGTCGGGGCTGGAGCGATCGCACAAAGTTATGCGCAGGCATTTGAAAGCAGCGATTCGGCCATGCTGGTGGCTGTTGCGGATGTCCGGGCCGAGCCGGCGCGAGCCATGGCGCATGGTTTTGCCTGTCCCAGCTACACGAAGTACGAAGACATGCTGTCGGGCACCAAACTCGATGCTGTGGTGATATGCACGCCGCCCAACACCCATAAGGAGATCGCCTCATTCTTTCTCGAGAATAAGGTCCATGTCTTGTGTGAGAAGCCGTTGACGCTGGACGTGAAATCCGCCACTCAGATGCTGGAGACCGCTAAGAAAACCGGTATGAAGCTGAGCATGGGGTCGAAATTTCGTTACGTGGAAGACGTCATCAAAGCGAAGAGCATTGTCGCGTCCGGGATTCTGGGTGACATCATCCTGTTCGAAAATGCATTTACGGCTCGCGTAGACATGGCCAACCGGTGGAATTCCGATCCGAAGGTCAGCGGTGGCGGCGTCTTGATTGACAACGGCGCGCACTCTGTCGACCTCATGCGGTATTTCATGGGGCCTGTCGCCGCTGTGCACGTCGTAGAAGGCAAACGAGTTCAAGGATTGTCGGTCGAAGATACGGTCCACATGTTTGTGAAGAGTGTCAGCGGCATCATGGGTAGCATCGACCTGTCATGGAGCATCAATAAGGAACTGGATCACTTCATCAAGGTGCACGGGTCGCTGGGTTCGATCCACATAGGCTGGAAAGAGTCGAAGTATCGTCAATCCTCCAGTCGCGATTGGGTCGTATTCGGAAAGGGCTACAACAAGGTCCAGGCCTTCCGGAGCCAAATCGATAATTTCGCCAAGACGATTCGTGGGCAGGATATGCTCCTGATTACTGCGACAGACGCGATTGCGTCCGTCGAAGTGATTGAAGCGGCCTACCGGTCACTCCGCCAGGATGGCTGGGTGAGCGTCAACGGGTCGGCTGAGTCAAAGTCAAAAGCCGTGGCATAGGAGAGAGTGACCATGGGGGCCCGCATCCATCCCACCGCACTGGTCGAAGACGGCGTGTGCCTGGGAGAAGGCACGTCCGTCTGGGACAATGTGCACATTCGAAAGAACGCCACCATTGGAGACCAATGTATCATTGGGGAGAAGAGCTACATCGCCTACGACGTGCGGATTGGCCATCGGGTCAAGATCAACGCAATGGTGTACATCTGCGCCGCCGTGACCATCGAGGACGGCGTGATGATCAGTGCGGGCACGATCTTCACGAATGATCGGTTTCCTCGCGCGACAACGCCTGATCTCAAGCAGTTGCGTTCGTCGGATCCCAACGAAGAAACCCTGCCGACGCTCGTTCGCGCGGGAGCAACGATTGGAGCCGCCTGTACGATCGGAAACGATCTGGAGATTGGGCGGTTTGCAATGGTTGGAATGGGATCATTGGTCACGAAATCGGTTCCGGACTTTCACTTGGTGATCGGACATCCGGCTCGGTCGGTCGGATGCGTTTGTCGCTGCGGTCATCTCATGGTCAGGTTTCCGCCACAAGGCGCAGCGGATTTTACTCGTGTCACAAGTTGCGCGGCCTGTGGGCTTCCCTACCGCATCGAGAAAGGCCAAGTGACCGAACTCAACCCACCGGTCTAGGCCTTTCCCAATCCCATGCAAGCAAAATCTTCAGACCGTTGGGGGATCATTGGCGGTGGTCTTCTTGGCATGACCCTCGCCCTGCGCCTGGCGCAACAAGGGAAACAGGTGGTCCTGTACGAGGCCGCCAATCAGCTCGGCGGATTGGCCAGCGCCTGGTCGCTCGGCGATGTTGTGTGGGACCGGCACTATCACGTGACGCTGCTCTCCGATACGGCGCTGCGGTCGCTCTTGAAAGAACTTGGGCTCGAACACGACATGGAATGGGTGCAGACCAAGACCGGCTTTTATACGGACGGACGGCTGTATTCCATGTCCAACACACTCGAATTCCTGAAGTTCCCTCCATTGAATATCGTGGACAAACTACGACTTGGGGCCACCATATTTTATGCGTCGAAGATCAAGAACTGGAAGCGATTGGAGTCAATTACCGTTGAAGAATGGCTTCGGCGACTCTCCGGTTCGAGGACGTTTGAGAGAATATGGCTGCCATTGCTTCGGGCCAAACTCGGAGAGCAATACAAGAAAGCTTCAGCTGCGTTCATCTGGGCGATCATAGCGAGGATGTATGCTGCGCGGCGGTCAGGACTGAAGAAAGAGATGTTCGGCTATCTTCCGGGAGGCTACGCGCGTATCCTTGAGCGATTTGGTGAAGTGCTACATGAACAGGGCATCGATATTCGCCTGAAGCATCCAGTCCAAGAAATCCGGCCATGCGTGGGCGGAGGAGCGGTGCTTCACTTTCAGCAAGGGAGTGAAGAGAAGTGTGACAGAGTAATCGTGACCGCTCCCGCGCCGATAGCAGCCCAGCTCTGCCTCAGCCTTACGTCTGAAGAGCGACAACGCCTCCGTGGCATCCAGTATCAAGGCATCATATGCGCGTCGCTCCTTTTGAAACGGCCACTCGCGAACTATTACGTCACCAATATCACGGATTCATGGGTGCCCTTCACAGCCATCATCGAAATGTCTGCTCTTGTGGACCGAAAGCATTTCGGCGGGGCACACCTGGTTTACCTGCCGAAGTACGTGGAGCCGGAAGATCCGCAGTTCGATGAAGCCGATGATGTGATTCGGGAACGCTTTGTGTGCGCTCTTGAGCGGATGTATCCGCACTTCGATCGCACCGATGTCCTTGCTTTCAAGATTTCTCGCATCAAGTACGTCCTTGCCATCTCGACCTTGTGCTATTCCGACAACCTTCCTCCGATGGCGACTTCAGTTCGTGGGGTGCACATTGTGAACTCGGCGCATATCGCGCACGGAACGCTGAATGTGAACGAAACGGTTCAACTTGCCGAGAAGGTTTCCGCCACCTTGTTCCGCTAAGCAGTGATTTGCGACTTGTCTGACATCGCTGACGCTCCTTCTGGGCAGAAAAGATGACGCAAGGGGCCTAGCCGATGATGGCGCTTCCTGAAGCTAGCGTTCGTTGTGTGTCCGGGCGAGGCCGGAGTTATCACGCATTCCGGATGGGATGGTTTGCGTTTGCCGGGCTCTGCTGGCTTTTGGTCGCCTACAGCGCGTCGCACAGGTCCTTAGAACCCGATCTTTTTGGACGGTATTCGTGGAAGGCGTTCGTATTCCTCTGTCTGGTGTTCTCCCTAGCCGTTGGAGTCACACTGGCAGGACGGCCGGCGGCACTATGGCGCATCTACGAACAGCGCCGCGTAGTCGGATTGTTACTGATGTCATCGTCTCTCAGTCTTATCGCGGCGGAACTTGGTGTCCGGTTTTTGGATCCCCTGGGAATTTCGTATTATGAGGAAGCTGGACGGTACCATCTGGACAAAGTGGCCGATGCTGACCTGATCTACAAGCATAGGGCTTCCTGGAGAGCGAAATACCAAGGCGTGGATGTCCGATTCAATGAACTTGGACTTCGAGACGATACGATTGTTCCCAAGGATGATACGGAGTTCCGGATTCTTATACTGGGTGACTCCGTCACATTTGGATGGGGAGTCGAACGGGAACGCACATTTGCGTCCAGACTTCAAGCTGTTCTGGCGTCGCAATTGAACCGGCCTGTTCGGGTCATCAACAGCGGGGTAGGCGGCTATAACACCGTGCAAGAGGCGATGTATCTCAAGAAGCACGGTTTGTCGCTAAACCCCGATCTTGTGCTCCTCGTTTACGTTCCCAACGACGTCGAAGAGAATAGAGGTCCCTTCGATCCTTGGAGCGGTCGTTCATTGGCGGGAAAAACTCCTCCGGAAGTGTTCAACCTCGTCATAGGGAAAAGCTGGCTCTATCGGTTTGCTGTACATGCCTATGAATACGGGAGGCTTGGCGCGAATCAGGCGGCCTCAAGCGGTTCGAACGAAAATAGCGAAGGCTGGAAGGGCTCCATGAGGGCCTTGAGGGAGATCGTACAAGTTTGTGACAGCCAGAACATTCCCCTCAGAGTGTTTTTCTTCAGATGGCAGCGCAACGATCCGAACAGCACCTTGTTGGAGGGCGTGAAGGAAGCTGCCGCGCCGGTCTCGGTAATCGACATGAACGAGTGGTTTGAAGGGACCGAACTTAACAACTACCTGAATTCCCGTGTTGATAGCCACCCCAATGCGAATGGACACAAGGTGATTGCGGACCACATGGCGAAGCACCTCCTGGAATACCACCCACTGCAGCGACTTCGCGCTGAACGCGCTGGATAGGAATGAAAGTTCCGTGCACCTTCTCCGAGAGCGCCATTAATCACTCGTCGATACCGGCATAGATGCAGCGTAAGAGTTGGGCCAATATCCTGTTGGCATTAAGCAGCCTTGGAGTAACTTTATTTGTGTGCGAAGCGGGAGTCAGATGGTTGGATGTGACACCCGAGAGGGAAATGAATGATTTTAGGCCGTTGGCAGACGGCTACTATGAGAAACATAACATGCTGGGGTGGGTGCCGCGCAAGAACATTTCCGGTATTCATACGAATTCTGAAGGGAGAGTCACTAGTTTTAAGACGAATTCCCGTGGCTTGCGTGACCGCGAATATGCATTGACCAAACCGGCAGGCGTCACCAGAATCGTGATTCTTGGTGACTCCTTCACGTGGGGGTGGGGTGTCGACGACAACAAGAGCTACGTTGAGATTCTGGAATCGCTGCTCAAGAACACGGAGGTTCTTAATCTTGGCGTAACCGCCTTTCAAACTCAGCAGGAATTCGAGTACTTGAAGCTGGAAGGGATGGGGCATAATCCTGATATCGTTATCATAGGGTTCTGTCTCAACGACATCTTTCGGTCTGATTTCCCACAAAGGCAGATGCAGAATGGCGCTCCACGAACCTCCCAAAGAGAGCATGACGGGCTTCTGTTCTTCATGAAGCGGCAACTCCATGCCCACTCGGCCTTGTACAAGTTTGTTCTCGCGAGGGTAAACACGAATAAGACTTTGGTCAGGGGATTGGTCAGGGCGGGCCTGAAGGATGACCTTGCAGGATTTGACGACTTGAATGTGAACCTCATGCCCGCATTACGAACCTATCCCGAAGCTTTAGAGGTAGCATTCGAAAAAACACGATCAACCTTGCTCGAAATGCATAGTTATTTGGCCCAGAGGAACATCCGTCTTATCGTGGCATTAATCCCTTCACTTGAAACCGTCGACGATATGGCGTTTCAGCAATCGATTGCCTACTCGGTATTTGACGAAATGGATTTTGATCGGGAGAAGCCGTATAAGCTGTTGGAAACGTTCTGCAAGGACCATGGCATCGAAGTATTCAATCCTGTCGCTGCTTTCAAGGCTCGACACGGTGCCAGCAAGAAGTTGTTTTTGACGCGGGACATGCATTTCAATGAAGAGGGGCACAGGTTGTTTGCGACGGAGTTGTTCCAATATCTCGCGGGGAGCACGGGGGCAGGCCAAAGTCGCGCGCACGAGCGGATATCCGGTAACGCGTGACGCCAATTGTTGCCGTCGACGCAAGGAGTCATCATGGCCACACATATTCTCGGGATCTCAGCCTTCTATCACGACAGCGCGGCCTGTTTGGTGCGTGACGGCGAAATCGTTGCGGCTGCGCAAGAGGAGCGATTTACGCGCAAGAAACACGACCCTGGCTTTCCGTCGAATGCCACCCGCTATTGCCTCGACGCCGGCGGGGTGTCCCTGAGTGACCTCAAGTACATCGTGTTCTACGACAAGCCGCTGGTCAAGTTTGAGCGTTTGATAGAAACGTACTTGGCGTTCGCTCCTAAGGGAGTGCAGTCCTTCATGGCCGCCATGCCGGTCTGGCTTAAAGAAAAGCTGCTGCTGAGGAATCTCCTTTGTAAGGAACTCCTTGCGGTCGCGCCGGGCCTGCACCGATCCGAATTGCCGACGTTGCTGTTCGGAGAACACCACGAGTCCCATGCCGCTTCGGCGTTTTATCCGTCCCCGTTTGAAAAGGCGGCGGTGCTGTGCATGGACGGCGTGGGAGAGTGGGCCACGACGTCCGCCTGGCTCGGCCATGGGAACGAACTGATGCCCTTATGGGAGATACCGTTTCCTCATTCCATCGGCCTGCTCTATTCCGCGTTCACCTACTATACGGGGTTCAAAGTGAACTCCGGGGAATACAAAGTGATGGGGCTCGCTCCCTATGGCGAGCCGAAGTATGTGAAAGCCATTTATGACCATCTCTTGGACCTGAAGCCGGATGGCACGTTCAAGCTCAACATGGATTATTTCAACTATTGCACCGGTCTTACGATGACCGGCAGCAAGTTTGACGATCTCTTTGGCGGCCCGCCGCGAAAACCCGAAAGTAAACTGACCCAGCGCGAGATGGATCTGGCGCGTTCGATTCAGGAAGTCACCGAGGAAGTGATGCTCCGGTTGAGCCGCACGCTGCATCGGGAAACGGGAGCCGACAACCTGTGTTTGGCCGGCGGCGTCGCGCTCAACTGTGTGGGCAACGGGCGCATTCTTCGCGAAAGCCCGTTCAAGGGTCTGTGGATTCAGCCTGCGGCGGGGGATGCCGGCGGAGCCGTTGGAGCCGCCTTGACGGCCTGGCATCGGTACGAGGAACAGCCGAGGTCCGCACCGGCTGACGGCGATCGCATGAGCGGAAGTTACCTGGGACCCAGCTTCAGCAATGAGGACATCGAGCGATTCCTCGAAGGTCGCGCTGCGCCGTATCTTCGGCTCTCGGATGATGCGCTGATGAGCCGGGTGGCCGAGGATCTCGCTGACGGAAAGGTCGTCGGCTGGTTACAGGGCCGGATGGAATTTGGCCCGCGCGCATTGGGCGGACGGAGCATACTCGGTGACGCGCGAAACACCACGATGCAATCCGTCATGAATTTGAAGATCAAGTATAGGGAATCGTTTAGACCGTTCGCTCCGTCCGTCTTGAGGGAGCGGGTGGGGGATTTCTTCGATATGGATACCGACAGCCCCTACATGCTTCTGGTCGCTCCGGTGCTGGAAAAGCGCCGGCTTCCCTTCAGTTCGGAATGCCAGGACCTCTGGGGCATCGCTCTTCTCAATATTCCACGGTCGGATATCCCAGCTGTGACCCACCTGGACTACTCAGCACGGATTCAAACCGTCCACGAGGAAACGAATCCTCGGTACTACCGGTTGTTGAAGGCCTTTGAAGCAAAGACTGGCTGCGGCGTGCTGGTCAATACCTCTTTCAATGTCAGAGGAGAACCGATCGTCTGTACGCCGGAGGATGCCTATCGTTGCTTCATGCGGACGGAGATGGATGTGCTCGTCCTGGAAAACTGCCTCTTGTACAAGACGGAACAGAAGCCGCTCACCAGCGATACGGATTGGCAGAAGGAATTCGAACTCGATTAATGAGACGAGGCGTTATGGCACATCGAACGGACACCAAAGAACTCCGTCAATTTGGGATTCTTGTGGGAAGCATTTTTCTCGTCATCGGAATCTGGCCGCTGGTATTCCGAGGGGAGAATCCGAGGATATGGAGCACCGTACTCGGAACCGCCATGGCGGGACTGGGAATAATGTTCCCCAAGAGCTTGCGCCACGTCCACAGATTCTGGATGGCCCTCGGACATGTCCTCGGCTGGATCAACACGAGAATCATTTTGGGCGTGATCTTCTTTGGGCTCATTACTCCGATGGGGTTGGTTATGCGATGGTTCGGGAAGGACGCCCTGCACTTGCGCTTCGTCCAGGAAGCCTCGACCTATCGCGTGAACAGAAGCCCTCGGTCTCGGTTGCATATGAGGAATCAATTTTAGTCCGGTCACCAAAGGAGGGGCAAATGGGCGATTTCTTAATAGAGCTGTGGGCGTTCATGAAGGAACGGAAGAAGTTCTGGCTGTTGCCGATCGTGATGGTGCTCGTGCTGCTCGGGAGTCTGATAGTCCTGACGCAAGGGTCCGCCGTCGCACCGTTCATCTATACTCTCTTCTAGAGTGATGCCTAGCCTACCCCCCGACGGTTTCGCCCGCCAGAACGGTGGTGCGGGGGCGCGGGACTGCGTGGGCCGGCATGGGGAGGTCAAAATCAAGCATGGTGACTGCTAAGCCACTCGCCAGTCTTTCGCTCGATTTGGATAATCAGTGGTCATACATGAAGACGCATGGAGACCAAGGGTGGGAATCGTTCCCCTCGTATCTTGATGTCGTGGTCCCGCGAGTCCTCAAGTTTCTGAACGACCGTGATTTAACCATCACCGTGTTCATCGTGGGGCAAGACGCGGCGTTGGAGAAAAATCGGGAGGCATTGCGATCTATCGCGATGGCGGGACACGAAATCGGCAATCACTCGTTTCACCACGAGCCGTGGCTGCACCTGTACTCCGAAGCCCAGGTGGATCAAGAGTTGGCTGCTGCAGAAGAGCATATCGGATGGGCGACCGGACAGAGACCCCGTGGGTTCCGCGGTCCGGGGTTCAGCCTCTCAGAAACCGTACTGCGCGTGCTCAAGCGGCGTGGTTATGCGTATGATTGTTCGACCTTCCCCACATACTTAGGCCCGCTGGCGCGCGCCTATTACTTCATGACCAGCCGGTTCAGTCCCGAAGAGCGGGAGAAGCGAAAGGGACTTTTTGGAGGATGGCGGGATGGCCTGCGGCCTCTCAAGCCCTATTATTGGCGCTTGGCCGAGGGGGAGCTGGCGGAAATCCCCGTAACGACGATGCCGGTGGTCAAAGTGCCCATCCATGTGAGTTATCTGCTCTATCTCAGTGCGCTCTCTCCTGCGGTCGCACGGTCATATTTCAGGGCCGCACTTTTGATGTGCCGCGTGACAGGGACCCAACCGTCGCTGTTGCTGCATCCGCTGGATTTTCTCGGCCGGGAGGACGTGCAGGCCTTGTCATTCTTCCCCGGCATGGGATTGTCGAGTGAGAGGAAGCTGAGCCTGGTAAGCGACGCGCTCAGAATGTTTTGCGAGCACTATACGGTCGTCACGATGAAGGAACATGCCGAAGCGATCACGGCTGGATCCCGCCCCCGTCTCGTTCGGCCACAGTTCGCCGCCCATCCCACCTCGACTCCCGCGACGTGACGCCGTACCGCGGAACCGATGTGTTTCCATGAAGGACCGTGCGGAAGAGAGATCTGCTTCTGCTCCTTCGATTTATTGTCCTGAACTGAGGAGGACCCGTATGAAGGCACCCCACGGTTTTGCGCCGGCTCTCGCGGCCATCGTGTTCATCGGGGTATCTGACCCCGTTCGTCCCGCATGGGCCTATCTTGATCCTGCAAGCGGCAGCATGTTGCTCCAGCTGTTGCTGGGGGGGATCGCTGGAGTCGGCGTGGTGTCTAAGATGTATTGGAAACGAGTTGCGCAATGGTTCCGCTGGAAAAGCAGGTCACGGTGACGCCAATGAAGCGATCATCGCCAGCCGACGTGCTGCAGCCCGTGGCCGGATCGTTCCGCGATCCGGGTGGACGGGTGTATGAAACGTCGAACCGCATTCTGAAAACGGTTCACGACTCCCGCGCGGGCGCCTTTGACTTCGTCGAATCGACGCGCGTGCTCGACGAGCTGTCCAGTAAAGGGTGGGTCCTGCCGGCGCAGCGGTTGCCGCTGACTGATCTGCTGAAGCGGCAATTGCCGCAGGGCGTAAAATACGTACTGGAGGTCCCGAGGCTCCCGTTCGTGTCCTACCCCTATTGCTGGCCGTTCGCCGCGCTGAAGGCGGCGGCGCTCCTTCACCTGGACGTACATCTGGCCTGTCTTGAGCGGAAAGTCACCTTGTCGGATGCCTCCGCCTACAACGTCCAATTCATCGGTGCCCGGCCCGTCTTCATAGACCACCTGTCGTTTGTGCCTTACCGCGAGGGTGAGCTCTGGGCGGGGCATCGCCAGTTTTCCGAGCAGTTCCTGTTTCCGTTGCTGCTTCGATCGCTGTTCGGAGTCCATCACAATGCATGGTATCGTGGGCACCAGGAAGGGATACCGACCGAGGAATTCGCGCGGTTGCTTCGCTGGCGGCACTATTTCAACCGCAACCTTCTAACCCATGTGATTGTTCCGGCTTGGCTGCAGCGCACGGCGTTATCCAACGCGCGGGATCTCAGAAAAGACGAGCTGCCAGTGGCGCCGCTTCCGTTCCCGACATTCCGGCGCGTACTGGAGAAACTGCGGGCATGGATCAATGGGCTTGAACCGGCCGGCGGCGCAAAAACCGTCTGGCAGGACTATGTCGAGACACATGGCTACGCTGACGCCGAAACGGAGCTCAAGAAGCAAGTCGTCCGCGAGTTCGCGCGCGAGGTCAAACCACGGGTGCTGTGGGACATCGGGTGTAACACGGGCGAGTATGCCCAGGTTGCGCTCGAGTCCGGCGCCGACTACGTAGTGGGGTTCGACGCGGACCAGGGAGCCCTCGATCTCGCATTCAACCGAGCTCGAGAGCGGGAACTAAGATTTCTTCCGCTTTACCTCGATGTGGCCAATCCCAGTCCCAATCAGGGGTGGCAAGAATCGGAACGCCCGGGGTTGCTCGCTCGCGCGCAGGCGAATGGCCTTCTGGCCCTTGCACTGGTGCACCATCTCGCCATCGGACGAAACATTCCTTTCGCTCAGCTCTTGAGTTGGCTTGTGAGCCTTGCGCCCCGAGGCGTGATCGAATTTGTCCCGAAGACGGATCTCATGGTTCAGCGCTTGCTGGGCATGCGCGAGGACATCTTTCCCGATTACACGGAATCTTGTTTCATCGCTCATATGTCCTCAGTCGCCCGAGTGGTGAAACGGCAAACCGTCTCGTCGTCCGGTCGTCTCTTGATGTGGTATGAACGCCGATGACCCTTCGTGATGGTCTCAGAGAGGGCATCCCGATTCGAGCAGCGGTCGAATGGGGGCAAGCTCTTCTTCTGCCATTGTGCGTGCTGTGGGCGCCGTTTCTTGTGTACCTCCGAGATCAGGGATACCCGCTCTTCACCGCGGAGACTCTGACACTGCTCGGCTGTTCAGGTGGCATCGCCTACGTCTGCGCTTGGTTGGCGAGAAGACGCTGGTTTCTGCTGTATGACCTTGCAATTGCCGGTTTCATCACATCGTTCTTGGATGCCGGGGTTCAGGTAGCGGATATGCGCAGCATACCGGCTGGGTTGGCCATCCTAGCAGCCAGCTTTGTGGCGGTGTTCACCCTGCTGAGACTCTTCAGGGATCATTTCGTCAAAGTGGGGACGGTTGTGTTCGGCGTAATGGTGGGCACGACGCTGATCATGGAGGCGAGCGCGAACAGTATCTTTCCTCACCCGCACGTCGAGACCCCCCCCCTTCCCTCTCAGAGCGGTCCACCTCGGTTGATTCACCTGATCTTGGACGAGCATATCGGGATTGAAGGGCTTCCGCCGGAGATCGTATCCGCCGGGAGGATGAAAGACGAGATCGTGGCCTTCTATGCAAAAAGCGACTTTCAAGTGTATGGCGGGGCCTTTAGCCATTATTTCTGGACCCACAATGCCATTCCCAACTTGCTCAATTTTTCGACCCATACTCAGGACAGGTCGCACGTTGTCAACAGACGGGATCCGTTTCGCCTGGCCGATGCCTATTACTTCGAGTTGCTCCATCAAAGGGGGTACCGGCTGACGGTCTTCAGCGCCAGGTTCTTGGACTATTGCGCGGGGGCGGCGAGCGAAATCATTGACCGATGCATAGAATACCCCAGCAGAGGGGTAGGGGTGCTTTCGCGCTTGCCGATGCCGTTCGGTGCACGAGTGAAGGTCGTCATCAGTGGATACATCCAACAATCCATTTTCAATCAATGGTTGAGGGTGTATCGGCCTTACACCTATTCGGTGAACACACTGGAAAACTGGGACCGTTTGTCGGCGGAAGTCCTTAACCTGAAACAGGGAGACGCCCTCTTCGCGCACTTGATGCTTCCGCACTTTCCTTATGCGCTTCGGCGTGATTGTTCGGTGAGAGAGTCCCCTTCCACGTGGAAAAACCGAGTGCTCGACAATCGGGGGCAGAGTCATGTGATAAACACCGTCGAGTCCCGGCGGGAACGATACGAGCTCTACTTGGAACAAATGGAATGCCTCTACTTGAAACTGAACGAATTATTTTCCAGCATGAAGACCGCCGGAATGTTCGACGACTCGATCATCGTGGTCCACGGAGATCATGGGTCGCGCATCATGCTCACGCATCCCAATGCCGCTCATCCAGAGCCGTTAACAGAGCAGGATTTCCGAGACGCCTACTCCACTCTCTTCGCCGTCCATCTTCCTGGTCGAGCGGGCCAGTACGATTCTATACCGATTCCGATCGAGCGGTTATTGGGTCGGTTTACAAGGGGAGCGATCACTTCTTCCACCAGCCTCGCATTTCCTGAGGAACCGCCAATGGTGTTCTTGGATTCTGAGCCGAACACCGAAATGAAAGCCGTGCTGTACCCATCCGCCTCGGTTCATCCTCACCAAACGCGTTCTGCGCACACTGGCGTTCAGGTCGAAGGCTCCAAGGCGGACTAAGCTTGCGCCGTCGCTCTGCCCGTCGTGAAAAGGCCGGAGACGGCGCCCCGTCCCTATGTCACGGGCGGAAGGGAATCGTCGAAGCAGGTCCATTCCGCCGACTATCATCCACTGCCCCGTTGTGTGGAGACCCTTCGCAATTAACACCAAACTGATTCCGGTCATCATCGAACTGTTGCATGAGTTGGAAGGAGCGAAGCTGAAGCTTCCCGATGATCTGGGGCCGCAAACAAGCTTGTACGGAGAATCCGGCATTCTCGATTCGCTGACGTTGGTGTCCCTTCCTCCGCCCCACGATTTCCTTGGACACACCATTGGGGCATACTGTCCCCTTCTGAATGGAGGTGTGG
>JBBILH010000051.1:0-22622 GCA_037445005.1 Nitrospira sp.
AGATAAAACGCTCTTCCACCTGACCTTGGCCCAGAAAACTCGCGAAGGTGTAGATGTCCGCGCCGAGTCCGAGCGAAAGACTCTCGCTCACTCGATAGGCGACTGTGGGCTTGATGTCGATCAACGGCAGATTAACGCCGGTCACGGCCGTTCTAAACGGTCCGTCGACCGGATAACGAGTCTGCAGCCCGAAAGGCGTGGTAATGCCTAACCCAGCGGAGAGATCACCAAAGCCTGAAATGCCCACGTCTCGAAGATTGACCGTCACATAGGCATGGCTGGGAGGAGGTACCGCCACGCTGCCGCCGAAATCGCCCCGAGCATCGACACCGGTCGACCCCTTGTACTTGATCGAGGCACCCACCAAGCTGGTGCCGGCAGAGATTTGCATGCCACTGAGTTGCGTCATGCCGGCAGGGTTGTAATGAATGGCGGATGCATCGCTGGCGTCCGCCGCGAAGACGTTGCCCTGGCCGGCTGCGCTCGCGCTTTGCGATTGAAATCTAAATGCCTGTCCGGAGGCCACCCCGGGCAGGAGCAGACAGGACGCTGCCAGGACGGAACATGTCAAACGATTCATCAAGGTCCTATCTTGTCTTGCGTTACGGGTTTCTTCACGAGCGGCCTGTAGGCTCCTTGAATCCCCCTCCACAAATCAAGGGCTAAACGGCCCTATATATAGGTGCATACGCCTCTATGCATGAATTTCCCTGGTACTTCCCTCGCAATATGTGCCATATTGCCGGAGTGAGAATAATCTCTTGAGGAGTTACGTAGGTGCTGTTACGAGGGACCGAACAATTCGCTTATCCGTCGAGGAAGGAGTTTCACCAGCTCGGTGAGATCATGCACCAGGCCCGAGCGGTCGACTCTTCAAGAAAGCTCTCCTCGCTGACCGAATCGATCGCCAAACTGGCGCCTCATGAATATGCGGCATGCGGCCTGTTCAGTCTCCGCAAGTGCAGCTTGAATGTCGGCTACTCATCCTACGGTGAAGAATTCGCGCATTTATACGTTTCACAGGGCTTTGCCTTCGACCCCTCGATACAACTGCTACAAACCACAAGATTCAGCGTGACGTCGAATCAGGAGAGCCCGGATGTCGTTGAGCCGAGACAAGTCACCAGCCTGAAGCTGGATTTCGGGATCAAGACGTGCCTGTCGGTCGGCGTACGCGGCGTGGTCGGGGTCTGCACGTACTTCGCGTTCAGCAACTTCGACAAGAGACAGCAGGGGAAACTGCATACGCTGATGCAAATTCTCGCGCCCCACTATCACCTGGCCTATTTGCGGAGCACCTCCCAATTAGCAGAACAGGAATCTCAGCAATCAACCACCGCTCTCACGCGACGGGAAGAAGAAATCATGCGCTGGGTCGCGGAGGGAAAGACCAACTGGGAAATTTCCGTGATTTTGCACATGAGCCTCAACACGGTGAAGACCCACCTGAAGAACATCTACCAGAAGCTCGGCGGCGTCGAAAACCGATGGAGCGCCGTGGCCCGGTGGCAGTGGAATGCTTCCGGTCTCCTCTACACTTCCCCAACCCCAGCCGCTCTTCCTACGCCACTCGAATCGTAACGCTTCTCCGCTCCTCCCATCCGTCGTCGCCGTCGAAGGTTCCGCGCGAGCGTTGTTCCCCGGACCCGCGTGGAACAAACTCGAAAAATCTTTGTTCCATAGCACAGATTACCTACGCTGTCACTACCCCCCGCGGGTGAGTTCCATTTCCGGCGGTGTCTCATAAAGTCCCCCCTAGCGTAACCAGTTTCTAGTCGCTTCAGAAAAAGGAGGGCTCCATGGCCGTCCCACCGTCTCAGGCCTCGACTTCGGTTGGCGTTCAAGCCCTTCTCGAAGTGCTTCGTCAACGGAAGACTCGCCGATTCGGCTGCGGAATGGAAATACCCGCCGGGCCACTCCGTTATCGGAGCGAACAACCACCGATTCCTTTGTCGTCGAAAGAGACCCACTATCTCTTGTTCGCCGGCGTGGGGCAAACCGGTCTCCACGTGGGAGACATGCAGTACGCCCCGCGGCCCGGGGGGGAAGACGGCCAAGGGATGGCCATCATGTCATTCCAGGGCAGAACCGTTCCTAGCCCCTGTGCCGCGCAAGCCACAAAACTCTTTATGACGGATGACACCGGCCTGTACTTCGTCTCCCGAGTCCCCGACCCCGATACCGGAGAGCAGCCGACCTTGGTAAAGCTCCGAGAGGGCCGTCTCGAGATTCCGCGCGAGATGCCCTACATGCTGTCGTTCAACCAATGGTATGCGAACCGCCCCGGCACGCTGTATCTGATCCCGGTCACGGACATCGCCAGCGTCTACCTGAATTTATTGTTGGCGCTCTTCAGTGAAGAGTGCGGTTACTTCGTGGTGGATTCAGACAACGGAAACGCCTCATGCGGCTTAGACGCATTCCGGCGGAGCCGCGGCGGCCATCTCCACGACGACGCCGGCAAGCGCCGCACGATGACGTTGCGCGATCTCGACGGCGCGATCGGCGATACCGCTCTCCAAGAACAGGCCGTTGTCTGTCAGAACATGTATCTCATGGAACAGGCCATCGGACTGGGAGGAGGAATACACAGCGTCGGCAGCGGCAGACACCTCTTGGGCTGGGAACCTCAGATCTTCCCGGGATTGGGATTTCACTTTGCCTATTCGACCGTGCCGGGCGTGCGATCGAATCCGGCAGGCGTACCGCACATCTGGGAGGGAGCCGGTCCCCCGTTCGTCCCCTCGATGGAGGAGGCCGTCCTCCAGCTGGTGGCTTCGAAATTCGCCGATGGAGGTGCCTATTCCCCCACCGGGTCACGACCCTGGACGGACTCGATCAAGGAATCGCCGATCAGGCAGCATGACCAGAAGACCATCGATGCAACCGTGGCCTTTTGCAACTACGTTATGCGGACCTATGGCCGGTTTCCCGCGCATGTGGACGCCTTCAAAACCGTGATCGCGTTCCAGGCGCACCACGTCGATCCGGCCTTTTATGACCGCTTTTATCCTCAACCGAGCCTACCCGCAGCTCATCGCGACCACTTGAATGCTTGGCATCAATGCGCCGGTTGAGCCACCACCACTTGGAGCCTACGGAAGGAGCTGCCTATGACATCTCGACGACGCGTCGTCATCACCGGAATGGGGATTGTTTCGCCGCTTGGGTGCGACCTGCAGACGTTCTGGCATCTCCTCAGCCAGGGCCGAACCGGTATCAGGCCGATTTCCAGTTTCGACACAACGCCTTTTAACGCGTCCCTGGCCGGTGAAATCACCGATTTCGACGCAACCGACTTCCTTCCCCCGAAGAAAGCCCGGCGGATGGGACGAGTCTCTCAGTTCGCCGTAGCTGCGGCCATGATGGCCGGGCGCGACGCTTCGCTCGATCTGGAACAGGAGGACCGTCACCGCGTCGGTGTCTGTTTCGGAACATCGGTGGGCGGTCTGAAGGAAGCCTTCGAAGCGCACGACTCGATGCTCGCCAAGCAGTACAAACATACCAACCCCTTCACGATGACGACGACGTTCCCGAACGCCGTATCGGCCGAAGTGTCGATCGCCCTCGGCACCCATGGCGAGTGTGAAACCTATTCCATAGGCTGCTCGTCGACGGCCAACGCCGTCGGCCGAGCGTACGATCTCATCCGATCGCACGACGTCGATATCGTAGTCGCCGGAGGCGCCGAGGCGCCGCTGCACCCGACGATTTTTTCCGCCATGGACGCCGGAAGGACGCTGGCGCCGGACGAGCGGGGAGCGGTGCGCAATCTTCCCCGCCCGTTCGACCAGACTCGATGCGGCATTGTTCTAGGGGAAGGCGCCGGTTGCCTGATTCTAGAAGAGGCGGAACATGCCGAACGGCGCGGAGCCCGCATCTATGCCGAACTGGAGGGATGGGCATTCACGACCGACGCCTACTCCATGGCCAGACCGGATGAAACAGGAAAAGAGCATCGGCGCGCCATCGAACGAGCCATTTCCTCGGCCCATTGGTTTCCCGAAGAAGTGGATTATATCAACGCCTGCGGACTCGGCACCGTGGAGCTGGACCTCATCGAAACCATGGCCATCAAGCAAGCCATGGGCGACAACGCGTATCGCGTGCCGGTGAGTTCGTTCAAATCCGCTTTAGGCCATGCCTTTGCCGCGAGCGGGGCATTTCAATTGATCGGCACGACGCTCGCGCTCCAACACCAATTCATCCCCCCGACGCTGCACCTGACGCATCCCGACCCTCAATGCGACCTGGACTACGTGGCATGCACGGGGCGCCCCCATGTCATCAATCGGGCGCTGGTGAACAGTTTCGGATTCGGGGGAAAAAATATCGTGGTTGCCTTGTCTCGCATCGACGTGCCCGTGGCCCACGGTGTGCTCGGCCACGCAGGAATCGGCGCATCGTACTACGAACCGGTTGGGGCGACCGCCCATGCGCGGGCTGCCGGCTCGATGCCTGTGAAAAGCACCTGAGCGAGAACTACCTGGACGGCACGAGGCGACATGCGCGCAGCACCACGAACACACCACTTGCTGAACGGGGGAAATCACTATGCCTGAGCTTCGAACGGTCGTCGATGATGAAGGTACCTCGGTCGGCGTCAGATCGTTCCCCGTAGAACTCCTCAAACGCTGTTCTAAAGAGGAGCTGTGCTCGCTTCTGATCCTGATGCATCGCATCTTGAACCTGGAACGGGAGCAGGACATCGATTCCCTGTTGATCAACCTGCCGAAGTTCCTCCGGGAATCGTTACTCATTTCCACGATTCGTGTTCCGGGCGACCTCCCGCGCTCAGGATTGTTTATGGATCGAAAAGCCTCCCCGTTGGCCGAGTACATGCTCTCCTGCCTTGTTCAGGCCCAGTCCCGCGTCAAATCCAAGTTGCCGCTGCAAAGGGTACCGCAGCCGCTTTCGGCCAGAGAACTGATCGTGCTCGGCTGGATGAAGGAAGGGAAAACGAATTGGGAGATCGCCCGGATCATCGGACTAAGCGAACGGACCGTGCGGTTTCACGTCGGCGGCATTTTGAGAAAGCTTGGCGTCGCCTCTCGCACGCAGGCGGTGGCGCGCGCGTTGGATACGGGGATGATCACCTCCTGAGCGCGGCCTAGTCCGCGCTATGCATGACCGCTGGCGCCATCGCCGATTTGTCGCAGCGGCCATGGGCATCGCTCTGCGTTCGTGAATCTTGCGCGAAGCGCGCAGATTTCACGTTGCACGTTTCATGTTCCGCGGAGGAGGTTTCAGGTTTCAAGTTCCAGGTTCCGAGTTTCCGGACAACATGGAACATGAAACATGGAACTTCTTCCCCCAACGTGAAACTCGAAACGTACCGGCGGTTTCGTAGCAGTCCGCCGTGAACAAGACGGGCTGGTTACGAATGCAACCATTGCCCGGACGGACCTGGCGTAGTCGCCAGGTGATTTCCTGGGCTCCTTCTTCTATGGTCAGGCGGCGGTTGCATGAACGGTCGATAAAGGAGATCTCGTATGGAAGAACCCCTGTCGGACGGTCAATTTCTGAATCTTGACCACAAAAGAAACTTGCTCGGACCCCCTATTGTTCCCCATCAATTCATGCAGGCGGGACAGGACGATACCTCCTGCCAATCCGACGATCTCGCGGCAACCATACGCGCCTGCGAAGTGCGGCTCAGCGCTCTTCTCGAAGACCGGTCACGCTTGGCACGAGATCTCCACGACATTGTCCTCCAATCGTTGTATGCGATCGGACTGAGCATCGAGACCGCTCGCCGGCAACACCGAAACCGTTCTGTAGGCGTACGACGAGCCGATGGTCTGGTCGTAGATCAACTCAATCAATTGATACACCGCACCCGCATGATGATTCAAGAACTAGAATCGGGGACCATAGAAGAATTCGATCTGGCGACCGAGTTGGAAGCCTTGATCGCGACGTACAGACGGATCGGCCCGATCCGAATCGACCTCCAGATAGTGCCGGAGCTCGACCTGTTTCTGACGCGTGAGGAGAAAGAGGATGTCCTCAACATCGCCCGGGAGGCGTTGAGCAATTGCGTCCGCCATGCCAACGCCACGCACGCCGGTCTGTACCTGACCCGGCAAGGGTCGAGCGTTCGTCTCCGCGTCTGCGACAACGGCCTCGGATTCACCTCGACGGGGATGCCGACGAACCGGATACGGCGCGGCGGCTACGGTCTGGCCAACATGGCCGCAAGGGCGAAGAGGCTCGGCGGTCGCTGTTCCATACTTCCGCGGCCGGGAGGAGGAACCGAAGTTCTCGTCGAGTTCACGCCGCTTCCGGAGCTCGTGACGTCTTGAAACGTGCGACTATTAAGCTGGTGCTCGTCGACGACCATGAGGTGGTCCGCCACGGACTGCGGTCCTTGCTCGGTCTCGAGAAGGACATTCGGATCGTCGGCGAAGCCGGAACCGTCGCGGAAGCCGTTACGCTGGTCGAGCGGGTGCAGCCGCATGTCATCCTTCTCGACGTCAAACTTCCTGATGCCTTGGGCATGGAGGCCTGTCCAAGATTGCTGGCCGTCGCGCCGGAAGCCCGCATCCTTGTGCTGACGAGTTACGGTGAAGACGGAACCGTGGTCGCAGCGGTCCAGAACGGCGCACACGGCTACTTGCTCAAGGATGTGCGGACGGACGACTTGGTCCGTGCCATCGAGGCGGTTGCCGACGGGCGTGGCTATCTGGATCCCCGCATCGCCCAACGCGCACTGCACTGGATCCGCATGCAGCCCGGGCAAGGCGCGATGGCCCCTCAACGAACAACTCTCTCCCCGCAGGAACGGCTTATCGTTCCATTGCTCGCCGAGGGAAAGACGAATAAGGAAATTGCGGCGCTACTCAGATTGAGCGACAAGACCGTAAGAAACTACCTGGCCAACATTTTTGAAAAACTCCACGTAAAACGGCGTACCGAAGCGGTCACATGGTTTGTGCGCGAAGGCCGCTCGAGCTTCGACTCCCCTTTCAAGTAGATAGGGACCCTAGGATCTCGGATTTGCGCCCGACCGGGATCCGACCTCTCCTCTAGCATTTCCTGGTCAAATCGTCTTATTGTACGGGTCGTTGCCGTGCCGAATCCGGTACATCGGAGGTGTGCGTAAGGCGCCCGGGACAGCCGCCTCCGGCGGAGGACCATGTAATGGCATCCCCTCACGATAATCCTGCCAACGCATCCGACGGCAGTGACGGCCATTCTTCCGGCCTGGACTTCTCTTCACGGACCGCAGTCGACGTTCAACCTTCCCTCATCGAGCCGACAGAGGAAGCCGCGACCCGCGGATCGCTGTCATCGACGGACGGCGCCCGTCGGTTGTTGGAGCACGAGGTCAGACGACGGGAGTTGGCTGAATCCACTCTCAAGACCAGCGAAACGCTGTACCAATTGCTGTATGACAATAATCCGTCGATGTATTTTACTCTCTCTCCCGAGGGGACGGTGCAGTCCGTCAATGAATTCGGCGCAAGCCAATTGGGTTATGAACCTCGTGAGCTGATCGGTCGATCCATCCTGACCGTCTTCAAACCCGAAGACCATCAGACGGTGCTTGGTCAGCTGGTTGTCTGCGCGGCCGCTCCTTTGAAGGTGTTCCGCTGGGAGATTCAGAAGATCCGCAAGGACGGGTCTTCGCTTTGGGTCAGAGAACGGGCCCAGGCCGTCCGGAACGAACAGGGACGGACCCTTGTCCTCGTGGTGTGCGAAGACATTTCGGACCGGCGCGCGGCCGAGGAACAGATCAGGGAAAGCGAAGAACGGTGGCGGGCGCTCTTCGAGCATGCCGGCGTCGGCATCGCTCAATTAGGGCTGGACGGCACGTTTCTCCGCGTGAATCCCCGGCTCTGTGAAATCCTCGGCTATTCATCGAGAACAATGTTGCGGCAGACCTTCGGAGCGCTGACCCATCCGGACGACCTGGAGCAGAACAGCCGGTGCGTGAGGGAACTGCTCGCAGGCGCTCGCCCCTCTTTCAGCATGGAAAAACGCTACCGGCGCGCCGACGGGAATTGGCTGTGGGTCAACCTGACCACCTCGTTAGTGCGGAACGTTTCAAGCGAGCCAGCCTATTTCATCGCCGTCATCGAAGACATTTCCGAGCGCAAGAAATCCGAACAGGCGCTCCGCGAGAGTGAGCAGGCGATTCGATCGTTACAGGAAGCGACTTCGGCGCCCGGACTGACGCCGGAGCAGCGGATGTGCACTCTGCTGGAACTCGGATGCCGGAGATTCCGTCTCCCGATCGGCGCGTTGACTCGGCTGGACAATGAACATCTCACGCTCAGCCACGTGTGGCCGCCCGACGGAAGCTTCACCCCCGGCATGCGGCTTCCGCTGTGCCAGACTTATTGCAGCGCGGCTCTGGAAAGCGACGAGCCTGTTTGTGTCGACCACGCGAGCGCCTCGCAGTGGCGTTCTCACCCCGGATACCTTGCGTTGGGATTCGAGACCTACATCGGCGCGAAGGTGGCAGGCCAACAGCGCGTTTACGGCACGATTTGTTTCATGGGTAAAGCGCCCCGCACAACCCCATTCACCGAAGCCGACAGGGATTTTCTCCTCTTGATGGCCCAGTGGATCAGCGGGGAATTCGACCGCTTGAACGCCGAACGCCAACTACAACGGATCAATGAGTGTTTCCTGCAATTCGAGAGCGACCCTCTGACCAATATCAACCGGCTGACCGCTTTGTCAGGGGAATTGCTCGAGGGAACCTGCGCGCTCTACTCGCGTGTGGAAGGAGACCTGCTCTGTTCCGTCGGAGCATGGCAGACCCCGCCGGGCTTCGATCCGGTGGACCGAGCCGAAGGCCATCTCTGCTGCGACGTGATCAGGCGAGGCGACGACCGTCTCATGACCGTGCGGCATCTCTCGGAAACTTCCTATGCCGACACGGATCCCAACGTTCGACGCTACCACCTCCAAACGTATATCGGCCAGGTCGTGGCGATCGGCGGTATTCCTGTCGGCTCGCTCTGCGTCGTGTTCCAGCGCGATTTCGCCCCCACCGAGGCGGACGAGCGTTTGATGGGAATTCTCGCCTCCGCCATCGGCACCGAAGAACAGCGCATCCGTTCGCAAAAGGCTCTCCGTGACAGCGAAGAACGGTTCCGGATCGCCTTCCGATCGAGCCCCCATCCGGTCTTGATCACCGAGTTTTCGACCGGGCGCTGCCTCGAAGTCAACGATGCAGGGCTCAAGCTGTTCGGGTACCGGCGCGAAGAAGTCATCGGGAATACCACCATCCTGCTTGGTATCTGGCCGACGCTCGACCGACGTCGCGCCTTTTTCGAGCAATTGGAGCGAGAAGGAACGATCACCAACTGCGAGATCTCTCTCTTGTCCAAAGACCGTACGGAGCGGCAGCTCCTCGTCTCTTGTGAAATCGTCGTCTTCAACGGCGTGCGCTGCCTGATTACGGTGGGCAACGACATCACCCAACGGAAGCAGGCAGAGAACGCCCTGCGCGAGAGCGAAGAGCGGTTCGCCAAAGCCTTCCGTTCCAGCCCCTATCCCATCGTGATTTCCGAACTGGAGTCCGGATTGTGTTTGGACGCGAACGATGCCGCCATTCACCTTTTCGGCTATCGACGCGAGGAGGTGGCAGGGCGAACGGCCGACGAGATCGGCCTCTGGGCGACTCCTGAGCATCGCCGGATGTTCACAACGCGCTTGAAAGAAGCCGGTGCGATCCGAAACGTCGAGGTCCTTTTACGAATGAAATCCGGCCAGTTCCGGCATTGTTTGATCTCGGCCGAACTGATCGAACTCAACGGTCGAAGCTGCATGGTCACCATCGGAACCGACATTACCGAACAGAAACGCGCGGAAGAGGCGCTTCGGGAGAGCGAGTTGCGCTGGCAGCGCTTCGTCTCCGAGGCGCCGGTCGGCCTCGTCATCGTGGACTCGACTCGACGGCTTCTCAGCGCCAACAAGGCGTTTTGCGACATGACCGGCTATACGGAGCAAGAAGTTCTCGCTCATACCTACGCTCTGTACACGCACCCGGACGACCTGCCGGGGAACCTGAAATTGACCGACGAGTTTTTCGCAGGCACGCGCCGAAGCTACACCTACGAGAAGCGCTATATCCGTAAGCAGGGAGACACCATCTGGGTCAATGTGAAAACCACGCCCATCGAGCTGCCCAATCATCCCGGTCTCTTGCTCCTGGCGGTCGTTCAGGACATTACGGAACAAAAGCGGGTCGCTGAAGAAAAGGAACGGCTGAGCCAAGACCTGCACGACAACATTCTCCAATCGCTCTACGCGATCGGGATGCAACTGGAGGCCGGCAAGCTGGTGGCGGCGCGCTCCGCCAAGCAAACCAAAGTGCGCATGACGCAGGCCATCGCACAATTAAACGACCTGGTGAAAGACGTGCGGCAGTTCATCGCGTTGCTCAAACAACATCAGGCGCCGGCTATGGACTTCCGCCAGGCCTTGCACCGGCTGGTGGAATTGCTCTCGTCGAGCGGTCGAGTCAAAATCGAGTTTCACTTGGAACAGCGCGCGATCGACCGGATCGCCAAGAAAGAGGCCGAACAGTTGCTCAATATCGCGCGCGAGGCGCTCAGCAACAGCGTCCGGCACGCGCGCGCCACTCGGCAGTCGATCGAGCTGAAAGAGATACGAGACGCCGTCTTAATGAAGATTTGCGACGACGGCGTCGGGTTTCACACGGATCAAAAGCTCCAGCGCGGCCATGGCCTGGCCAATATGGCCGCGCGCGCGCGAACGATCGGAGCTCAATTTACGCTGGAAAGTCGACTTCAAAAAGGAACCTGCATCACGGTGGAATTACCGCTGGAGGATCGGCATGGCTGCGCACAAGACTAAAACGATTCGCCTCGTCATCGTCGACGACCACGAAGTGGTCCGTATCGGCCTCGGAGCCGTCCTAGGTCTTACTCCGGGCATCAAAGTCGTCGGGCAGGCTTCGCAGGGCGACGACGCGAAGAAGATCAGTCAGCGGCTCCGTCCCGACGTGGTCCTGCTCGACATCCGTCTTCCTGACGGCAGCGGGGTCGATGTCGCCCGCGAGATCCTTGCCACCTGTCCTGAAACGCGGGTGCTCTTTCTGACCAGCTTCGCCGATGACCACACGGTATTGGAGGCGATTCTTTCCGGAGCCCAAGGCTACGTGCTCAAAGACATCGCCTCCGAGGCCCTCGTCAAAGCCATCAGGACGGTGGCCTCCGGCCAGCCGTTGCTGGACCCTCGGCTCACGAAGTACACGCTTCATCTGATCAAGAATGCCGCCGGCCAGCCCGGGAATTCCAAACGCCCCCTGTTGTCGCCTCAAGAGCAGCGACTCCTTCCGTTGGTGGCCGAGGGACTCACCAACAAGGAGATCGCGCTTCAGCTCAATCTGAGCGAGAAAACCGTGAAGAACTACCTGGCGAACATCTATTCAAAACTGCAGATCGGGCGGCGCTCCCAGGTTGCCGCTTTTTACGCCGGCAGTTTCAAGGCGTCACCTACCGGAACGGCCGTCAGGTCCTGAGTCCTGGACGGCCGTTCCTTTTCGCCGGTCAGCGCTCAAGATTTCCGAAGTTCCGCCGTAGAAGGCTACGGCGTGCTTCATCATTGGCCTCGCCCATTCATTCTCGCCGCCCAATCGCCTGCGAATTCCCTTGATGACGGTCGTTTCCCCCTTCGACCTCTCACCTGTCACCGATCAAGAAGCATCGGCGAACCGCCGAAAAGATGGTGTGAGGGGTAGCACACCTCCATCGCACCGCCCTGCGGGCTGAAGGACCGACCCATGCCGGATTCGTTACCTCGCGTCGAGTCTCGGATTGCCGCGCCGGAGACCCGTCGACTCGCCGTGTACGCGACAGTCACGCTCTTCTTCCTCCTCCTCTCCTGGGCATTGGGTTCTATCGCATGGTCCGGCGATCCTTACTTTCACCGCATGACGGAAACGGCCGCCGGCATGATCGCCGTCATGATCGGTGTGATGGCGCTGACTCGTCATTACAGCCGGAAGAGCAGCGCGTTTCTCCTCTTGGGGGCGGCCTTTGTCGGCACCGGGATTCTGGATGTGTACCACGGCATCCTCAGCTCTCCCGGCCTGACAGCGCGTCTTTCCTCCACCGTCGCCGGCGTCGTGCCATGGAGCTGGCTGTGGTCTCGGTTGTTCCTCGCCTTGATGCTGATCTGCAGCTGGATGATCTGGCGACATGAGCGGCGTGGGGGCACGACGAGATTTCTCCGGGAGCCGGTGCTCTATACGTTCTCCGTCATGCTCATGCTGGCGAGTGCGCTTGTGTTTTTTGTGGTTCCTCTCCCCCGTGCCAGCTTCCCCGATTGGATCATCCCCCGGCCGCAGGAACTCGTCGGTGCCGCTCTCTTCCTCCTGGCCTTGCTGCTGCACATGACCAAGGGAGAATGGAAAAACAGCCGGTACGAACATTGGCTGATGATCGGGATCATCGTGGAGTGCCTCGACCACGCCGTGATCATGTCCCGCTCCGTCCACCTGCACGACACCTTCTTCAACGCCGCACATCTTTTGAAACCGGCCGGATATCTCTGCGTCCTCACGGGACTGGTCATCAATACGTACGAACTGTTCGCTCGCCTTGAAGTGAGCGTCGTGGAAACCGAGGAGGCGCGCCGGCTTCTCATCGACGCCCAGCGTGACCTCGAAAACCGCGTTCACGAACGAACGGAGCAACTCGAACAGTGGGTTCGCTTCACGACATCGGTGATTGAACACTTGCCGAACATGCTCTTCGTCAAGGATGCCAAGACACTGCGATTCGTCCAATTCAACAAGGCCGGAGAAACGCTGACCGGCTTATCGAGAGAGGAGGTCCTCGGCCTGACCGATCGAGATCTCTTCCCCCAGGAGCAGGCGAATTCCTTCGCCGAAATGGATCGCGCCGTCCTCGCAAAGGGCTCGCTGGTGGAAATTCAAGAAGAACCGATCCAGACCCGCGGTCGTGGAATTCGCTTGCTGCGCACAAAGAAGATTCCGATCTGCGACGCCCAAGGCGTTCCGAAATTTCTTTTGGGCATCTCCGAAGACATAACCGAGCGAAAAGCCGCCGAGACCCAGTTCAAACAGGTCTTCGAATCGAGCCCAATCGGGATGCTGATGATCGCAGAGAACGGGGCGATTACCTTGGCGAACCCCCGAATCGCGCAGATCTTCGGTTATGGCTGCGGCGAATTGACCGGACGACCGGTGGAAACGCTTTTTCCCGAACGTGACCGGACCATCGTTCAGGAACAGCGGATCTCGCTCACCGAGGCGGGCGCGTCTCAATTGATGGCCAAGGGGCGCGCACTCTACGGACGCCGCCGCGATGGAACCGAATTCCCCGTTGAGATCGGCCTTATCCCTATCGAGACTCCACAAGGGCGTCAGATCTTGGCTTCGATCGTCGACATCACCGAACACAAACAAGCGGAAGAGAGGCTGATGCACAGCCGCGACCTGATGCGGTCCTTTGTGGAACACAGCCCGGCTGCCATCGCGATGCTGGACCTGGATCTCCGGTACGTGGCAGCCAGTCATCGATGGTTGCAAGATTATCGGCTTGGCGATCAGGACCTCATCGGCCGGCATCACTATGACGTCTTTCCGGAAATTCGAGCCATGCCCGAATGGCAGGCGATCCATCAACGCTGTTTAGCGGGCGCGGTGGAGCGGCGCGAAGAGGAACGATTCGTCCGGGCGGACGGTTCGGAAAACTGGCTCCGCTGGGAGGTGCGTCCTTGGCAGGATGTGACCGGCAAGGTCGGCGGCATCATCTTGTTTACGGAGGACATTACCGACCAGCAGCGTGCCAGGGAGGCACTGCGCGCCAGCGAGGAACGGTTGCGCCTGACGCTCGACGTCTCTACCGACGGATTCTGGGACTGGGATCTGGCGACCCAACAGGCCTCATTCAGCTCCGCCTGGATGCGCCTGCTGGGGCTCGAAGATTGTGAGATCCCGTTGAACAACATCAACGACTGGAAGACCCGTATTCACCCCGATGACCTGCCGGCAGCCGAACAAGCCTTGACCGATCATGTGGAAGGCCGCGCCGCCAAACTAATTCTCGCGCATCGCGTCCGCCACCGGTCCGGCGCGTGGAAATGGCTTGAGATCCGCGGCCAGGTAACCCACCGGAGCCCTGATGGACGCCCCCTGCGCATCATGGGGACGCTGACCGACATCACCGAACGCAAGCAGGTGGAGGCCGCGGCGCTCAAAAACCAAGCCAATCTGGCTGAAGCGCAACAACTCGCCCGACTGGGGAGCTGGGAATTGGATCTCGTCACGGACACGTTGACCTGGTCGGACGAGATCTTCCGCATTTTCGAAATCGAGCCCTCCCGATTCGGGGCCAACTACGAAGCGTTCCTCGACGCGGTCCACCCGGATGACCGCGCCGCCGTCGATGCGGCTTATACGGAATCGGTCAAGAACAAATCGCCTTACGAAATCGAACATCGTCTGCTGATGAAAGACGGGAGCATCAAGTACGTCCAGGAACGCGGCAGGACGGACTACGCCGGCGACGGGAGACCGCTTCGATCTCTCGGCACCGTCCAGGACATCACCGAGCGTTACCGGGCCGACCGGGCACGCTTCACCTTGCAACATGCCATCAATCACGGCACGGACGGCCTGGCGCTGTTGAACGCGAGCGGCTGCTACACCTACATGAACCCGGCGCATGCCGCGATGTACGGGTATACCGCCGATGAATTGCTCGGCAAGACGTGGAAAGAGCTGTTTCACCCCGACTGGGCCTCCCTCATCGAGCAATTGTCGGGGCCGGACCTGATCGAGAGCGGCAGCTGGCAGGGCGAAGTGGTGGGGAAAAAGCGGTCGGGAGAGCCGTTCCACGTGGAGATGTCGCTGGCCATCATCGGAGCGGACAATGAGGACGGGGCCACGATGGTCTGCACTTCCCGCGATATTACGAAGCGCAAGAAAATGGAAGGGGACTTGATCGCCGCCAAAGACGCCGCGGAATCCGCCGCTCGCGTGAAGGCCGAATTCTTGGCCACCATGAGCCATGAAATACGCACACCGATGAACGGCGTGATCGGCATGACCGGCCTACTCCTGGATACGAACCTGACCAGGGAACAACGGGACTACGCCGAAACGGTCCGGCGGTCCGGCGAAGCCCTGTTGGCCATCATCAACGACATTCTGGATTTCTCCAAGATCGAAGCCGGAAAATTGAAGCTCGAAGTGATCGATTTTGACCTGCGCACCACGGTCGAAGAAACCTTGGACCTCCTGGCCGAGCAGGCTCACCGTAAACAACTGGAGTTGATAGGGCTTATAGACGCCGCGGTTCCCACCGCACTGCGTGGAGATCCCGGACGGCTCAGACAAATCCTCACAAACCTGATTGGGAACGCCGTGAAGTTCACGGAACGGGGCGAGGTGGTATTGAAGCTGTCCGCAGAGAAGCCGGACGAACGCACCGCCACGCTGCAGTTCGAAATCATCGATACCGGCATTGGAATCTCACCGGAGAACCAGGCCCGTCTTTTCCGATCGTTCAGTCAGGCCGACGCTTCCACGACCAGGAGATTCGGCGGGACGGGTCTGGGGCTGGCGATTTCCAAGCAGTTGGTTGAGTTGATGGGCGGCGAGATCGGTGCCGACAGCCGGCCGGGCGAAGGCAGCCGCTTCTGGTTCACTGTACGCCTCGATCGACAGCCCTGCGCGCCGACCCACGTCCGTCCCGCGGAGGATCTGGCCGGTTTGCGGGTCTGCCTGATCGACGACAACGCCACGAACCGCATGCTGCTCGAACACCATGCGCGCGCATGGGGGATGACCCACGCCTCCGCCGAGGACGGGCCGAACGGCCTGGCGCTCATCCGAGAAGCCGGACGTGCCGGACATCCCTTCGACCTTGCGATCGTGGACATGCAAATGCCGGGCATGGACGGAATGGAGCTGGCCCGCGCCCTCCGCGCCGACCGTTCGATCGCCACGCCTCGGCTCGTTCTTCTCACCTCCTTGGCCCAACGCGGCGATGCGAAGGTGGCTCAGGACAGCGGATTTTCCGCCTACCTCACCAAGCCGATTCACCAGCATCAACTTTTCGACTGTCTCCGGTTGGTGATGGGCCGGTCTGCGCCGGGATCGGCGGAGGACGACCGCCTCGTCACCGTCCACAGCCTGGCGGAGATCGAATCCCGTTCCCACGGCCGTGTTCTTCTCGCCGAAGACAACGTGATCAACCAAAAGGTGGCGGTCAAGATGATCGAGAAGCTGGGCTATCACGTGGACGTGGTGGCCAACGGCGAGGAAGCCGTCGAGGCCCTGTCGCGTATCCCTTACATACTGGTCTTCATGGACTGCCAGATGCCCGAGATGGACGGCTATGAAGCCACCAGACGAATCCGCGAAATGGAAGGGACCGCCCGCCACACGCCGATCGTCGCCATGACGGCGAACGCGATGCAGGGCGACCGCGAGCACTGTCTCGCAGCCGGCATGGACGACTACATCAGCAAACCGATCGCCGTCAAGAACATCCAAGCCGCACTCGAGCGCTGGTTGAACTATTCACCGGCCGCTTCGACCACCTGACCCGTTTTGATCGACCGGCAATTGACAGCCCGTTTCCTCCTCACTAGGATACGACGCGATCGCCGCGGCTCGTTTCGCGCGAAGCCTCTTACCGGACACGGCGAGCGATCGAACATCACTGCACAGGAGGCGGAATGTCGAGCGGACATGCAACAGGAGAGGTCGCTGAGTCTTCCTCAAAACCGTCGAATCATCCGATCGAACACGCGTTCGAAGTCGTCGTGTTCGCCAGCCGGTGGATTCAGGCCCCCCTCTACGGGGGCCTCATCGTGGCCGAGCTGTTGTACGCGTACAAGTTCCTGGTCGAGTTGTGGGAAATGGCCGTTCATATTCGAGGCATGGAGGAAACCAGATTCATGCTGGGGGTCTTGGGATTGATCGACGTCACCATGGTGGCCAATCTGTTGACCATGGTCGTCATCGGCGGATATGCCACCTTCGTCAGCAAGCTCGATCTCGAAACCCATCCGGATCGCCCCGACTGGCTCACCCATGTGGACCCCGGCACGATCAAGATCAAACTCGCGGCCTCGCTGATCGGCATTTCCAGCATCCATCTCCTCAAGGCGTTCGTCGACGTGGCCAACGAGAACCCTGAACACATCAAGTGGAAAATTTTCATCCACATGACGTTTCTCGGCTCAGCCATTCTCCTGGCCTGGACCGACAAGATCATGCAAAAGGAGAAGAAACACTAGCGTTTGTATCGGTTTTGATACTGGGCGTCTCCGATCGAATCCATTTGCGCCGACATTCCTCGTCGGCCGGTCACCATTTGGGCGATTTCAGTCGTCACGACGGGAGCTTTCGGTGAATACTATGGCATAGCAGTTGCTCACTCTCACGAGCGGCTCATGGCGATTCACGCACGCTCGTGACATGATCCCGACGAGGATCATCATGCCGTTCGCTCCTCCTCTTGTCGCCGCGCTGACCGTCGTGCTCCTTGCCGGCTGTATGCCCACCCTCGCCGACCTGAAGAACGAACTCGATTTGCACCGGTCATCCTTTTCAGAGAAGGTAATCACCGACCGTGCGCTCTCGCAGAAATTCCTGGCCTGTGTGGCTCGTTCCCGCGGCGATCGGACGGGAATGGCCGGTCCCGTCGGCACGCTCATCCGTCGCATCAAAGAAAGACTGCCTCGTCAAGACGACTCCTTGCTTGCCCTCCAGGAAATGTTTTCCGGTCTGGCCGAACCATCCCGCCGCCGGCTGAATCTCGCCGCGCTCTCCAGCGTCGCCACGGCCATCCGGCAATGGAACGGCCGCATGGATTTCGATGAAGAGCACCTCGCACAGGACGCGTCGCGATTCGTCCGGCTCTTGTCGGCCTACAATAGGGCCTACTTCGGAGACGTGCGCTTCACGGCTACGCAGGCCGATTCGGGAACGGTTTCACAGGGTGTTCTACGACATACGTCGCACGGATTCGTCGATCGGAGCGGCAACTCGCACCTGTTTCCTGGGCTCTCTGCGGATCTCTCTTCTCCGACCGCCCGGAGCTTTCGCGACACCGCACCCGCGGGGGCCTCGCAACAGGTGAGCGCGGACCTCGCCAGGATCTTCCTCGAGGCCTTCTTCGACGCCGCGTTCGAAGTACCGGCCGTGCGTGGCGCTACGGCGTTACAAGTGGATTGGACAAATCAGGAGCATCCCTATCCCGAGTTCGATCCGGCACGCCCGGACGTTTCATTGGAGGCGCTGGCCGGGATTACCCGGGATGCGTTGCGAGCCGAAGCTGCCGTCACCGTTGAAGTGGGAAAGCTGGTGCGGGGAGGCAGTCTGTTCGGAACGCAGAACGAAACCGTCGCCGCCACACTGGAGACGGTCGCCGGCGTGACGGCAAAAAAGATCGTCGAGCACGAAGGGTTCTGTTACGTTCAAGCGGTTCAGTCCCGCGCGATCACGCCGCTCCCGCGCGGTTGATCCACCGTGGAGAATACCATGAAACACGCGCGGTTGGTCGGCTACGGTATGAGCTGCCTTCTCGCCTTGACCGGCTGTTTCGCCAAGATTCATCACCTCCCCGCACACCAGGACAAGAAGACGCCGGTCTTCGCCCCTTTGCCGGACCAGCCGACGCTCGTCGGCCTCGCCGTTTCAGGGGGAGGCAGTCGAGCCGCGACGTTCGCAGCCGGAGTACTCGAAGCGCTGGCGGAGGTTCGGGTGACGGAGGAGGGATACACCCGCAGCGCGCTGGAAACGATCACACACATGTCCGCTGTGTCGGGCGGCAGCCTCGCGACGGCGTACTACGCCGTACGAAAGCCGGGGCGATCCGAGCCGGTGCTGGCACAGCAGGGCCTCTCGCCAACCTATCGACGATTCTTCACCTCGTTCAAAGAGGATATCCAGAAGAATTTCCAGATCCGGGCGGTCGGACGGCAGTTGCTGAACTTCCGCGTGGCGAATCCCACCAAATTCGCCTACTCCCTCGCGGACGTGTGGGACGCGAATTTTTTCGACGGGATGACGTTCAGCGGGCTGTACGAACGCGCGCGACGCGGAGACGCCCCGCAGATCATCTTCAACGGAACCATCTACAACACGGGACGGCGCCTCGTGCTGACGACCCTGCCGGCGGGGGACTTTTCCTACGAATTTTCGACGGAACTGCGGGCCAGGCTGGCTCAGAAGGGTCAGCTTTTCACCCCGGAAGGACGAGCCAGTTTCGATCGCAGTCTCGATCGGGCCAAGAATCAGTTCCTCCCGCAGACGTTCGAGGATATCGGAGCCGATCATCGCCACCTGCCCGTCTCTTTGGCCGTGGCCACCTCCGCGTCGTTCCCGCCGGTGGTCGGACCCGTCACGTACCGGGCCGACGGAACCGATGTCTATGCTCATGTCGGAGACGGCGGCCTTTTCGACAATCTCGGGACCGAGTCGTTGACGACACTTTTCCTGAACAAACTCCACCCGAGCCGGGCCACGGCCAAGAAGGGCTTGATCATCGTGATCGACGCCTCCTATCCCTTCGATGAAGGCGGACCGGAACTCGACAAGAACGAGAAGGGGTTCGAAGTCTTCACCGACGATCCGTCACGCATCGTCGGGATCATGGAAGAACGGGCCAACGCCTACCAGGCGATGTTGTGGCATACGGTGCGGACCGAGGGAGAACTGCTCCCGGATTACGAGCACTTGAAACTGGTCATCCTCCGCCATACGGACGCCGAATGGACCAAGGACGATCCGATTCCCGCCGGATGTCCCGGCACACTCTCGGTCGACGACATCAACAAGAGGATCCGCCTGGTCCCGACATTGTTCAAGATCGCAGATCCCTGCGATGGAGCCCTCTTGATCGCGGCAGGCCACAAAGTCGTCGAGAAGCAACGCGAACGGATCGTTCGTTTCATCGAGGCGCGATGAACCTCAGACGGACCTCGACCGCTTCCGCCCCCCCGCTCGCGCTTCCACAAGTGCTGGAGGAGGAATACGTCCGACTCCATGGCCCGCTGCCGGCCGACTATCCCGCCTCGGGGTCGAACGAGGCCCGTCTCGCGGCGATCCACGGATTGATCCACGCCATGCCTCGAAAACGGATCGCGCTGTGTGTTTCCGGCGGAGGAATCAGAAGCGCGACCTTCGGGCTCGGCATCCTCCAAGGCCTCGCCCGCCTCAAACTGCTGTCCCGGTTCGATTACCTGTCCACGGTATCGGGCGGCGGGTATATCGGCAGCTGGTTGACGGCGTGGATCCACCATCACCCCCGCGGACTTGCCGGGGTCCAGGACGAGTTGCGCAACGAACCACGGCGCCCGGAAGCGGTGGAGGCGGAGCCTATCGCGCACCTCCGGACCTTCAGCAACTACCTGAGCCCGAAATTGGGCCTGTTGTCCGCCGATTCTTGGACGCTCGTCGGGACATACCTCCGGAATCTGATTTTGAACTGGCTGGTGTTGCTGCCGTTCCTATTCGCGCTCTTGGCCGTCCCGCTCCTGTACCGGGCCTCGACCGTCGCATCGCCGCCGGAGATCGTGGTGGGCGCCTTTGCCGTGTTCGGCAGCCTGCTGCTGCTGATCAGCCTGACCTATCTGCATCTCTGCCGCCCGAGTCTGTCGAAGTTGCGCCGCCCTGATCGGTGGGAACGGTTCGAGCGCCAGCAATCGTTCCTCCTCTTCTGCCTCTTTCCACTGCTCGCAGGCGTGACCTGTTTGACGCTGGCCTGGCGATGGCACGAGCTGAGCGGCCATCCGTTCGAAAGCCTGGCGCTCTTCGGATTTTCGGCCCTGCCTACTCTGGCGCTGGGCGCGGGCGTGATGCATGCCGTTGCCTGGTTGGCGGCCGCAGTGATCCTCCGGCGGCCCTGGGGAGACGGATGGCGCTATCTCGAATTACTCACGATCGTGCTCAGCGGCCTGCTGGGAGGGGGCTTCTTAGGGCTCGCCCTCAAACAGACAGCGCCGCTCTTCGCGCGGGCGGCCTTCCCGGACTGGTATGCCTGCGGCGCGGTTCCGGGATTTTTGTCTTTGTTCCTGCTCGCCGCCACACTGTTCATCGGCATCGCAAGCCGTTCGACAGGAGACGGAGATCGCGAGTGGTGGGGACGGGCGGGGTCCTGGGTGCTCATCGGCGCCGTCGGGTGGACCGGCGCTGCCGGACTCGCGCTCTTTGGGCCGTGGGTTTTGTCGCATGTGCCGGCTTGGATCACGTCCGCCGGCGGCATCACCGGGCTTCTGACGCTTCTCGCCGGCTTCAGCGCCAAAACAGCGGCGACCCAGGCCGAAGCGGATCCGCAATGGTGGAAGCGGGCGGGAGCGCAATGTTATGTGGTCGTCCTGGCGCCTCTCACTGCCGCCTTGCTGCTGGCGCTGCTCGCCTGGGGAAATGCGGCAATCCTGAAGACCGCCTCCGCGTTCGAGATCGGCCAATACATCGTCGGCATGGCGCTCTTCGCCGTCCTGATGTCGTTCTACATCAACATCAACAAGTTCTCCCTTCACGCCATGTACCGCAATCGACTGATCCGGGCCTACCTCGGAGCCTCGCGCGGGAACAACCGCGCCCCGAACCCCTTCACCGGCTTCGATCCCAACGACAATTTCCAGATGGCGGATCTGGCCCCGGCGGGCGGTCCCGTCCAGAGACCGTTTCATGTGGTGAACATCGCGCTCAATCTGGTGCGCGGACGAAACCTCGCGTGGCAACAGCGCAAGGCCCAATCGTTCACCGTCACGCCGCTCCATTGCGGCAGCGCCGCGGGCAATCTCGGGTACCGGCGCTCGTTCGAGTACGGGAAGAACCACGCCGTGAACCAGGCCATCACGATCGGCACGGCGTTGACAATCTCGGGGGCCGCCGCCAGTCCCAATATGGGCTACCATTCCTCGCCGGCCGTGGCGTTTCTTCTGACGCTGTTCAACGTGAGGCTCGGCTGGTGGCTGGGGAATCCCGGCGAAGCGGGCCGGACGACCTACGGCAGGTCCTGCCCGGAGTTTGCCGTGGGTCCGTTGTTGGCGGAAGCCCTCGGCCTTACCGACGAACGGAAACGATACGTCTACCTGTCAGACGGAGGCCACTTCGAAAATCTCGGACTCTATGAAATGGTGCTTCGCCGCTGTCATGTGATCCTCGTCAGCGACGCGGGATGCGACCGAAAATCCGTGTTTTCGGATTTGGGCAACGCCATCAGAAAGATCCGAATCGATTTGGGGATCGACATCGAGCTGGACCTCGAGGGATTGCGCCAGAGCGAGGGGACGCCTCAAAGCCCTTGCCACCATGCGGTCGGCGCCATCCGGTATGATCTCGTCGACGCGAACGCGCCGAAAGGTCTTCTGATCTACGTGAAACCCTCGCTCACGGGACACGAGCCGGCGGACATTCTCGACTATGCCGCGCGCCATACGGATTTCCCGCACGAGTCCACGGCGGATCAGTTTTTCGACGAATCCCAGTTCGAATCCTACCGGGCGCTGGGAACACACATCGTGCACGAGGTGTTCGACGGCGCCGGCGCGAACCCGAACCGGGACGACGACCGGGTCTTTGAGGATCTCCGGAACAGCCGGGCCGTTCGCTGAACGCCGATCGTCCGTTGAGAACCGTCACCACGCGG
>JBBILH010000052.1:0-22595 GCA_037445005.1 Nitrospira sp.
CCCCGTCTGTTTTCGATTCCCGCCGTGAACATCGCCGTCGCCATTCTGGGTCTGACCATTCTCTTCACCGACTATGGCGTTGCAGAAGAACTTCCCGCGGCGTCGTATCCGGACGACCTCAGGCAACGCGCGCGCGCGCTTCAATTGGCGGACACCCGTGAGTGGCAGTTGCTCCTCCACTACCGGGCAGATCTGTTCGGTGGATATACCAGCGAACAGGATGATCCGGGTTTCTTTCTGTCGCCGAACGGCAAGACCGATCCGGCCGGCGAGCTTGACGCCACGCTGAGAAGTTTTTTCTCGGTCGAGCCGGTCGGGCGCTCGAAGCAACCGGCTCAATGCGCCTTCGTTGCGCGCTATCGGTGGCTGAAGCGGGAGCTCTCGTTCGATGGATCGAAGTTGCCGGAACTCCATTGCGAACGATTCGAGCGATGGCGGGATGAGTTTCAGGCACAATCGATCACGCTGATTTTCCCTTCGGCGTTTCTGAACAATCCGGCCTCCATGTTCGGGCACACTCTCTTGCGAATTGATCAGAAGGGTCAGACCGACCAAACCCGGATCTTGGCCTACACAATCAACTATGCGGCTGACGTGCCTCCGGATGCCGGCATCGCATATCCGGTCAGAGGAATCTTCGGCGGGTACAAGGGGTACTTCTCAACGATACCCTACTATTTGAAAGTGCAAGAGTATCGCGATATCGAGAACAGGGACATCTGGGAGTACCGTTTGAACTTTAACGAGAGCCAGCTCCAGCGTCTGCTCATGCATGCATGGGAACTCGGCAATGCGTCGTTCGACTACTTCTTTTTCAAGGAGAATTGTTCCTACCATCTGCTTGCGCTGCTCGACTATGCAGATCCGTCGCTGCACCTCACGGACGCGTTCACCTTCTGGACCGTACCGGCCGACACGGTTCGCCTAATCGCCTCAAGACCGGGCCTCGTCTCCGGCGTGGAGTACCGCCCTTCGCGCAGCAATGTCATTCGCCGAAAACGCGAATCTCTTTCAACCGTGGAGCGGGCGCTGGCTCGGCGAATCGCGAGCGATGCCTCTGCGTTGGGCGAATCCTCATTGGCCGATTTGGCGCCTGAGAAACAGGCGTTTCTGTTGGACCTGGCCTCCGACTATCTTCGATACCGGATCGATACCACATCCGAGCCTTCGCCGGAATGGAAGGAGCAGAACCGCAGAATCCTGACGGCCAGAAGCCAGCTGCACCTCCCGTCCCCGAAATTTCCCGTGCAACCATTTGCGCAACGGCCGGAAATGGGCCACGCCACCTCACGCGCCGCTATCGGCGCCGGCTGGCGAAATCGCGACACCTTCGAAGAAGCGTCTGTCCGGGCCGGCTACCATGACCTGCTCGATCCGGAAACCGGCCATACCCCGGACGCGCAAATCGAACTCGCTTCGATCACTCTGCGTCACTATAACAGGGCGGACCAGACGAGAATTGAACGGGCGACTTTGGCCAACGTGCTCTCACTGGCGCCGATAGACTCGGTTTTTCAGGCCCCATCCTGGAAGATCAATGTGGGCATGCAGACGATCAAGCATCACGGTTGTCAGCTCTGCAGCAACGGCGTCGCGAACGGCGGAATCGGGGGAGCCGTGGAATCGCACTGGATTCTTCGGGAAGTCTTCTTCGCTTTCGCGGAGGCGGAGGCCAACTATAGCAGGGCCTATGAGGAGCGGCATCGGATCGGAGGGGGCGGGACAAGCGGGGCGCTGATTGATCTCACCGACCGATGGCGGTTCATGGCCTCCGGCGGCTTTTTTAAGTACGCGTTTGGCGAGAAAACCGATGATGTCCGCTGGTCGATCGGACAACGCTATACGATGC
Organism: Nitrospira sp.; assembly: GCA_037445005.1. Lineage (GTDB taxonomy): Bacteria > Nitrospirota > Nitrospiria > Nitrospirales > Nitrospiraceae > Nitrospira_C. The sequence continues at coordinate 1,850 of JBBILH010000052.1, forward strand.
ACCGAAATCTTTCGCTCCGATTGGAATATAGCCATAGGGATCACGACAACGACGTTCTTTTTTCCGTTCAGGGCTTTTTCTAATTCCCAAGAAGTTGTTGTGCGCAACCTTTGAACATCCAAAGGGTTTTTCCCTACCTGCATAAGACCGCAAATTGACAGAGGCGACAAGTGCGACTATACTCCGCCGGCAGCGATCGCCGTGGGTTTCCCAGAGGCGGGTCGCACCAGCTTCCAACTTTTTTAACAAGGAGGTCCCATGAAGCAGGCATATCTAGTGCTTTCCCTTTCCGTGATCACTGCGGTCGGTCTGAGCTTGGCCGGTTGTCAGATCGTCGCCTCCCCGATGGCGGGCGGAATCTACAACGAGACGAAGTACGGTGATGTTGCGACGACGGCGACGGCCGCCAGCAAAGAGGGAAAGGCCTGCGGCACCTCGATTCTGGGATGGGTCGCGACCGGTGACGCGAGCGTCGCGGCGGCCAAAGCGGCCGGCGGAATCAGCACCGTCGCTTCAGTGGATCACTCCGCCAAGAATATTCTCGGCATCTTCGGCGAGTGGTGCACGATCGTTAAGGGCAGCTGATCCGACGGGGTCTCCGCTTCGAAAGGGCCTTCGGGACGATCTCCCGAAGGCCCTTTCATTTTCCGCCTGCGTCGTCGCTCTAATCCGTGATACCTTGAACTTCCATGCGGCATATTGTCTTCGCCGGCCTGCTGGTCGTTGCCTCGGGTGGATTTGTTTCCGCCTCGGCAGCGGAATTCGGGGACATCGAACTCGGTGCCTATGCCTTGGGTAGTTGGCCGAGGGATCAGGATATCTTTAACCAAGGGACCACAGTGACCGCCTCGGTGCAGCATGGTTTCGGTGCGGGCCTGAGGGCGGGACTCTTCCCTGAGGCGCTGCATCGGGTCGTCGGATTGGAGATCGACTCCAGCGCGCATGGCGGCGCGCTCTCGTTTCCCAACTTTGCCAACGGACAAAATCAGGGCAGAGGCCGCTCCAATATCCTTGTGCTCAATACGATGTTCAATCTGATTCTTCGCTATCCCGGCGAAACGATTCGGCCCTACGCCGGATTCGGAGTCGGATGGTCACACGGAACGCTCCTAAATCCGAATATCGCCGGACGATCCGACGACGATTTCGATTCCGCCCGTGCGCTGGGCTATCAAGCCATCGGAGGACTCCAGTACTCGATTAGTCCAAAGCTGTTTGTGTTCACCGAGTACAGATATTTTTCTGCGAACTACCACTGGGACGGACTGGCTCTTGATTTTCGTGCTCACTATAGCTTGGTCGGTGCAGGTCTGCGTTTCTAGCAGAATGCGGAAAAAGTCAGCCGCCGGCGTTCTCGCATCGCTCTGAGGCTCAACGAACGATAGCGAGTACGATTCGCCTCTTCGCTTGTTGCAGCCGTGCCGGGCGGTTTTTTTGCGCATCTTGCAAAGCCGTTCAGCGCCGTCTCAAACCTCGGGCCCAGCGGCGGCTATAGGGATCAAAAAGAGTTCTCCCGCGACCAGCTAAACCGGGGCGGAAACCAGCGGACGGCATGAACCGGCCGAATTGAACGCATGAGTCTCCTCGACCAGTTTGTCATTTATCATCCCGATTCCTGGCTGGAGAAAGACTGGCGCGCGGCGAGCGGTCTTCCGCTGGAGGACGTGTGGTTTCAATCGGCTGACGGCACCAAACTCTTCGGGTGGTATGTCGAGGCCCCGGCGGATCGTCCGGTCATCCTCTGGTGCCACGGCAACGCCGGCAACGTGATCAACCGGCTGGGAAACCTCCGCGCGCTCCATCGCTACGGCCTGTCCGTATTCCTGTTCGATTATCGGGGGTATGGCCGCAGCCGGGGGCGCCCGTCAGAGAACGGGCTCTATCAGGACGCGCTCGGCGCCTACGACTACCTCACGAGGACCCGGATGATCCGTCCGGAGCGCATCGTGCTGTTCGGCCGTTCGCTCGGCGCCGCGGTCGCGGCCGACCTGGCGGCCCGGAAACCCGCTGCCGGGCTCATTCTCGAATCCTGCTTTCCCTCGATCGAGGCGGTGGCCAAGGCGCACTACGGCGGGCTCCCCGTGCACTGGCTGTTGGGCGCTGAATTCCGACTGATCGATCGATTGCCGCAGCTCTCGCTGCCGAAACTGATCGTCCACGGCGACAAAGACGACATCATTCCCATCGAGCTCGGCCGGCAGGTCTTCGAGGCCGCGAAGCCTCCCAAGTCATTCCACGTCGTGAAAGGCGCCGATCACAACAACACGTACGATGTCGGTGGGGAGGAATATTTTGGGCGACTCGTCGAATTCTCCGTCACCTCACTCCGTTCGTGAAGCCGAAAATATTGTTTGGCCGCTGCGGAAACTTTTGGTACAGTGCGCAAAGTCGGTGTCGAGACCTGGTGACAGGAGCGGGTTCTTCCGTATCAAGGGGGGCCGGTGGCGGGTTCGGTCGGTCGAAGGTGGTCCGCGTCATTAGGGTTTCTGATCCTGCTGATGACCGGCTGCGCTGAACAGAGCGCGCTGGTCCAATCTCCCGTTTTCCACGACATCATGCCGACGGTCTCGGGGCCGCCGTTGTCGGCGGCGGCAGGACCGCCGCCGGCTCCATCTTCTATCCCGCCCAAACAAGATCTTCCGGAGGAGCCGTTCGATCCGTTCGCCAAGTCCGACGAGGGAGAAAGCACCGAGTACGATCCGCTCGAGTCCCTCAATACGAAGGTGTTCGAATTCAATCGCCAAGTGGATCGCTTTGTGCTGAAGCCGGTCGCCAGGGGCTACAATTTTCTGATGCCGGACCTTGTTCAGGTTGGCATCAGCAACATGTTCTCCAATATCCGGTTCGCCCCCCGCTTTCTCAACAACCTGTTTCAGGGAAAGCTCAGAGGGGCCGGCATCGAAGCCGGACGATTCGTCCTGAACAGTACCGTCGGCATGGCGGGCTTCTTCGACTTCGCGAAGGAAGTAAAACTGGTGACGCCTGAAGAGGATTTCGGGCAGACGATGGGGTTTTACGGCGTCGGGCCGGGCCCATATCTGGTCCTTCCGCTCCTTCCGCCGTTTACGGTGCGGGACTTTACCGGCTTTCTGACCGATATCGCGCTCAATCCCGTCAACTGGCTGGTCGCTCCGATCATCGAGGTGGACGGCGTACCCTCCGTGATTTCCCATCCGAATCGCACGACTTCCAGCCTCGTCCAAATCGGGGCGCGCGTCGGCGAGATCGTGAACGACCGTTCCCGCAATCTCGAGAAGTTCCAGGGGGTCGAAGAAGCCACGCTCGATCTCTATTCGGCCGTTCGTAACGCCTACCTTCAAACCAGAGCCAAGGCCATTCGCGAATAGTTCCGGCCCCGACGACGTCGGGATTTCGTGCTCGCTACCCATTGAATTCTGCTTCTGCGGCCTGAATAATACATCGGCGCTATTAAACGGGCCGGTGTGTGTTGCCGGAGGAAGGAGGCACGATGGAGGTACGTGGCGGGGCGATCACTCGGAGGAGGACTGCCGAACCGGTTTCCTGCCCCTGTCATGACCGATCGGCTCAACCTCGACGGTTCACGATAGGGATGCTCCTTGTCTTCGGTGGGGCCTGGTTCATGGTTTCTCCGTCGGCCTGGGCGCAACCGGCTTCGGACACGGCGGCGCTCAACGTGCTGGCCGGAGACGTGAAAGTGTTGCTGCCCGGCGAAGCGACAGCGAGGGCAGCGACCAACGGGATGACCGTTGCGGCGGGCACGCAGGTCCAGACCGGCAAGAAGTCCAGGGCCCTAGTGACCTTTCTCAACGGGAGCACGTTGACGGTTGAACCTGAGTCCGACATCACGATCAAGCAGGCAGAGGGCGCGCAGAAACGATCCCGGGTGACGATCGGCATCAACCTCGGAACCGTCTGGGCTCGCGTCGTGAAACTGGTGGACCCCGAGTCGGCCTTCTCCCTTCAATCCAACACGGCCACGGCGACGGTTCATGACGGCTTGATCGGCGCGCGACAGGAGGCTGACGGGACGTTTACCTGCTGGACCAGGGAGGGCGAACTGTGGCTGCTCGATCCGACCGGACGCGCGCGCTCCGTGATGAAACCCGGGCAGATGGACATCGTCAAAGGAACACAGCCCTCAGCGCCTCATCCATTCTTTTCCAATCACAGCGCGCTTCGGATCGCCGCCCCGCCGTCGATACTCCCCTTGGTCATTATGCCGGATCAGGCGCGGGTGGCCGGCTTCCTGGCAAGAGGCATCGAAGCCAACCATGTGTTCGGTTCCTACACGGGCGGCGATGCGAACGGTCAGCGGGTGGTGGAAGTGCCGGCCGGAACGCAGGGGCCCTTTACCGTGATTCTCAAAGGGGAGGCCGAGGGGCCGTTCCAAGTCACGATCGCGGGGCTTTACAAGGGAGAGGTGATCCAGCAGCGTCAGGTCTCCGGAACGATCAAGCGCGGGGACCGGTTATCGGTTCGGATCATGCAGCAGTTGGAGCCAGGCCCGGACGATCCGAAGACCGCCAAGATCGCCCGGATAACGGTGGGTGACCCTGAGGCGACGACCGCGCCCTTGCCCGGCGTCATTTCGGCGTTGCCGTGGGGACAGATCGAGACCAAGTAACCCCGCGCTCGGTTAGTTCGCCGATGGTTCAAGCGGAGCGTCGATCTCGAAGATCGTCACCCGTTCGTCGCGGCCCCTCACCTTCACCTGCTCGAGCGGGCGGCAGGGAAATCCTTCTCCTGCCGCAATTCGCGCGGCCTCCGTCATGAGGATCCGAGTTCCTAACTCCTTGTTCAAGCTCTGCAGACGCGACGCCACGTTGACCGTGTCGCCGATCACGGTATAGGCCAGCCGGTCACGCGATCCCATATTACCCACTACCATAGGGCCTGTATTGATGCCGATCCCGATGTCGAGGAGCGGGAGGTTGCGTTGACTCCAGGAAGCGCGGAGCCGGCGCAACTCGCCGACCATGTCGAGGGCGGCCCGGCAGGCCCTCGACGCATGGTCCGGCTGATCCTTGGGCGCGTTCCAAAAAGCCATGATCTCGTCGCCGATGTACTTGTCCAAGACGCCGTCGTGTCGAAACACCACCTGCGTCATCGCCGTCATATATTCGTTGATGAAAGCCACGAGCGCCTGCGGTTCGAGCGAATGCGAGAGGGTGGTGAAGCCCCGTAAGTCGCAGAAGAGGACCGTCATCGTCCGCGTGTCGCCGCCCAGTCTGAGCTGATCGGGCTGCTCCAGCACCCAACGACTGACCGCGGGTGACAGGTAACGGCCCATAAGTTCCTGAGCCAACTCTCGTTGGGCCTGTTCGAAGAAAATTCGGTAGACCTGTGTCCCCGCAAAGCCGATCAACAATGCCGCGATCGGGTAGATCATGTTTAGGAGGATTCCACGGTCGAACGCGAGGCTGCTTGCGAGCACGTAGACCAAGAGCAGGCCCGCCACATCGATGAAGCCCCGCAAGGGTCCCATAGTTGCGGCGAGCAACGCGCCGGCGATCGCGCCCAGGTAGACGAGCGTTACTGTCCAACGTCGCGGCAGAGGGGTGAGATATTGGTCATTAAGCAGGGTTTCGATGGCATTGGCCTGCAGCTCTACCCCCCACATGCCGGTCTCGGTCGTGGTCGGGGTAGCAAACTCATCGATACCGCGGACGGTCAGTCCGATGAGGACGATCTTGTCCTGAACCGCGCGCGCGTCGAAGGAGCCGTTGATCACGTCGACGAAAGGTATGATCTGGAAGGTTCCCTTCTCCCCTGGGAGTGACGGCGGGCCCGAAAAGTTTATCAGCATGCGGCCGTTATCGATGACCGGGACGGCGCGGCCGGCGCCGTAGACGGCGTCGGCCGCGGGGGCCTGATCAAGGATCGGGCGCCGTCTCACATAGGTTGACACCACGGCGAGCGAGAAGGGAGGAACCAGGGAGTCGCCCGACTGGAGCAGCAGCGGGAGACTCCGAACGACCGTATCGCGGTCCGTGGTCACGTTGACCGAACCCTCCGCGGCGGCGGCCTGGGCAACTTGTGGTGTCGCCCGCACGAGTACATCGAAGGCCTGAACCACGCCGGGTCTAGGGTGGGGGCGGTTCGGACCCTGGCCCTCGACCGGAAAGACGACGTTTCCGGCTTTTTGAATCGATGCGATCAAGGCGGGGTCTTCTTGCCCAGGGGCGTCGAAGAAGAGATCGAGCCCGATCACGCGCGCGCCGGCTTCTCTCAATCGATCGATGCCCTGGGCATAGAGCCGGCGGGACCAGTTGACCAACGGCCCGTAACGAGGCAGCAGTTCCCGATAGCTTCGCTGGTCGATCCCGACGATGACGACGGCGTCCGACGGCGCTTCGGACTGACGGGTGAACAAGAAATCGGTACTCTGAACCTGCGCGGTCGAGAAGAGGCCTCTCGCCAGCGCGGCGACCAGCAGCGTGCCCACGAGAATCGCAAGGGCGGTGGAGACGGCCAGTCTCCTGAGGCGAGAGTCCCGCACCGGCCCATTGTAGAAAACACCGCACAATTCATCAATCGAGGTTGGTCGACGGAAAACCGGATCGTGGAGGCCCTCCGGTGAAGGGTTCAAGGGTGCAGCCGAACACTCCGATAAGAAGCGTGGTGCATTCCCGATTCAACTCGGGAGGCGACCGGTGCGGGCTGCCGCCGGCGCTATCTCCGTGAGCATGAAGATGAACGACCGTACATACGACCGACACTGGGGAATATCAGAGGGGAAAGAAGGGGTTCCGCCAACGTCGAGCGCGGAAGCCGGTTCGCTACTCGACGAGTCGGCGCTCGGGCAGCTTCGGGCACTCGACCGACCCGGCAGGCCGAGCGTACTTGCCAGAGTTCTGAGTCAATACCTCACCGCCGCTGCCGAGTCTGTCGAGAAGCTCCGGGAAGCTGTTCGTACGGGCGACGCCGCCGCGCTTACGCAAACCGCCCATCGTCTAAAATCAGGCAGCGCCCAGGTGGGTGCCCTCTCGATGGCAGGCGCTTGTCAAGAACTGGAGAACATCGGCCGGGCGGCCCGATTCGACGGCGCGCCGTTGGTGCTGGAGCGTCTCGAACGACAATACCGAGGCGTCGTGCGCGCGATCGACACAGAACTCACGAAGGGCAAGGGAGATCGGACATGAAACTACGCACATTCGTTTATGGTAGCGAGCCTCACTCATGGTCCGAGGCAGGGGCGGCGCCGGACCCTGCCCGCCGACTCGTGGTCCTCTTCGGAGCATCAAGCCTGGCCGATCAACCGGGCCCCATTCGCGACATTGCGAGGATCTACCGGGATTGCAGCGTCGTGGGCTGTTCGACTTCGGGAGAGATCTACGGCGCTCAGATAAAGGACGGCACGCTGGTCGGAGCGGTGGTGGATTTTCATCGGACGATCGTCCGTTCCGCCTCCGCACCGGTCGATTCCGCAGCGTCCTCGTTTCAGGCCGGCGCATCGCTCGCCCGCGGCCTGCTCGCCAGGGACTTGCGCGCGGTGCTTGTCCTGTCGGACGGGTTGCACGTCAACGGCAGCGAGCTGATCCGCGGGTTGAACAGCGTCCTTCCCGAATCAGTCATCGTCACGGGAGGACTGGCAGGAGACGGAGACAAGTTTCAACGGACTTGGGTGTTGAAAGACGGCCGTCCACAGAGCAAGTTCGTCACCGCGGCAGGTCTGTACGGCAGTCATGTGCGTATCGGGCATGGATCAAAAGGCGGCTGGGATCAGTTCGGGCCCGAGCGGGTCATCACCAAAGCCAAGGGCAACGTGTTGTACGAATTGGACGACAAACCCGCCTTACAACTTTACAAGGAGTATCTCGGGGATCGGGCCGCGGGACTGCCTGCCACCGGCCTGCTGTTCCCGCTTTCCGTCCGAGTCGAAGCGTCGTCGGACAAGCGGTTGGTGCGGACTATTCTGGCCGTCGACGAAGCGGCCCAGTCGTTGACCTTCGCCGGCGATCTCCCGGAAGGGGCGCTTGCGCAGCTCATGCACGCCAATTTCGATCGGTTGATCCAAGGCGCGTCGGATGCGGGGGCTTCGATCAGCTTCTCCGGCCGTGCGAGCAACGGCGCGCTGGCTATCGCCATCAGCTGCGTCGGGCGCCGGCTCGTGTTGGGCGAGCGGACCGAAGAGGAAATTGAAGCCACCCTCGACGTCCTCCCTCCGGGCACAAAACAGATCGGGTTCTATTCCTACGGCGAACTTTCCCCGTACGTGAGCGGCCGGTGCGAACTCCACAATCAGACGATGACGTTGACCACCATCACAGAGGCGTGAAGATTCCGTGCACCCGCTGCTACTCAGACAGCTTAAACGATTCGACCTAAACCCCGACGCGCCGCCCGCAAGCCCGGAGGCCTGGCAGGCGGTCCTGGAACGCATCAGCAGGGCCTATGAAGACGCCGACAACGGGCGCGCGCTTCTCGAGCGGTCGCTGATGCTCACGTCGCAGGAAATGCAGAGCCTTCATCAGCGGCTGCAGGCCTCACGCGACGAAGTGCTGCACAAACAACAAGCGGCGATATTGCGCCTCACGAAGAGCTCGACGCTGCATGCCGGAGATCTCGGAGTCGGGCTCCGAGAGATTACTGAAACGGCCGCGGAGACGCTCGAAGTCGAGCGGGCAAGCGTGTGGTTGTTCGATCGGGACAATCCTGTTCTGAGATGCCTCGACGTTTACGAGCGGGGCGAGGACCGGCATTCCGATGGAATCGAGCTGCCGATCGCGGTCTTCCCGGAATACTTCAAGGCCGTCAGAACCGAGCAGGTCATCGCAGCGGATGACGCGAGACAGGATCCCAGGACCAAGGAATTTGCCGCTTCCTACCTCGTTCCCCTCGGAATCACCTCCATGCTCGACGTCCCCATTCGTCGACAGGGAAGCATGGTCGGCGTCGTGTGCTGCGAACACGTCGGCCCCTCGAGACAATGGACCCTTGAAGAAACGGCGTTCTGCACCTCGATCGCGACACTGGTCTCGTTGGCGTTCGACGCGGAGGAGCGGCGTCGGCTCCAAGAGGAGACGATTCAATCCAATCGTTTCCTGGACTCCGTCATCGAAAACCTGCCCATCATGGTGTTTGTGAAAGATGCGAAGGAACTGCGATTCGTCCGCTGGAACAAGCATGCCGAAGACCTTGTCGGCATTTCCCGCCATGAACTCATCGGCCGGACCGACCGCGAGTTTTTCCCCGAACCCGAAGCCGACGCGTATATTGCCAACGATCGGGAAGTGCTCTCCGGCAGAGCGTTGAAAGACTTTCCGGAGGAAGCGATCAGCACCCGAATGAACGGCGCCCGGATTTTGCACACGCGGAAGATTCCTATTCTCGACGAGCGGGGGACTCCGCAGTACCTCCTGGGGATCGCCGAGGACATTACCGAAAGAAAGCGCCGCGAAGAGGCGTTACGGGAGAGCGAAGAGAAATACCGCGGCCTGTTCGAATCGTCTCAAGACGCCATCATGCTGCTCTTCCCGCCGGTCTGGAAATTCACGGCCGGCAATCCTGCGACTCTCAGGTTGTTCGGCGTGGAAAATGCCGACCGGTTCACGTCGATGGGACCGTGGGACGTGTCGCCCGAGTTCCAGCCGGACGGCGAGCGGTCGATGGACAAGGCTCCGCGCATGATTGAAACCGCAATGCGGGAGGGGTCGCATTTTTTCGAATGGACGCACAAGCGGGTCGACGGCGAGGAGTTCTTTGCGACGGTTCTGTTGACCAGGATCATGTTCCGGGGCCGGGTCGGACTCCAGGCGATCGTGCGCGACATCAGCCACCAGAAGCGGACGGAAGCCGAACTGCGGACCGTCTCAGCGTTGCATCAGACCATCGTGGACTATGCAGGCCACGCGATCATCTCCACGACTCCGGACGGGATCATCCAAGCGTTCAACCCTGCCGCAGAATCGCTGTTGGGCTATCGAGCCGATGAAATGATCGGAAAGCAGACTCCGGCGGTGTTCCATGATCCGGATGAAGTGGCCGCGCGCGCCAAGATGGTGTCGGCGGAACTGGGAGTCAAGATCGAGCCCGGATTTGAAGTCTTCGTGGCAAAAAGTCGGCGCAGCCTGCCGAACGAGCACGAGTGGACCTACATCAGAAAGGACGGGACGCGCCTGACGGTCGTCTTGAACGTCACGGCGATTTGGGGGCAAGGGGGAGCGATTCTGGGGTTCTTGGGCATCGCCCACGACATCACCGAACGAAAGATCGTCGAGCAGGAACTGCGCCGGACGAAAGAGGCCGCAGAAGCCGCGAGCGTCGCGAAATCCCAGTTCCTTGCGAACATGAGCCATGAAATCCGCACGCCGATGAACGGCGTGCTTGGAATGACGCAGTTGCTGTTGTCGACCGCTCTCAGCGGCCGTCAGCGTCATCTCGCCGATACGGTCCAGCGCTCGGCCAAGGCGTTGCTGGGCATCATCGACGAGATTCTCGATTTTTCGAAAATGGAGGCGGGCAGGCTGCATCTTGAAACCGTCGACTTTTCCCTGCGCGCCATCGTGCAGGAGATCTTCGATCTCGTCGGAGAGTCGGCTCGAACGAAGGCGCTGCAGTTGTCGAGCACGATCGGGGAGGAGATTCCGTCCAAGTTGCGCGGAGATCCGATCAGAGTCCGCCAAGTAATTCTGAATCTGGTGGGAAATGCCATCAAGTTTACCCCGCAGGGCTCGGTCACGCTCCGCGCGGAGCTCTTAGGCGAAGGGAATGATCAAGTGGTCCTCCGCGTGACGGTTCAGGACACCGGAATCGGCGTCCCTCCGGCCGTCCACGGGCAGATCTTCGATGCCTTTGCACAGGCCGACGGCTCCACGACCAGGCAATTCGGCGGAACGGGCCTCGGCCTCACGATCGTCAAACGGTTGGTCACCCTTATGGGTGGAGAAGTGGGCGTCGATAGCCGTCCCGGACACGGATCGTCCTTCTGGTTCACGTCCCGTTTTCTCAAATGCGCCGCCGAGTGCGGCTCGCCCGCGATCGGCATATCAGGACCATCAACGGCCGCGCCGATGGAACCGCTTGGAGAAGGCAAGCGGATCTTGCTCGCAGAAGACAGCCCGGTCAACACCGAGGTGGCGATCGCCATGCTGGAACTGTTGGGCTGCAGAACCGAAGCGGTGCCCAATGGGCGAGTTGCGTTGGATCGGTCGGCCCATGAGGAGTTCGATCTGATCCTAATGGATTGCCAAATGCCTGAAATGGACGGGTTCGAAGCGACCAGGCGCATTCGGGCTCGCGAAGAAAAGGCGGGAAAGGATTCCCGCCGGATCCCGATCATCGCCTTGACCGCGCACGCCATGAAAGGCGATCGAGAGCAATGTCTCGCGGCGGGAATGGACGACTATATGACGAAACCCTTCACGCAGGAAAATCTCGCCTCCATGATCGATCGATGGCTGTCAGGCAAAGCGGGAGAGAAGAAACCTCGCCGCTCCGCGGCGTAGCGGCCGCGGAGCAAAGGAGCAAGGGAACGATCCGGAGCGGACGAAGATGACCGACGATTCGAATAACGGGGTTCGCCCCCTCGTGTTGGTTGCCGACGACGACCCTGTGATCAGGGCGGTGGCCGTGGACACGCTGGATCAGAGCGGTTTCGCCGTGCATGAGGCCGAAACGGGGCGGCAGGCACTCGAGGCGTTCGAGCGTCTGCGCCCGGCCATTGTGTTGATGGACGTGATGATGCCTGAAATGAACGGCTTCGAAGCCTGCGAGAAGATTCGCCAACTCAAGGGAGGAGAACGGGTCCCTGTTCTGATGGTTACCGGCTTGAACGACGACACATCCATCGGGAGAGCGTATGACGCCGGCGCCACGGATTTCATCGTCAAACCGATCAATCCGATCATCTTGAGCCAACGCGTGCGATACATGCTGCGGGCAGGGGCCGTGCTGGAGGAATTGGCGGCCGCGCGCGATGCGGCGTTGGAGGCGGTTCGGGCCAAGTCAGAATTCCTGGCCACGATCAGTCATGAAATCCGCACCCCGATGAACGGCATCCTCGGCATGGCGGGATTGCTGGCGGGTACGCCGCTGGCCGCCGAGCAACGAGAGTTCGTGGAGACCATCCGTACTTCAGGGGAAGCCTTGCAATGCATCATTACCGACATGCTGGACTTTTCCAAGATGGAAACGGGAAAGCTCCGGCTCGACCTGATGGATTTCGACTTGCGTGTCGCAGTGGAAGAGGTGATGGGGCAGCTCGTCGAGCGGGCGAGCCTGAAGGGACTCGAATTGACCTGTCTGGTCCGCTACGACGTGCCGAACGAGCTTCGGGGCGATCCGGGGCGGCTCAGGCAGATTCTGTCCAATCTCGTGGGGAACGCGATCAAGTTTACCGAGCAGGGCGAAGTCGCCCTCCGCGTGTCGTTGGCTCAGGAGGAAGCCGAGCAATCGTGGATCCGATTCGAGGTGTCGGACACCGGCATCGGAATGTCGCCCGAAGGTCAGGCAAGACTGTTTAGGTCGTTCTCACAGGTCGACGGGTCGGATTCGCGGCGGTACGGAGGCGCCGGGCTGGGGTTGGCCATCGCCAAGCAACTGGTCGATCATATGGGCGGATCGATCGAGGTGCGGAGCGAACTGGGCAAGGGCAGCACGTTCTGGTTTTCCGTGCCGCTCGAGCGGCGGCCGGCTTCGAATCTCTCGCCGCCGGAACCCTCCGCCGAGGCGCTCCGGGGAATTCGGCTGCTGGTCGTGGACGACCATGCGACTGCCCGCACGATCGTCGTGCAGCATGCCGGTCGGCTCGGCCTGTCCGCCGATAGCGCCTCAAACGGCGCCGAGGCGTTGGCCATGATGATCGCCGCGGCCGAAAGCGGACGTCCCTATCGCCTGGCCGTGTTGGATCAACAGATGCCGGGCATGACGGGACTGCAACTGTCCAAGGCAATTAAAAAGGATTCCCGTTTGTCGTCGACCGCCCTCATGCTCATGGTCACCATCGGACGGAAGGGGGACGCCGAAGAAGCCAGGAAGGCCGGCGTGGCCGCGTATTTGATGAAGCCGATCGCGTACGCTCAACTTCGCGACGGTCTTACCGCCATCTTGCGGGGAGCTGATCCCATATCCGCCGCCGTCTCCGGGAATAGTGCACCTTCGCCCGCGCCCCCTCCGCTTGTAACGCGCCACAGCTTGAAGGAATCGCAGTCGCGAGAACAACCGAATGTGCTCGTCGTAGACGACAACGATATCAACCAGCAAGTCGCCATGAAGATCCTGAAGAAGCTCGGATGTCCTGCGGATGTGGCCGGGACCGGAAGGGAGGCGCTTGCCGCGTTGGCTGCTCGTCCCTACGCCTTGGTGTTGATGGATTGCCAGATGCCGGACCTGGACGGCATTGAGGCGACTAGGGAGATACGTCGGCGGGAGCAGGAGGGCCTCTTGGCCGATCGAACGACGATCGTGGCGGTTACGGCCAACGCGATGAAAGGCGATCGGGAAAAGTATCTGGCGGCAGGGATGGATGATTATGTCGCCAAGCCGCTGACCATCCGGGTCCTGGGCGACGTCTTGGCACGCTGGATGGAACGGAAAGCCGCATAGCGAGGCCGAAAATCGGGCATCAAATCACGTTGAGCGCCCGTCCCACCTTCGCGAAGGCATTCACCGCAACCTCCAGTTGCGCCCGCGTATGGGCCGCCGACATCTGAACACGGATACGGGCCTGCCCTTGGGGCACCACCGGGTAGCTGAACCCCACCACGTAGATACCTTCCTCAAGAAGGCGGTCGGCCATGGAGGCGGCAAGCACGGCGTCACCAAGCATGACCGGGATGATCGGGTGATCGCCCGGAATCAATCGAAATCCCAGGTCGCTGAGTTGCCCGCGGAAGAAGGCGGCGTTCTCACGCAATCGCGATCGGAGCTCTTCTCCCTGTTCGACCAGCTCCAAGGCCTGCAGTGCGCCGGCCGCAATCGCAGGCGGGAGCGCATTGGAGAACAAATAGGGGCGTGAGCGCTGGCGCAGCAGCTCCACGATTTCGGCCCTGCCCGACGTAAACCCGCCGGTGGCTCCTCCGAGCGTCTTTCCCAACGTGCTCGTCACGACGTCGATCCTTCCGGCGACCCCGAGATGGTCGGGCGTGCCTCTGCCATTGCGTCCCAGAACGCCCGTGGCGTGGCTGTCGTCGACCATGACCGCGGCGTCGTACCGCTCGGCCAACTCCACGATCCGGTCGAGCTTGGCCAAATCTCCGTCCATGGAGAAGACTCCGTCCGTGGCGACAAGTCGCAGGCGGCAGTCGCTCGCCTCCTTCAACCGGGACTCGAGCTCGTTCATGTCGGAGTGAGCGTATCGAAACCGTTTCGCCTTGCAGAGCCGGATACCGTCGATCAGGCTTGCGTGATTCAAGGCGTCGCTGATCACCGCATCGCGCTCGTCCAACAACACCTCGAACAGTCCCCCGTTGGCATCGAAACAGGAACTATAGAGAATCGTGTCGGCGGCGCCGAGGAACCGGCTGATGGCCCGCTCCAGTCGTTTGTGGAGGTCTTGTGTCCCACAGATGAACCGGACGGATGCCATTCCATAGCCGTGGGTCCGCAAGGCCTCGGCAGCGGCCTGGAGGATGGCCGGGTGATTGGCGAGTCCCAGATAGTTGTTCGCGCAGAGGTTCAGGGCATGGCCCTGCGCCACGACGATGTCCGGCTGCTGCGGCCCCAGAAGCTGGCGCTCGGACTTGTAGAGACCCTTGGCACGGATCTCGGAGAGCTGAGCGTCGAGGATTTTTTTCAGAGAGTCGTAGGCCATGAACCAAACTCAGCAGGCTGAGGTTGAGGTTTGGGTTAAGGATAGCCCCAAAAATGACGCGGCAGTTTTCGATCAGCCTTAGCCTTGACCTAAGTCTATTTCACGGAAACAACACCACTTTTCCGCACTGGCCCGAATTGATCAACGCGAATCCTCGCGCAAAGTCGCTCATGGGGAGGGTGTGAGTGATGACCGGCTTGATATTGAGACCGGCCTTGAAGAGGCCGGCCAGGCGGTACCAGGTGCTGAACAGGCGCCTGCCGGTGATGCCGTGGACGCGGATCCCTTTGAAGATGATTTCGTTCGCCAGGTCGCAGGTGATGGGGCCGGTCGGAATCCCGAACAGCGTCACGCGGCCCCCGTTCTTCACCGATCCGAAAGCAAGGTGGAGCGCGGCGGGGCTTCCCGACATTTCGAGCGAGGCATCGACGCCTTCTCCGGTCGTGATGTCTTCAACGGCGGCCGCCAGCTGTTGGGCGGTCTCGCTCTTGGCATTCAACACGAAGTCGACGCCGACCTGCTTCGCGAGTTCCAGCCGATATGGACTCACGTCCGAGGCGATGATGGTGGCGGCTCCCGCCGTGCGGGCCACCGCTGCGGCAAACAGGCCCGTCGGTCCGCACCCCGTGATCAGCACGGTATGACCGGTAAGGTCTTCCACCAGCGCCGCATCGACCGCGTTCCCCAGCGGTTCCTGCACCGAAGCGAACTCAGGGGGAATGGCGGGAGAGGTTTTCCAGAGGACGTTCTCGGGAAGCACGACGTACTCGGCGAATGATCCGTCACGGTCCACGCCGAGGATCCGGTAGTTCCGGCAGACGTGAGCCTGGCCGGTCCGGCATTGAAAGCAGGCGCCGCACGTCAGGTGGGATTCCGCTGCCACGTAGTCGCCCTTTGCGACAAGCGTGACGGCGGGGCCGGTTTCCACGACTTCGCCGCACATCTCGTGACCGATGATCCGCGGCGGGCGGATGCGGCTGTGAGCCCATGGATCCCAATTGTAGATATGAGCGTCGGTGCCGCATAACGACGTGGCCTTGACACGAATGACGACGTCGCTCGGGCCCGGCGTGGGGTCCGGACAGGTCATGGCCGTAAGTCCGGCTTGAGGCGCGGTCTTTACGAGGGCGCGCATGAACGCATTGTATCCTACTCAGTCGATCTTGCCCATCGAAGGGAAAAAACGGGGTTGCGCCGGGGGTGCCGCCTCGGTAGGATGCCCGCCATGAGGGCTCTGCTCCATCGAAGCCTGATACTCCTGGCGGGAGCGTGCAGTGTCGCCGTTCCCTTGATCGCCCTGCCCGTCGAAGGCGCCGGGGCCGACTCATCGGGAGGAGGCTCTCAGCCGCTCAGGCGGTGGGCGCGTTTCCAACTCAATGAGCTCAGTTCGAGCGGCGATCTGCAGGTGGGGAGGTCCGTGAATATGGAGATCACCCTCGGCGGAGTCGTGCAGAGCTCCGTTCCCGTGGTCGCCATCTGCGAGTCCGTATTGTTTGAGTCCCAGACGATTACCCTGGAACCGGATGCCGAAAGCATGACGCTGAAAGGCACGGTCGCGCTCGAACCGTTGCGCAGGAGCGTGACGTCGGTGCATCCAAAGGCGGCGAGGGTTCAGGTAACGTTCGCCCGCCTCCGGCAGAATAAGCTAGAGCGACTCATGCGGCGTATCGTATATGTGACGTTGGAAAGGCAGGAGCCGCCCGGGGATTCATCGGAAACCGCCCCGGTGGGTCCGGAGGAAACGGCGTCGGTGGATTTGGCGGAGGAAACGCAGCCGGATGTCTCGCCCGTCGCTTCAGGCGACCTAATGGAAGAGGATCTCATGCCTTTCGCGGATCCAGGGCGAGGGAGGGCCTACTGGCAACATGTGAGCCATCTGATCAGCCGCAGCTGGGCCAGGCAAGTTCGCGGAATCCGAAAGGCTCCGAGCAGCGAGACCGTGAGGGTCCGATTCCGACTTTACCCCAGCGGGCGGGCACAGTTGATCGAGATAGAGAAGGGGTCGGGAGCGCGTGAAATCGATGAAGCCGGTATCTACGCCGTCGTCAATGCGCAGCCGTTTCCTCCTCTTCCCGGCGATCTCGGAGACGAGTCGGTCGATGTCCACATACGTATGCGGACCGGGGCGCGGTCCAAGCCGAAAGAGATACAGTCTGTGACCAACCAGTCGGACGGGAAGGCCGGTACGCCTCCATCTGCCGGCAAGAAATGATTGATGTCCACATGCGCTAAGGAGAGCTATGCATAATTCTTCGAGAGTTCTGGGCACTTGGGTCGCCGCGCTGGCCGCATTGCTGTGCCTGCCAACCGCCCCCCGGGCGGAACTTGCCCGCTGGAACGTGGACCCCGAGCATTCGACCATCGAGTTCCGTGTCGCCCACATGGTCGTATCCAAGACGGTGGGCCGGTTTATGGAGTATTCAGGTGAGGTCGAGATGGACGCGGAGGGCGCCCAGTTCAAGTCGATCGAGGCCGTGATCAAGACGGCCTCCATCAATACCAATCACGAGAAGCGGGACGCGCACCTCCGCAATGCCGATTTCTTCGACGTGGAAAAATATCCGACCATGACGTACAAGATGAAGACCTACAAGAAATCAGGCGATGGATACACGGCGGTCGGCGACCTGACGCTTCATGGGGTGACGAAGGAGATCGCTCTGAACGGGACGTTCAACGGTGTATCCAAAGACCCTTGGGGCAACACCAGGGCCGGGTTCAGCGCCGACGGGAAGCTGAACCGGAAGGATTTCGGGATGGTTTGGAGCAAGATGCTTGACGGCGGCGGACTGGTCGTCGGCGACGAGGTCCTCATTCACCTCGACATCGAGTGCATCAAAGCAAAACCCCAGCCGTAGTTCGGTCGCGCCATGCTTTCCACCAACGAGAAGATTCCCCGGACCGGTACGGGTGCGGCGGTGAACGCCGCACAAATCGGCTTGCGCTTGGTCGTGTTCGTGGCGGTGGCGATCTGGCTATCTGGGGCGTCTGCGGCCTGGGGGTTGGAGTTCACTGCAGATCAGATCACCAAGATCGACGGCCGCACTCACAAGGCGTTCGTCTATTATCGAGACCAGATGTGGCGGATCGAGCATCACTCCCTCGGGCCGGTCAATGTCAGTATCGTGCGTAAAGACAAGCAGTTGGTGTGGCTGCTGCTGTCGCGCATGAAGCATTTCAAGACGATCCCCTACGGTCCGGACCAGGAACTGCAGGTAACGGAGAATTTGGAAGGAGAAGTCGCTCGCCAGGAGATCGGGACCGAGACCCGCGAAGGCCATCCGACGGTACTCTACGAAGTCACCACCAAGCAAGGGGAGCGCGTCGAGCAGTACTACCAATGGGTGGCGACGGACATCCATTTTCCCATGAAACTTGCCAAAAAAGATGGAAGCTGGATCGTGGAGTATCAGCATGTGAAACTCAGGTCCGTGTCCGATTCGCTGTTCAATCTGCCGGTCAATTTTCAGCCGCTGGAAGAATTCGATAAGACGTCGCCAGCGTCACCTTCCAACGGCGCAATGTAACAACAAGGAGGAAGGGTGGTGCGCAGCGTAATACCCGTATTCGGAGTCGGTGTGGTCGTAGGGTTGACGGCCGTCGCGTCCGTCTGGTCGATGGACGTGGGTGACGTGAAGCAGGAATGGACGCAGGAGGGAAAGAAACTGGCGATGGAGCGGTCGAAGCTTCCGGCCTACGACGAGATGGTGCGAATTCCCGCCGGTTCGTTCATCATGGGAAGCGACAAGAAAGCCGATCGCAACGCTTACGCGGTCGAATTTCCCCAGCGAAAGGTTTTTCTGGACGCGTATGACATCGACAAGTATGAGGTCACGGCCATACAGTACTTGAAGTTCGTCTTGGCGACGGGTCGGCCTCCCCAGGTCGACTGGAAGTTCGACGGCGGGAATTTTCAGGAAACGATGGCGGCCCACCCCATCATGCACGTCACGTGGTATGAGGCCGATGAATATTGCCGATGGGCCGGCAAGCGCCTGCCGACGGAGGCGGAATGGGAAAAGGCCGCGCGTGGCGACCAGGATGCGAGAATCTATCCGTGGGGCGGCGAAATGGCCGGGCTCTCGCGCGCCAATTTCGGTCGGACGGGACTATCCGGGCCGGTCCGTGATCGGCCGGAACGGCTCCTACTGTATCCTCCGATCATCTCGGTCTTCAAATACGAAAACGCCGTGAGCCCTTACGGCATTTTCCAAATGGTCGGCAACGTGGCCGAATGGGTGGCCGACTGGTACGACAAGGATTACTACAAGACCGCGCCGGACAAAAATCCCAAGGGACCGGAGACCGGCTCCCACAAGGTCTTTCGCGGCGGCGGATGGCTCGACAGTACGCCGACCGTGCGAGTGGCTCAGCGGTTCGGAACCGATCCTAAGACCTCAATGAACTGGCTCGGCTTCCGCTGCGCGCGGGATGCGAAAGACACGGGCGAGGCGCCGGAGGCCAAGCCGAAACTGATGAGTTGGCGGTAGTGCCGGTCAGACTCGCCCTGTTCTGCGTTCCGGTTCGACCGCACGAGGCCTCCCGCTGCTCGGCTGGGGAACTCGATTCGTTCCGAGCTGCGCTCGAACGAACCATCGAAGAGTCCTCGCCGTCGCGCATCGCGACCGCACCGATTCGGCCGGCGCGGTGCCCGACTCTCTGCGGATCGAGCGCCGCAGGTCCGACGAGCCCACCACCTCAAGGGAGAGAAGTAAAACAACAGGCAGATACGTTAGGACAGTTTGGTGCTCCGCAAAGCGTGTGCCCGTTCGCTGACCTCCTTTACCAGCACGCCCATCTTGGGATGAGAGGGTTCGTAGTCGACGCGGATGTCGTGCTGTTTGAGCCGCTCGCTGGCGGTGGGACCGATGGAACCGACGACGAGTTTCGCACAGGCGTTCGTGAAGCGATCAGCGATCCCGGACTCATTGGCCAACTGCATGACGTGATCGATTTGCGCCGCATTGGTGATCAACAGCACGTCGGCCTTTCCTTCCGCCACTTCATAGATTGCGGCCAACAAAGGGCCGGTGTCATCCGGCAAGGCCCAACGGTAGATCGGGACAGGGAACACGGTCGCCCCGCGCGACTCCAGGTCTCGAATCATCTCGGCGTTGGGGGCGCCGTATTCCTGGATCGCGATCCGCAGTCCTTTGACGGGCCGGTAGTAATCCAGGGTGGCGATCACGTCCTGCCAGGTGTTCGGCTCCGGGACGGTAATGTCGGCCTCCACCCCCATCGCCTTGAGGGCGGCCAGCGGCTTGGGTCCCCGTGCCACGACGATCGTCTTCTTCAGACCTTCAAGGATGTCGGCCATGGAATGGCGTGTCTTCACGATATCGAACAGCGCCGTCGTGCCGACCCCGGTCATGAAAATCAGAATGTCGAGCTGGTTCAAGATGAGTTTGACGCCGAAGCGAAAGACGGATTCGTTGTTCTGAAGGGGGATGGGAATCTCGCGGAGCGCGGGAGCGACTAACGGGTTTCCGCCATGGCGTTCGATCAAGCGGGCCATCTCCTTGGCCAGGCGGCTTTCAAACGCGATCACCCGAAGACCGTGGAAATCTTTCCGGTCCGATTCAGGCGCAAGTTGCGGTGAATGTTCCGATCCGGCCATGGACCGATTGTGCCATGACTATAAGAGGAATTTCAGGCCGGACGCCCAACAGGATGTTGAAAAAGTCCTCCAGCGTCGTTCCCGCGTCATTCAGAGGCTCAACGTACGGCAAGGAGTGCGCCTCGTTTCTTCGCTCGCTGCGGCCTTTCTGGAAGGCCTTCATGAACATCCCGCGGGCTATCCTGATCCGGTCTGCGACATGTGATGGCCCCACTTCTCCAGGGTTTCAACATGGTTTTTCAACAGCCTGCTATTTTGCATTCTTTGCGCAACGGAATCCCGTGGATTCGTTTCTGATGTTCGGATCGCTATCCACACGGGTGAAGATACGGACGGTCGGCGTTTCATTCTGCCAGCCTGATCCTCTGAGCACTCGTTTGGTTCCCGTGTCCGGC
>JBBILH010000053.1:0-13732 GCA_037445005.1 Nitrospira sp.
CCCTCGACTATGCGGCGCGGTCGGGCCGGATTAAGACGGACGACACGGTATTGCTGGGTAGTTTCGGCGGAGGGCTCACGTGGGCGACGGGATTGGTGCGGTGGGCATGAACAGGGTCGATCGGCGGACCCTCGACGGCGTAATCAGGCTGTAACATCAGTACGAGATAGAAGAGCGAACTTTTATCATCCAGGAGCGCGCGCAGCGATGTTCGGATTGATTCCCAAGGAAGAAGCCTTCTTCGAGCTGTTCAAAAAGGCGGCGCATAACATGATCGAAGGCAGCCGTCTGTTGAAAGAAATGATGGAACGGTTCGGCGATCCCGCTCAGCAGGCGAGACAGATTAAGGATGTGGAGCACGTGGGCGACGGGATCACCCACGACATCGCTACCAAGCTCAATCAGACCTTCATCACGCCGATCGATCGTGAAGATATCCACGATTTGGCCAGCGTGTTGGACGACATTCTCGACTCCGTCGAAGCCGTCGCCGACCGTTTCGTCATTTACAAAATACAGAAGCCGACCGATGCCGCAGTTCGGCTGGCGGACATTTTGTATCAGGCGTCGGTGGCCGTCGGTTGCGGAGTGGACAGGCTCGGCCAATCGCACGCGCAGATCAACGAGTGCAGCGTCCAGGTGAACAGTCTAGAGAACGAGGCCGATCGGGTGTCGCGCGACGCGATTTCGGCGCTGTTTGAAAAGGAGACGGACCCCATAACCGTGATCAAGTGGAAGGAGATCTACGAAACCTTCGAGGAAGGCACCGACCGCTGCGAAGATGTCGCCAACATTCTTGAGAGGATCGTGCTCAAGCACCACTGATCGCCTCGCCCTGGCACGCCTACCACGATGGATGAGCTAAGCGGATTGCTCCTGATAACAGTTCTCCTGGCCTTGTTGTTCGATTTCTCAAACGGCTGGCACGATTGCGCCAATGCGGTGGCGACGGTCGTCTCAACCAGAGTGCTCAGCCCGGTAGTAGCCGTCTTTCTCGCCGGCGTGCTCAACGTGGCCGGGGCGTTTTTCTCGACGGCCGTCGCCAAGATGATCGGCGGGGGCATCATCTATGCCGATGCAATTTCCAATGTCGTCGTCGCCGGGGCGATGGGCGGGGCCATCCTCTGGAACCTGTTCACGCTGATTCTCGGCCTTCCCACCAGTTCCTCCCACGCCCTCATCGGGGGATTGGTCGGTTCAGCGGTCGCGCACGGCGGTTGGGCCGTCGTCCAATTCAAGGGACTTCGGTCCATTCTGGAGGCCATGATCCTCTCGCCGGTTTTTGGATTTGTGATGGGGTTCTTGATCATGGTCGCGGTCAGTTGGATCTTTTTCCGCGTCCAACGAGGCGTCGCGCAAAAGGTGTTCAGTCGATTGCAGCTGCTGTCGGCCAGCTTCATGGCGTTCAGCCATGGGGCGAACGATGCGCAAAAGGTCATGGGAGTCATCACTCTCGCCTTGGTGTCGTCCGGTCAGCTGACTTCTTCCGAAGTTCCTACCTGGGTCATCGTTGCCTGTGCGTTGGCGATGGGTTTGGGTACGGTCGTCGGAGGTTGGAGAATCATTCGGACCTTGGGGATGCGGATCGTAAAGCTCGATCCTGTACACGGGTTCGCCGCTGAGACGGGCTCGGCCAGCGTGCTTCTCGTCACCGCCCATTTCGGGCTGCCGGTCAGCACCACCCATACGATTACATCTTCGATTCTTGGTGTCGGAGCCACCAAGCGCCTGTCTGCCGTGCGCTGGGGGGTGACGACCAAGATCCTGTCCGCCTGGATTTTCACCTTGCCGGGGGCGGGATTGCTCGGCGCCGCCGTCTATTATCTCCTCAGTTGGTTTGCCTAGCCCGCATTATTCTTGAGCGCGTCTCGTGCAATCGCCGATCCGCTGCTGCGACAAGCCTGCGGCCGGCAGGCTCGCCGCTCAGTCGGTCGACATACTGCATGAGTATGCCTTCCTCCCTCACGGCTCCGCCATTTCTCGAGGAACCGTCATGAATAATGCGGGCTAGCTCGCTTGACGTGCCCGCCTGGTCGGCAGGCGCACGACGAAGCGGCTCCCCTGAGGCTGGTTGGCTTCGACCCACACCTGTCCTCCGTGTCCTTCGACGATGTGCCGGACAATGGCGAGCCCGAGCCCTGTCCCGCCCAACTCGCGCGAACGCGCCTTATCGACCCGGTAAAATCGCTCGAAGACCCGCGGACGATCCGTTTCGGGAATGCCCATACCCGTGTCGCTCACCACCAAGTCGACGGCAGGGCCCAGCGACCTGTCAGCGGCCGGGGTCGCGCTGACCGTGATGATGCCTCTCTCCGGCGTGTATTTGACGGCATTATCAAGGAGGTTGGTCAGCACCTGCACGAGCCGCCCTTCGTCACCCACGATAGGAGGCAACTGGGGATCGACGTTCGAGACAAGCTGATGCCCCTTCTTGTCTGCGAGGGGCTTGATCATGGACAAGGTTCGCTCGATGACGCTGTGCAGATCGAACGGCTCTTCTTTGAGCATGACGCTCCCCGACTCGATCTTGGACAACTCCAGGAGATCTTCCAAGATCAGATTCAAGCGGTCGCTCTGCCTGAGAATAATGCTCAAAAACTTCGTGGTCGTCTCCGGATCGTCTTTCCCGCCGTCCAACAGGGCTTCTACATAGCCCTTGATGGAGGTAAGGGGGGTCCGTAATTCGTGCGAGACATTGGCGACGAAATCTTTCCGAATCTTCTCCAATCGCCTCAGTTCCGTAATATCATGAAACACCAGTATGGCGCAGGCTTCGTTCTCACGTTCGCATCCCGCGACAGAGGCCTCGATATGGAGACAGCGGTTGCCGGGAGTCAAGACGATCTCCGCTTCCTGTTTCACGCGGTTCTCGAGAATCGTCTTAATCAGCCCGGTCAGTTGGACGTGGGGCAAGACCGTCGTGATGATCTCGCCTCGAATCTCGTCCCGTCGGATCCCGAACATGCGTTCGAGCGCCGGGTTCAACTGTAGAACACGCCCTCGGCAGTCCAAGACCATGACGCCCTCGACCATCGAGGTCAGCATCGCCATGAGCTGAGATCTGTCTTCCGTGAGTTCCTCGATCTTGATGCGCAGTTGCTCGCTCATTCGATTCAGTGAATCCGCCAGAAGGCCCACTTCGTCTCCGGATTCGACATCGAGATGGTTCGTATAGTTGCCGGCCGCAAGTTGGCGGGCGGCATGCGCCATCTCCGACAGCGGTCTGGTCAGACGTCTGGTGAGCCAGACGCTGAGACCGACGGCCATAAGAAACGCGCTGCCGAAAGCCATAGCCAGGTTACGCTTCAGAGTCTCCAACTCCTGATCCAGCGTCACCATTGGAAGTCCCAGCCGGAGATAGACGGGATGACCGTCGTTCGGAGCGCGGAGCTTGAGGGCTCGATAAAGCGTCCGCTCTCCGGTGGTATGGCTGATCCGCATGTCGGTGCCGGTCCCGGTCTGGACGGCTTGTCGAATTTCCGGTCTTGCCCCGTGGTTCTCGACCGCATCGAGATCGCGATCGGAGACCGCACTGTCCGCTATAACATGGCCATCTGGAGCGACGAGGGTTACGCGTGTCATCGATCGCGCGGCGAGCTCTTTCACTTGTTCCTGCAATCGCGCGGTTCGAGGAAGCGGCTCGGCGTCCGGCAAGGCCGGACCAAGCGCGTGTGCCACGAGGCCGGTCCGGATATCGAGAATGAGATTCGACTGGGCCAGTTCTTGTTGCTCAAGGGATCGGGCTGCCAGGAACCCGGCGATCCCGAACCCGCAGAGGAGAGCGAGCAACGCAGCGATCGTGACCTTCCAGCGGATCGAGAGGTTCATAGAAGTCGCGACATGCGAGGATCAACCGGTTCAGGGCAAGGGGTCATCCATGAGACGCGGATGTCGAGGGGAAGGAGAACATCGTTCCCACCGAGCAGCGCGTCGCCGCCATCCGTCAGGGGCCGCCGGTTGATTCTTTGAGTTTGTACCCCAGAGACTTGACGGAGAGTATCGCTTCATTCAAGATCGAAAGTTTTTGTTTGAGCCGCCGGATATGGACGTCCACCGTCCTGGTCGTCCCGTAGTAATCATACCCCCAGACGGTGTTCAACAGCACTTCGCGAGTCAGGACCCGACCGGGATTCCGCAAAAGTTGCTCGAGGAGTCCGAATTCTTTGGCTGTCAGAGGAACCTCCCTGTCGTGGAAGGTCACTTCGTGACGGGCCAGATCCATCGTCAGGGTCCCATAGCGGTACACCGTCCGGTTCTCCTGATGGCTTCGATCCAGACGGCGAAACATGGCTTTGACTCTGGCGATAAGGGCCTTGGGGCTGAAGGGCTTCGTGACGTAGTCGTCTGCGCCTAATTCGAGCCCGATGACCGTGTCCGACTCTTCGGCTTTCGCCGTCAGCATGATGATGGGTACCATGGCCGTTTCCGGGGCGGAGCGCAGACGTTTGCAGACTTCAAGACCGTCCATTTCAGGCAACATGAGGTCGAGAATCAGCAGATCCGGCTTCTCTATTCTAGCCAGTTTCAGGCCTTCGCTGCCGGTCGCGGCCGTAAGGGTGTGGAAGCCCTCCTTCTCCAGATACATCTTCACCAACTGGAGAATATCCCGCTCGTCTTCGACGATAAGAATCTTCTTGGCGCCGCTTTGCGTCATCCTAGGGGTGACTCAGCCTACGGGGGCGGCTCTAGCCTGTCAAGACTCGCGGTGGGTGCCTGCGAGCGGCTAAATATTGACGGGATGCGCCGGTCTCACGTAAGGTGAGCGAAGCGTGTATATCAAGGAAAGGCGGCCGGCATGAAAATCTACCTTGCAAATCCGCGGGGGTTCTGCGCGGGAGTCGATCGGGCGATCGATATCGTCGATTTGTCGCTCAAGAAATATGGCGCGCCGATTTATGTCCGCCACGAGATCGTCCATAGCCGGCACGTCGTCAACTCCCTCCGCCAGAAGGGCGCGGTTTTTGTGGAGGAATTGAACGAAGTTCCTGAAGGCTCGGTCGTCATTTTCAGCGCCCACGGGGTGGCCAAATCTGTGTGGGCCGAAGCCAACCGCCGCCGGTTGCACGTCATTGATGCGACCTGCCCGCTGGTGATCAAAGTGCACAACGAAGTCAACCGAGACTATACTCAAGGGTACGACTTGATTCTCATCGGCCATGCAGGACACCCCGAAGTGATCGGGACGCTCGGACAAATCCCCGACAAGTTTCATCTAGTCTCGTCGGTCGAAGACGTCGAGAAGCTGCAGGTGGAGAGCACGCATTCGCTGTCATACGTCACGCAAACGACGTTGAGCGTCGACGAATGTCGAGACATCGTCGGCGCGTTGCATCGACGTTTCCCGCACATCAAGGGGCCCCACCAGGAGGACATCTGTTACGCTACTCAAAATCGCCAGAATGCGGTCAAGGAACTGTCAAAGTTGGTGGATGTAATTCTTGTCATCGGATCACCGAACAGCTCCAATTCAAACCGTTTGCGCGAGTTGGGGGAGCACTGCGGGATCAATTCCTATCTGATCGATGCGGCATCGGATATCGACCCCAAATGGCTCAAGGGTGTAAAGGCGGTGGGAATTACCGCCGGTGCGTCGGCGCCGGAGGTGTTGGTCGAAGAGGTTGTCGCCTACCTAAAGACCCACGGCCCGGCTCAGGTTGAAGACCTGACGGTGATCGAAGAAGACGTAGAGTTCTCTTTGCCGAAGGAACTCATCACGATCGAATCGGCCGGCAAGTCCGTCGGAGCGCAGGCCGGGTAACCAAGGGGATCCGTCACCCTCGCCATCAAACTGTTGTAGGTCTATTCGCTCCTACCCCCAATAGGCTGTGTTTTTCTTTGATTTCCCCTCTCTGGCTGTGGTACATACGAGCCTCGTGCGCCCCCTCATTCATCCATAAGAATAGGTTCTGTCACAGAAGGAGACGTGCATGTATCTCAAGTCCCTTGAGATGTTGGGTTTTAAGTCCTTCGCGGAGGCCCGGATCGAATTCCCCGAAGGGGTGACGGCCATTGTCGGACCCAACGGAAGCGGCAAGAGCAATGTGGTCGACGCCATTCTGTGGGTGTTGGGAGAGCAGAGCACGAAGACCCTTCGGAGCGAGAAAATGGAGGACGTCATCTTCAACGGAACGGAGGTCCGGAAACCGTTGGGTATGGCAGAGGTGTCTTTGATCATCAGCGGGTTGGATCAAATCAAGGTCGATCCGACGTCTGGTTTGACCAGCAAGTTAGCCGAGTTCCAGGACTTGATGATTACCCGCCGCCTCTACCGCAACGGGGAGAGCGAGTATCTGATCAACAAGACGGCCTGCCGCCTGAAGGATATCCGCAGCGTCCTGCTCGATACTCGGGCCGGCACCAAGGGGCACACTGTCATCGCCCAAGGCCAGATTGATCAGATTCTGAACGCGTCTCCGCAAGACCGGCGGGAATTAATCGAAGAAACCGCCGGAATTATCCGCTACAAGAAGCAAAAGGGGGAGGCGCTACGCAAGCTCGACGCGACTCAGCAAAATCTGCTCCGTGTACGGGACATTATCGCGGAGGTGAAGAAGCAGCTCAACTCATTAGAACGCCAGGCGCGCCAGGCGAAATCCTATCAACTCTTGCAGCAAGAAGCCCGCGCGCTCGAGATCCACCTGCTCACGAACGAGTATCGCGCCTTGCGTCTATTGATCGGCGATATCGAGCGGGAATTGGAGTCCGTGGCTGAACAGGAATCGGCGCGGGCCGCCGAGCAGGCCCGGTTCACCGTCGAACTCGAGAACGTGAGGCTCGCTATCCATGCGGCGGGTGAGGCGATCGGCAGGCGGCGGGACGAGTTGGCGAAGATCGAGCAACACCAGGGGCAGGCGCTGACGGCAGCCGAAGTCGAGCGCCACCGAGGAGAACTCTACGAGCAGCACCGGAGTCAAGGAGAGCAGGAACTGGACCGACTGCGGCGGGAGCAGGAGGAGGTCAAGGCTACGGAATCGGCCTTGCAGAACGCGCTCGAGGCGCTGGAGCAGGAGCTGGCGGAGCGGGAACGGGCGCTTGCAGAGGTCGATGGGCAGATGAAATCGTTGCAGCATCAACGCGCCGCTCTAGTTCAGGAAGAAGAGCGGGGCCGCCTCGACGTCTTGAACCTCGCCGTGCTGGTGGCGAACACGGAGCAAAGTCTGACTCAGTTGGCATTGCGGGTTCAAGAAGTCGCTGCTCGGGACGGTCGACTGGCACTCGAACGGGAGGAATACCGAGCGCAACACGAAGCGGCGGACGGAAAGCGCGCCGAGCTTGTGGAGGCGTGTCGGGCAGCGGAAGCCTCAATCGGTGATTTGCGCCGCCGTCAACAGGAGTTCGAGCAGGCTTCCGAGCTTTCGGATCGAGAATTGGCGGAGGTGGAGCAGCTGATGGGGCGACAGTCCGAAGAGCTGGCCGCCGTCGAATCACGCCTGTCCGCCCTTATGGGCGTGTTGAGAGAAGACATGGGGTACGGGAGGTCGGGCTCGGAAGAATCCACGGCGCTCAAGACCTGCGAAGGGGTCCACGATGCGGTGGCTGAATGGTTGTCCGTGCCGCCTGGACTTGATCGCGCGGTCGAAGCGGTGTTGGGAGAACGAGTCCGTGGATGGTTCGTAGAGGGGCCGGCCGACGCCGCGCAAGCCGTGGAGTTTCTTATGGGCAATGATCTCGGTCGGGGCACCTTCATTCCGGAAACTCCCCGCTGGGGGACGGCGGCTGAATCGTCGGAATGGTGGGCGGCGGTCAAGGACCAGATCGGTGTCATCGGTCGTGCCGTTGACTTGATCCAGACGGACGGATCACGCGCGGCGGCGAGAGACTATCTGTTCGATCGTGTAGTGTTTGTGGAGTCGCTCGAGAATGCGATTTCGGTTTGGCGGCAGGCAAGCTGGTCTGCGCCGCATGGGCCCCTACTGGTGACTCGGAGGGGCGAAATCCTCGATGGGGCCGGCACAATCACCGGAGGACAAACCGGATCAACGGGGGGCCTGTTGCAGCGGCGTAGGGAGGTGTCGGAACTCGAAACGCGGCAATCCGCTCTCGTAGCGGAGGTCGAAGCCGGTCGCGCGCGCCGTGATGCCCTCTCATCCCACACACAGTCATTGAGGGATGAACTGAGAGGCGTGGCCGATGCGTTGCGTGAAGCAGAGCTCCACGGCCTTTCCCTGCAAAAGGACGAGGCGGGCCTCCAGCAATTCATCGAAGATTTGGCTCAGCGCATCGGGACGTTGACCGGGGATTCACAGCGAGGGTCGGTGGAACTCCAGAGGCTTGAACAGGAGGTCAGGCTCAACGAGGCTCAGTTGGCCCAGTGGGTGTCGGAAAAGAGCGGGCAGGAGCGAGCGCTCGGTCAGTCTCGGGAGCGACTGCTCCAAATCGATCAAGATGCGCAGGGACTTCAGCAGAAGCTCACGGAAGCCCAACTCGCCGCGCAGGACGTTCGGGCGAGACGCGAACATCACCGGCGTGATCTTGAACGCGCCCGCGGGGAGGGCGGCGAGGCGTCGGCTCGGATCGCGAATTTGAGCGTTCAACTGGACGGTTTGCGGGCCTCGATCGAGCAGAGCCGGCTGGAGCGGGAACGTCAAGAAGCCTTATGCCGTGAACTCGGCCTATCGGTTGACCGCGTGAAGGCCCAATTGATTCAGGAACAGGAACGGCAAGCCGCGGAGATGGACCGAGCGCAACGGCTCGAAGCCGACCTTGAAGCAGTTCGAAAGGCGGTCTCCGCGCTGCGGGACAACCGCTTGTCGATCGAAGTCAGGAGGGCCGAAGTTCGCACGCAGCTCGCCACCGTCGAGTCGACGCTTTCGGGTACCTATCAAGTCGATCCTGCCGGTCTTGCCTCTGAGGCGGTTGGAGGTGCATCCGTCGCGCCGCCACAGGACGCTCAGGCCGACCCGACGCAGGAAGAGCTGAAACAGCAGCTTCAGAAACTCCGCGAGCGGTTGGATCGAATGGGACCGATCAATCTTGCGGCGATCAACGAGCACCAGGAGTTGGAGGAACGGCATAAATTCTTGTCCACGCAGGAGCAAGATCTTTCGAATTCGATCGCCTCCCTGAAAGAAATCATCCAGCGCATCAATCGGACAACGAAGGACATGTTTGCCGAAACGTTCGCTGAGTTGCAGGAGAAGTTCGGACAGGTGTTCGCCAAATTCTTCCCCGGGGGGCGGGCTGAACTTCAACTTGTGGAGACTCAGGTCGAAGAAGGAGTTGAGGGCAGGGGACCGGCGGAACCGGGGGTGGAGATCGTGGCGCAGCCGCCGGGGAAACGTTTGAAGAACATCACGATGCTCTCCGGAGGGGAAAAGACGTTGACGGCGATGGCGTTGCTGTTCGCCAGTTTTTTGATCAGGCCGACGCCCTTCTGTATCTTGGACGAAATCGACGCCCCGCTCGACGAAGAGAACATCGGACGGTTCACGGCCGTTCTGCGTGAACTGGCGCAGGATGCTCAGTTCATGGTGATCACCCACAACAAGCGGACGATGGGGATTGCGGACTCGCTGTTCGGGGTGACGATGGAGGAACCAGGCATTTCAAAACTCGTCTCCGTCCGCTTGACGGATCTGCAGCCGGCGTAGCGGAGTCAGGCCGAAAACGTTCGTACTTCAGAGGACTTCCGATCTCCCATTGCTTGACTTCATAGGGGGGGTCTGTTATATCCCGTCACATTAGTTCTTCAGGTCGTGCGCCGAATGAGCGACGAGCGGCCGTAGAGTCATCGGTGCGATCAATTCCACCGGGCGCCTTCCCCCCGTGACAGAAACGATGAGCATTATCCGAACGTTCCTGGATCGTCTTTCAGATAGTCTATTTGTTTCCGCGCCGGATAAAGTCAGGCTGACCACAGATCCTTCCGTGGCGCCCTCCTTGCGACTGGTTTCCGACAAGCCCTCCCCCGCGCCTATGACGGACTCAACGGTTCGCCGTGCGACCGCGCAGGTCGGCGGACAACTCGACTCCATCGACGACGCCATCCGGCGCAGTCAAGCCTGGTTTCTGGCACGCCAGCACTCTTCCGACGGTTATTGGGTTGCGGAACTCGAGGCCGACACAACGTTGACCTCCGAGTACCTGATGCTCCGGCGCTTCCTTGATCGGGTAGATCCCGAGCGCGAACGCAAGGCCGTGCGGTATCTCCGCTCCGCACAGCTTCCTGACGGCGGCTGGCCGATTTATTCCGGCGGCCCATCGGAGATCAGCGCATCGGTCAAGGCCTATTTCGCGCTGAAGCTCAGCGGAGTCTCCTCGGAAGAAGCGTTCATGCTGCGGGCGCGCGACCGGATTCTCGCGATGGGCGGCGTCGTGCAGGCGAACGTCTTCACCAAGATCACGCTGGCCTTGTTCGACCAGTACGACTGGGAAGGCGTGCCTCACATGCCGGTCGAACTGATGTTCTTGCCCAAGTGGTTTTATTTCAACATCTACGCGATATCGTACTGGTCAAGAGCCGTGCTGATCCCTCTGCTGATCGTATTCGCGCATCGTCCGGTCTGCCGCATTCCGAGGGAGCAGGGGATCGATGAGCTCTATCATGTGCGGCGCCAGGAACTACGGTATTGGAAGTACCCGCCCTTCAATAAGGACCAAAGATGGCTCACTCCGCACAACTTATTCGTGGCTTTGGACGCACTGCTGAAGCTTTATGACCACATGCCGCTGATGTGGCTGCGAGAGAAGGCGCTGCATAAAGCTGCGACATGGATGCTGGAACATATCAAGGGGAGCGGCGGCTTGGGGGCCATCTACCCTGCCATGGCCAACTCCATTTTTGCCTTACGCTGCCTTGGGCATCAGGTTGACGATCCATTGGTGCAGAAGGCGCTCCGTGAAATCGAGGAGTTGGAGATCTACGATTCGGTTTCGATCGGCGATCAACGGGTCGATGCCATGCATCTCCAGCCCTGCCATTCTCCGATCTGGGACACGGCGCTCTTGATGAACGCATTGATCGAAGCCGGCATGGCGCCGGATCATCCCGCGCTTCAGAAAGGCGCGGCCTACCTATTGGCCCGCCAGACCACAACCGTAGGAGACTGGACATTTTCCTCTCCACAAGCAAGGCCGGGAGGCTGGTATTTTCAGCATGAGAATGAACTGTATCCCGACGTCGACGATTCCGCGGTCGTGTTGATGGCGCTTTCGAAGGTGCGTGTCCCTCAAGCGGCGGAACTGCGACTCGCCATCGGGCGTGGCACGGATTGGGTGGTGGCCATGCAGGGTTCCGACGGGGGGTGGGGCGCGTATGACAAGGACAACAACCGGATCGTGTTCAACTATATCCCCTTTGCCGATCACCACGCGTTATTGGATCCCAGCACGTCGGACCTAACGGGCCGTTGCATGGAGATGTTGGGTGCCTTGGGCTATGACCGGTCGCATCCTGCGGTGGCTCCCGCCCTGCGATTCATCAAGAACGAGCAGGAGGACGACGGCAGCTGGTACGGGCGCTGGGGGGTGAACTATATCTACGGGACCTGGTCGGTGCTCGCCGGTCTTCGCGCAATCGGCGAAGATCTTTCACAGTCCTATATTCAGCGGGCCGTAGTCTGGCTTGAATCCAAACAAAATTCTGACGGGGGATGGGGCGAGACCTGTCGATCCTATGCCGAACAGGACTGGCATGGACGAGGCGACAGCACCCCGTCCCAAACAGCCTGGGCCGTCATGGGTCTGATGTCCGCAGGCATGACCGACTCGCTCAGTGTGGCGAGGGGAATTCAATATCTTTTGCGGCATCAGATGAAAGACGGCTCGTGGGAAGAAACCTCCCATACCGGTACGGGATTTCCGCGCGTGTTCTATCTTCGCTACCACTGGTACTGCCAATATTTTCCGCTCTGGGCGCTGGCGATGTATCGCAATCTCAGGACGCGCGGACGCATGCGCGCGGATGAAGTGCGCCAACAGGTGTTGGACTCCGGCTCATTCCGGCTCCAGGCTTGAGCATCGCATCACCGTCCGTCGGCCGGCAGCGGACCCTTCCAGGATAGATGGCGTGAAGCCCGTCGCGATTTTTGCCGCTACCCGGTGGGAACTCAACACGCTGCGACGCGCCCTTCCGATACAAGAAGAGGCCACGGTCGGCGACTTCCATTGCTTGATAGGCGCTTGCGGCCGTCGAACCTACTGGCTGATTCGGACGGGAGTGGGGCCTGAGGCCGCCGGTCGCGCTGCCGCGGCTGTGTTTGACGCCCACAGCCCCGCCCTAGCCGTGTCGGTGGGGTTTGCTTGCGCGCTAAGCCAGGCCGAAATCGGTGACCTTCTCCTAGCAGAGACCGTTGCCTCTGTTCGGCGCGATTCCGGATGGACCGTGCAGCCTGACGCGGTGTCTTGCGATGAAAATGTGAGGTCGGAGATCATGACGGCCGTGCGAGGGGCGGGTATCGAGGCTAGAAGCGGGATGTTCGTCTCGGCGCCGCTTGTGCTCTGCCGAGCGCAGGATAAGCGGGATCTGTCCCTCGCTACCGGAGCCCTGGGTCTCGATATGGAAAGTGCGGCGCTTGGGACATCGGCAGCCCGAAGGGGAGTGCCGTTTGCCGTGGTTCGCACGGTGTCGGACCTCGTGGACGAGGATCTTCCTCTCGATTTCAACGCGTTTCTTCGCCCGGGAGGGTGGGTGCGAGGTGCGTGGTCCCTGATCGCGAATCCCTCCAGTTTGATCGGCATGAATCGCTTGAGAAAGCAGAGCGGCGTGGCGGCCGAGCGTCTAGCCGGCGTATTCAAGGCTTGGCTCAGCGAAGATATTGGGCGGTGCGGGAAAGGATGATCGTGTGGTGCCGACTAGGATGATCGAACGCGTCGGAGAATGGGCGGTCGGGCTCATTCGGGAAATGGGCCGCATGCTGCTTTTCGTGCTGTCGTCGTTCGCGTGGCTGCTGCGTCCGCCGTTTCGAATGGTACAGATCGTCAAACAACTGCATTTCGTCGGATACAAATCGACGTTCGTCGTCGTGCTGACGGCGGGATTTACCGGCATGGTCCTCGCGCTGCAAGGCTACTACACGCTTCGGAAGTTCGGTTCGGAAGGGCTGCTCGGGTCCGCCGTCGCGTTGAGCATGATTCGAGAGCTCGGACCGGTGCTTGCCGCCCTAATGGTGACGGCTCGTGCCGGGTCCGCCATGACGGCGGAAATCGGCATCATGCGGATCACGGAACAGATCGACGCGCTTGATACGATGGCGATCAATCCGCTCCAGTATCTGATCGCCCCAAAGCTGGTTGCGGGCTTGATCGGCGTGCCGCTGTTGGTTGCGATCTTCGACGTCGTCGGCATCTACGGGGGTTACCTGGTCGGGGTCGACCTCCTCGGCGGCAATGGAGGCACCTACTGGAACTCCATCGAGTCCGCGGTGGAGTGGAAGGACGTCTATGGCGGCATCCTAAAGTCGATCAGCTTCGGACTGATCGTCAGCTGGATCTGCTGCTACAAAGGCTTCTCGACCAAACAGAGCGCGGAAGGCTTGGGCGCTGCAACGACGGAAGCGGTGGTGTTGTCTTCCGTACTGATTCTGGTGTGGGACTACTTCTTAACGTCCGTGCTTTTATGAGTGGCCAAAGGCCGGAACGCCTGAAAATCATGGGGAATAACGGGCGGCGAGATGACGTGACGGCATCGAAACTTTAGGCGTGTCGAATATGATCAAACTCGTCGGCGTGGAGAAAACCTTGGGCGGGCAGCGCGTGTTGCTGGTGACCGATCCGGGTATCGTGAAGGCGGGCC
>JBBILH010000053.1:13742-21610 GCA_037445005.1 Nitrospira sp.
AATTCCCTCCGGCAAGCTGACTACCGTCATCGGCAAGAGCGGCGAGGGGAAAAGCGTGCTGCTTAAGCACATGATCGGGCTCATGCAGCCTGACCGCGGCCACGTGTGGATCGACGGGGTCGATATCTCCCGGTTGAGGGAACGAGCGCTCAACGATGTCCGCAAGCGTTTCGCCATGCTGTTTCAGGGAGCGGCGCTGTTCGATTCGCTCTCGGTATTCGAGAATGTTGCTTTCCCTTTGCGCGAAAAGTTACGGATGAAGGGCCCTGAGGTCACGAGACGGGTCGAGGAAAAGCTCGAACAGGTCGGCCTAGCGGGTATGGGACACAAGTTTCCCGCGGAACTCAGCGGAGGCATGAAGAAGCGCGCCGGGCTCGCGCGGGCGCTGGTGATGGAGCCCGAAATTATCCTGTTCGACGAGCCCACCACCGGGCTCGATCCGCTCATGGCTAAGTCGATTCACGATCTGATCGTTGCGATGCAGCGGCGGTTTCAGTTCACGGCCGTCATGGTGAGTCATGAGATTCCCGAGATTTTCAACATCTCGGATTGGGTGGCGATGTTGCGTAAAGGAAGGATTGCGGCGATGGCTCCTTCCGCGGAGTTCGTGAAAACGGCGGATCAGGAGATCCAGGAATTTATTTCCGTCGGCGGGCCGATCGTGCTTTCGCCGGCGCCGGCCTGTTGAAACGGGGGGCAAGGCATGGAGAAAACGAAACTGGAGTTGGTCGTCGGCGTGTTCGTGCTCGTCGGGATCCTCTGCCTCGCGTATCTTTCAGTCAAGTTGGGCAAACTGGAGTTGATCGGAGGAGACGTCTATGAAGTCGTCGCCCAGTTCAATTCCGCGTCCGGACTTAAGCCCGGGTCGGCGATTGAAATCGCCGGCGTCGAGGTGGGACGGGTGCGGGCGATCACGCTGAAGCAGGACCGCGCGGCCGTCACGCTTGCGGTGAACAACGGAGTGAAGTTGTACACCGACACGATCGCGTCGATAAAAACCAGAGGGATCATCGGAGAGAAATTTCTCGCGATTTCTCCGGGCGGCGGCGGCGATCCTCTGAAGCCCGGCGATACGATCCGCGACACGGAATCCGGGCTCGATCTTGAGGAGTTGGTGAGCCAATATGTCCATGGTAAAGTGAACTGATGATTATGGCGCCGGACAATGCGCGCCCGTCATGATGGAGATGCCGACCATGAATTGGAGTAAGACGACCACCGGGATCTGGAGACGTTCGCTGTTCGCATTAGTCATTCTGCCGATCTTGTCGGTCGGCTTGTGGGGGGGAGCGCCCGCGCGCGCCGGCGGGGCGACCGATGCCATGAAAGGAACGATAGATGAAGTGCTCCGCATCCTGTCGGACAAGGAGTTGAAGAAACCTGCGAAGGCGGAGGAGAGGCGCCGCATGTTGGAGAAAGTCGTCGGCGAGCGCTTTGATTATGCCGAAATGTCCCGCAGGGCCCTCGGCGCGCCCTGGGCCAATCTTGCGGACAAAGAAAAAGAGGAATTCGTTGCGCTGTTTCAAACGCTGTTGGTCAATTCCTATGCGGACAAGGTGGAAGCCTATTCGGGCGAGGGGGTCCAGTACGTAAACGAGCGCACTGAAAACGAATATGCCGAAGTCCGCACGAAAGTCCTGACGGGGAAAACCGAAATTCCGCTCGACTACCGTCTGCTGAACAAGGCAGCCGCCTGGCGGGTCTACGACGTGGTGGTTGACGGGGTCAGTCTCGTCAACAACTACCGAGGACAGTTCACCAAAATTCTCCGGAACGGCACCTTTGCCGATCTGCTCGATCAGCTCCGCAAGAAATCCGAAAAAATCAAGACATCGTAAGATATCGGGTCAAGCACTCATGGCGATCCTGCGCGGCATCGTGATCTCTCTGGCATGCCTTGTCGCGGGAGGGGGATTGTTATGGAGTCGAGAGGCCCGAGCCGATACTCAGATTTTCCCGATTCCGTCCGCCTCGACGTCGAAAAACGACGGCAACGACGCGGGCCTGATCGTGCCGATCCTCATCACCGATCCGGACGGGGAACTCAAGTATCTCTTGGCGCCGATGGTGATCAAAAATTCAATCGTCGGGACCCGCGGCACGTTCAATCTGTTTCGCTACGATCCCGGCGGGAGACAGATGCAGTTTATCGCATCGCTGACGGAAAAAATCGAGCGGAAGGTGGTCTTCAACTACATCGACCCGGCGTTCAGCAACGGGCGGTATTTTTTGAACTTCGGAGGCACGTTCTTCAAGAACGCGACCTCGCGGTTTTTCGGAATCGGCCAGACGACGGTTGAAGGCAGCGAAACGAACTATACCGCGAGGGAGGCGCGCGCGTATTGGCGCTTCGGGGTCTACGCCAACGAAGTAACACAGATCGCCGTAGGGCAGCGGGTGCGCCAGGTCAGTTTGCAGCGCGGGGCGACGGATCTCCCATTCACCGTCGAGCGGTTTCCGGGTATCGACGGAGTCCAGGGCGAATCGATCATAGTCGGACACCGGGCGACGTTTCTCTATGACACGAGAAACAGCTTGTTTTCGCCGACCGACGGAATGGCCGTCACCGCCTATGCGGAAGTGAACCAAAACGTCCGTAACGGCGATCATCCGGTGTTTTCCCGTTATGAGCTGGAATTGAAGAAGCTGTTCCCCAGCGAATCCAAGCGGGCGATTCTGATCGTCCGGGCCGATCTCCAGGCCACGATCGGCACTCAGGTGCCGTTTTTCGAACAGAGCTCGCTGGGGGGGCAGAACAATTTGAGAGGCTTCGGCGTCGATCGATTCATCGACAATCACCTCATCGCGTTGAGCGTCGAGGAGCGCATTCACGTAGCCCGAACCAAGGTGGCCGGGGTTACGGCCGATTTCGAAATCGCCCCGTTCTTGGATACCGGACAGGTGTTCAACAGCTTCAAAGATGTCAGCTTCAAGGACTATCGCATGACTCCGGGCATGGGATTTAGAGGCATCGTCCGCCCCAACGTCGTGGGCCGGATCGATTATGGGTATAGTCGGGAAGGCGGGGCGATCTTTGCCGGCCTCGACTTTCCCTATTGACGGGCACCTGCCATGTTCCGGTCGGCTTCATCGAGACGGCGTATTTGTTCCGCGATCTTCTTCACCTGTCTCTGGGCCGATCCGAACGCGGCCTCCGCGGAGGGTGCCGGGCCCTTCCCCGCACGCAATTTCCATCCCCTCCAACAACTCGTTCTGAACATGCCCGGTGATCGTGCCGCCGTGTTGAAAAAAGGCGCGATGGACGTCCGGCTGGAATTGGCTGAGACCGCGTCGATCTACAGAGAAGAATTCGCCCAGGCAGGCATGACCGCCAAATTCGAAACGCTCAGAACCGGCCTGTTCCTGCGGTATGGAGCGACCGACAAACTTGAAGTCGCAGTCGAGGTGCCGGTTCTCTATCGCTACCATGGGTTTATGGAGGGGGCGATCAAAGCCGTGGAACGCGCGACGACCGGGCTAGCGCCGGCGCGGAACGCATTGGGAAAGGTCGTATACGCTTACGACGTGACCAGGGGGGGAAAACAGATCGTAAACGGGTCAGAGGGGGCGGTCGGCCTGGGGGATTCATCATTGCTGGCAAAGTACCAATTGATTGAGGAGTCTTCGTTCCTGCCGGCGGTATCCATCCGTGGAGCCGTCAAGTTGCCGACGGGGGACGAGGGGGAGTACTTCGGCAGCGGAAGCCCAGACTTCGGGATCGGATTGGCGGCAGAGAAATTGATCGAGGGCCGGTGGATTCTGTACGGCAACGTGAATGGGGTCCTCCCGACTGGTCGAGTAGTGGGGATCGATCTGCAGCCGACTCTATCGGGCCTGGTTGCGGTTGAGTACCTCTGGTCCGAAAAGTTGTCGTTGACCCTTCAATTCGATTACTACTCTCCGCCGTTTCATGGCACGGGTCTCAGGGCGCTGGATAAAGGAGTCACCGAAGTTGTTGCAGGCTTCAGCTATCGCGTCACGGACAGATGGCTCTGGCAGACCTACGGGGTCGAGAACGTCGACTTTATCACCGGGAGCGCGGCTGATTTTACCCTTGCAGCCCTTTTTACCTATCGATTCGGCTCCTAACGGAAGAAGTTTACATGCCTGTCAAGATGGCTAACTGCTTGACAATAGAGGGGTTCTATGTGAAACTGACCACGTGTCGAGACAAGTCAAGTCAGTTGACTGCTTGGTCTAGCCCGTCTGCCTTCAGCCTGCGCATGCCGTGGGCATGATTACACGCAAAGGAGCAGTTATGTCCATCTTGAAGACTATTCACACCCCTGCTGATCTTAAGAAGATCTCCCCCTCTCAGTTTTCGGCCTTATGCCAGGAGATTCGCGAGCAGATCATCGGTGTAGTGTCGAATGTCGGGGGTCATTTAGCTTCCAATTTGGGGGTAGTAGAGTTGACCGTCGCGTTGCAATACCTCCTCGATACTCCGAAGGACAAGATCGTATGGGATACCAGCAACCAGGCCTACGCCCATAAATTGCTCACCGGACGCCGCGAGCAGTTCCATACCTTGCGCCAATTCGGCGGACTGAGCGGCTTCTGTAAGCGCGAAGAAAGCGTGTACGATACGTTCAATGCCGGTCACGCCGGGACAGGCGTCTCAGCGGCCTTCGGAATGGTCGAGGCGCGGGAACAGCTTGGACTCAAACATAAAGTTGTCTGTGTTGTTGGGGACGGAGCCATGACGGCGGGCATGACGTTGGAGGCCTTGCACCATGCCGGCGGGTCGAACAAAGATTTCCTAGTGATCTTGAACGACAATCAAATGTCGATTTCCAAGAACGTCGGGGCGATTTCCTCCTACTTGAACCGGACGTTTACCGGCGAGTTCTACACTAAAATGCGGGAAGAGACCGGACAGCTGCTCGGCAAAATTCCTCATATCGGCATGGACATGCAAAAGCTCGCGCGGCGGGCAGAGGAATTGGCAAGAGGCGCCATTCTTCCAGGTCTGCTCTTCGAAGAATTGGGCTTCCGCTATGCGGGCCCGATCGACGGGCACAACTTCGAGCACCTGCTCCCGACACTGGAGAACGTGCTGAAGATGAAAGGGCCCGTGTTGCTCCACGTCATTACGAAAAAAGGCTTGGGGTACGAGCCGGCGGTACAGAATCCGGTCTGGTTTCACGCCTGTCCGCCGTTTGTGCGGGAATCCGGGGTGCCGGCCAAGAAAGCGGCG
Organism: Nitrospira sp.; assembly: GCA_037445005.1. Lineage (GTDB taxonomy): Bacteria > Nitrospirota > Nitrospiria > Nitrospirales > Nitrospiraceae > Nitrospira_C. The sequence goes on from JBBILH010000053.1 coordinate 18,940, forward strand.
CGTCCGTCCTACACCCAAATTGCGATCGATTCCCTCGTGAAGCTCGCGCGCGAGGACAAGCGCATCGTCGCGATTACGGCCGCCATGTGCGAAGGCACCGGCTTGAACGCGTTCGAGAAAGAATTCCCGAATCGCATTTTCGACGTCGGCATTGCAGAGCAGCATGCCGTGACCTTCGCCGCCGGACTGGCCGCGCAGGGCATGAAGCCGGTCGTTGCAATGTATTCGACGTTTCTCCAGCGCGCCTATGATCAGGTCCTGCACGACGTCGCGACGCAGAATCTTCCGGTCGCATTCTGCATCGACCGCGGCGGCTTGGTTGCCGAAGACGGGACGACGCACCACGGCGCGTTCGACTATGCCTATCTGCGGCACATGCCGAACATGACGGTGATGGCTCCGAAAGATGAAAACGAATTGCAGCACATGCTGAAGACCTGTCTCTCGACGGAAGGTCCTGCGGCGGTGCGTTATCCCCGAGGCGTGAGTCTCGGCGTAAAGATGGATGATACGCCGAAGACCTTGCCGCTCGGCAAGGGGGAACTTCTGCGCGACGGAACCGATGTCGCGATCGTCGCGATCGGTGTGACCGTGTGGCAGGCCATGAAGGCTGCGGAGAAGCTGCAGGAGGAGGGCATTTCCGCCGCGGTCGTCAACGCCCGGTTCGTGAAGCCCTTGGACAAGGATCTCATCGTGAACATCGCCAAGCGCGTCCCTTGTCTTGTTACTGTCGAGGAAGGCGGCAAGATGGGCGGCTTCGGGTCGGCGGTGTTGGAAACGTTGTCGGAAGCCGGTGTGAACGGCGTCGCCACCAAGATGGTCGGCCTCCCAGACTGGTACATAGAGCAAGGGCCGCAAGACTTGCTGCGCGAGCGGTACGGCCTGACTGCGGAAGGCATCTACGGCAGCGTGAAGGAACTCATCGGCAAGGCGCCGGCCGAACAGCCTGATTGGCTCTCAATCGGGGCGCAGGGGCATCATCTCCCGCACGGAGATGAGCAGGGAAGCTGATTTAAGACGTGAAACGTGAAGCGTCGTTCGTGAAGCGTTCATAGACCATAAATTCAATGCACATCACGAGAAGAAAGACCAGGCAGATCCAAGTCGGCAAGATGAAGATCGGCGGGGATGCGCCGGTCTCGGTACAGTCGATGTGCTCGACCGACACGCGCGATGTCGCGGCGACCATTGAGCAGATCCGCCGGCTTGAAGAGGCCGGTTGCGAGCTGATCCGTGTCGCCGTGCCGAATGAGGACGCCGCCGCGGCGCTCCCGAAGATTAAGACGGCGATGACCGTTCCGCTCATCGCGGACATCCATTTCGATCATCGCCTGGCCTTGAGTGCTGCAAAGACCGTCGATTGCGTCCGCATCAATCCCGGCAACATCGGCGCCTGGTGGAAGGTCGAAGAAGTGATCAAGGCCGTGAACGACAACGGGATTCCCATTCGCGTGGGCGTGAACGGCGGATCCCTCGAGCGCGACCTTTTGGAGAAATACGGCTGGCCCTCCCCGGAGGCCTTGGCGGAATCGGCGCTGAACGCGGTACATGCCTTGGAAGATGTCGGTTTTACCAATATGAAGGTGTCGCTCAAGGCCTCGGATGTCCACCACGCGATCGACGCCTATTATCTATTCGCGATGCAGTCGAACTATCCGTTGCACATCGGCATTACGGAAGCCGGCACAGCCATGACCGGCGCGGTGAAGTCGGCGATGGGGTTAGGCTATCTCTTGGCGCAAGGGATCGGCGATACGCTACGCGTGTCATTGGCGGCCGATCCGGTCGAGGAAGTGAAGGTGGGATACGAGATTCTGAAATCACTCGAACTCCGCCACCGCGGGATCAACGTGATCGCCTGCCCGACCTGCGGCCGGGTCGAGATCGACGTGGTCCGCATGGCGAACGAACTGGAGAAGAAGCTGGGCCACATCAAGACGCCGCTGAACGTGTCGGTGCTTGGTTGCGTGGTGAACGGAATAGGCGAAGGAAAGGAAGCGGACATCGGGATAGCCGGCGGCGAAGGGAAGGGGATTCTCTTCAAAAAGGGGAAGCTCGTTCGCAAGGTCCCGATGGATCAACTGATGGATACGCTGATCCATGAAGTCGAGATTATGGCCAAGGAAAAGGAAACGGAAGGCAACGGCGAGCCCGTCGCTCATTCATCCGAGGGATGGGAGTCTCTTCCTCCGTCGGATCGATCTTCCACACTCGGGAAAGAAATTCCGGTCCTCTCAAATAAACGTTAAGTGTTTGTTTCTCCCTCCGGCCCTTTGCCCCTAGCCTCTCGCCTTTGTCTCAGACTATAATGCACATTCTTCCAGCGGGGCGCCGTACCCAAGTGGTAAGGGAGCAGTCTGCAAAACTGCGATGCAGCGGTTCGAACCCGCTCGGCGCCTCCACACCACACTTCGTGCGCGCCGTCGGCTCATCGAGCGTAGCTCTGTCGCCACCGGATGAACACCTCCGTCGTTCTACATTCTGATTCTCGCGCCGGACAAATGCCTCCGGATCAATCCTCGCTGGTACCGCTTCCCTATGGCTTTATCGAAATGGCCGAGGGCGGATAAAACCCCTCTGGTGCTGTGGTTGTCCTTCGCCCGCTTTTTGGAGGCGGGGGTGCGTCGCAAAATTGACCTTGGCTGGAGAGGATGTTAAGATTCCGCCAAGT
>JBBILH010000054.1:0-21266 GCA_037445005.1 Nitrospira sp.
CTTGCGAGAACCGGATTTTGAGTCCGGCGCGTCTGCCAGTTCCGCCATCCGGGCGATGGACCGCTGTCCAAATGAATGCCGAGGGCGCCCCTTGTAACATGAAGAGAAATCAAGGGTCAAATCGGCCGCCCTCTTTCATTAGGATTACGGCAGGTGCTAGAATCACCGCCGTCCACCCATATCTCAGGAGGGTAGTTACGCTATGGCTAATGTGCAATGCGTCACGTGCGGGCAAGCCGGGGAAGCCATTACCGACATGCTGTTTTTGGGAAAGCTCGAGCCGGAGATCAAGGCCAAAGTTTGTAAGCCCTGTTGGAAAAAATGGGAATCCATGCGAGTGATGGTGATTAACGAATACCAAGTCAATCTTGGAGACGAGAGCGGTCGCGAATTGGTCCGCAAGCAAATGAAGGCGTTTCTTAAACTGGGAGGAGAACAAGCCGATACCTCCAAGCTCGATCAGAACTACCGGCCCCAATCCTAATCCAAGCCTTTGCTCACACAACTTGTCTGATCCCAAATCGATTCATTGAGCGGCATTTTCCCCTGCGATCTCGCCGGCTTCGTTGACATGGAAAAATGGAAAATGCTATGGTGCATACTTCTTGTCTTCATCGGGTCGTACCGCCGTCCCGACGGATATGTTATGGGTATGTCATGATCACGCAGATGCATCTTAAGGGATTGATGTTCGACCCTTACAACAATGCGTACATCGTGGTCCTGCGCGATGAAGAGGGGTCGGAGATGCTCCCTATATGGGTCGGCAAGACGGAAGCCGGCGCCATCAGCATGGCCCTGGAGAACGTCGCTCCACCCCGCCCAATGACGCACGATCTTATGAAATCCTTTCTGGACGCCTACGACGCAAAGGTGTTGAGCGTCGTGATCACCGATCTGAACGAACATACGTACTTCGCCAAGATCCACCTCATGTACGGAGACTCCGAATACACCGTTGATGCGAGGCCGAGCGACGCTATCGCATTGGCCCTGCGCTGTAGCGCCCCCGTCTTCGCAAATGAAACCGTCCTGACGAAGCAAAGCTCCGAAGAACTGGAGCAGTGGCTCGAAAATCTAAAACCCGAGGACTTCGGCAAGCTCGATTCGGGGGAAGAAAAGTGACATGAGCCGCCCGTTGCAGAACCAAGCCGTGATCGAATACAAGGTAGATCGGGTGCTCGACGAGGCGAACACCGACACCCGTATCGTGGTGTTGACCAGGCAGGACGGCAAAACCGACAACTTTCCGATTTGGGTCGGAGCGGCGGAAGGTCATGCGATCAAGCTTGCGCTGGACACCACCGTGACCCCGAGGCCGATGAGCCACGACTTGATCAAGAGCTTCGCCGATCATTTGGGCGTGACAATCCACCGCATGGTCATCACCGATGTCAAGAACAGCACCTATTTCGCGACAATCTACCTCAGTAATAACGGAGTGGAGCGGACGATCGACGCCAGGCCCAGCGATGCCTTGTCCTTGGCCTTGCGGGCGCATTGTCCGATTTACGTGACAGAAGATGTCCTGGAACGCCGGAGCACCGCCAACCTTGACGCTTGGCTCGCCAAACTGGAATCTAAAACTCACGACGCCAAGGAAGTGCAGGAAACCTGATCCAATCCCTCGACGCGAAGGAGCGAGACAACAATGTCGACGTATTTCCAGAAGCCCCTTGAAGTTCAAGAAAAGTGGTACTTGGTCGATGCGGAGGGCAAGACCCTCGGCCGACTGGCGGCACGCGTAGCCGGCGTCCTGCGAGGTAAACATCGGCCCACGTTCACCCCCAACGTCGATATGGGCGACCATGTCGTGATCGTGAATGCCGAGAAGATTCGACTGACCGGCGACAAAATGGAGACGAAGCTGTATCGGTCGCATTCCGGCTATCCCGGCGGAATGAAAACGTCGACCGCGAAGCATGTCTTCCGCAAGGATCCGACGCAGCTCTTGGTGCAGGCCGTCGAGGGCATGCTGCCGAAGACGCCGCTAGGCAACGGTATGGCCAAGAAACTTCGGGTCTATGCGGGCACCGCACATCCGCACAAAGCGCAGAATCCTGAACCGATCACACTCTAACCGTGTAGACGAGACAGCGAGGAGGGCTAGAGAGCATGGCAGCAGTAACCCAGTACGCAACCGGACGCCGGAAATGCGCAATCGCAAGGGCCTGGGTCACCGGGACCGCCGGTGACATCACCATCAACGAGAAGCCGATCGAAAAGGCGTTCCCGCGGCTGACCTTGCGACAGATCATTCAACTCCCGCTGGAGCTGGCGGGCGTCTCGGGAAAATACTCTATTAAAGCCACCGTACATGGGGGCGGACCGACAGGACAGGCCGGAGCCTTGCGCCATGCCATCGCGCGGGCGCTGGTGGAATTGAGCCAGCCGTTGCGATCGCCCTTGAAGAAGGAAGGCCTGCTCACGCGCGATTCGCGTGTGAAGGAACGGAAGAAATACGGACAGAAGGGCGCGAGGAAGCGGTTCCAGTACTCCAAACGCTAACTGCCGAAGCCGGAATCGAGAAAAGGGAAGGCTTCCGGCCTTCCCTTTTTTTATGTCCATAGCTATAAAGGCTCGTACCTCGTCGTTCCTATCTCGTATTCTGCAATCGAACGACGGTCTGCTAGATTCGTTCGCGCTATGAAGAAATTCAAAATTGCCATCGCAGGAGCCAGCGGGTACGCCGGGGCGGAGCTTGTCCGCCTTGCCGTTGCCCATCCGCACTTCGAACTCGTAGCGGTGACCTCTGAAAAATCGGCGGGGCAACCGGTCGCTGCGGTTTTTCCGAGTCTGGCCGGGCAGGTGCCGCTTTCGTTTGAAGCCCTCACGCCCGAGGCGCTTTCCGGTCGGGCGGACGCGGTCTTTCTGGCGCTCCCTCATACCAAATCGTTGGACCCCGTGGCATCCTGCGCGAAAGCGGGTAAATTCATTGTCGACTTGAGTGCGGACTATCGACTGAAAAATCCGGCTGCCTATGAAACCTGGTACAAGACACCGCATACCCAGCCGAAACTTTTGGCCGCTGCCGTCTACGGGCTGCCGGAACTGCATCGCGCCGCAATCGCGAAAACCAAGCTCGTCGCGTCGCCCGGTTGCTACCCGACGGCAGCGATTCTTCAACTGGCTCCGCTTTTTACCAAAGGTCTGGTCGAGCCCAACTCCATCGTCATCGATGCCAAATCCGGCATTTCCGGCGCAGGGCGCAGTCCAGCGCTTCCCTATCACTTTCCGGAAGCGCACGAGTCGTTGGAGCCCTACAAGATCGGTTCGCATCGGCACATTCCCGAGATCGAACAAGAGTTGAGCGCGTTGCTTCAGCGCCATTCAGGCAGAAGCGGGGTCGCCTCCGTCGCCTTCACACCGCATCTGGTTCCGATGAACCGCGGAATCTTGAGCACGGCCTATTGCCGTCTGACGTCTCCGATAGCGCTGCCGGAGCTGCGCGATCTGTATCGCGCTTTCTACAAGGGCGAGCGCTTCGTGCGGCTCTGTGAAGACATCGTGCCCAATCCGCGCTACACCAGAGGGTCCAACTACTGCGACATCGGCGTCTTCCTAGACCAGCGCGCCGGCTGGGTGGTGACCGTCGCCGCAGTGGATAACCTTGTGAAGGGCGCCGCCGGACAAGCCATTCAAGCCATGAATCTCATGCTCGGTATTCCCGAGGACATGGGACTGACCGCTCCTGCCGCCTATCCTTAGGCGAACCGTAACGGACTTTCCATGCGAAAACCTCAACGGGCAGTTCGACAGTCCGCCGGCGTGACGGCGCCACAGGGTTTCCGCGCCGCAGGCATGCATTGCGGGATCAAAAAGCAGAAAACACCGGACCTGGCGCTGGTCGTCTCAGACGTCAGTGGTCCGATCGCCGGCGTATTTACGAAGAACCAGGTTGTAGCGGCGCCGGTCGTGCTCGACCGCTATCACCTCCGGCATGGACTCGGTCGCGCCATCCTTGTCAACAGCGGAAACGCCAACGCCTGCACGGGACAAGCGGGCCTCATGGCCGCAATTCAAACCGCCAGCCGACTCGCCCGAACCCTCGATATTTCAACGCACCAGGTGTTCATCGGTTCCACCGGCGTCATCGGACGAAGGCTTCCGGTAGAACGTATTCTACGGGGTATTCCCGGTTTGGTGGCCGCTCTCAGCCGCCGTGGCGGACCCATGGCCGCAAAAGCCATTATGACCACCGATCTCCGTCCGAAGTCGGTGGTCGTACAGAGTTTCGTCAACGGCAAACTCGTCACAATCGGCGGCATGGCAAAGGGATCTGGAATGATCCACCCCAATATGGCGACCATGCTGGGATATCTGACGACCGATGCGGCCGTCACACGACCCGTGCTGCAGCAGGCGCTCGTGGCGGCCGTAAACGAGTCGTTCAATTGCATCTCCGTCGACGGAGATACCAGCACGAATGATACGGTGCTGTGCCTAGCCAACGGACTCGCCGGCAATCGGGTCATCCAAATCGGCACGCCGGCCTACCGCAGATTCGTCTCGATGCTGATGCAAGCCTGCAGATCGCTGGCATTGTCCATCTGCCGGGACGGAGAAGGCGTCACCAAGGTCGTGTGCATCGAGGTGTCCGGAGCTAAAACGCAGGCTCAGGCCAGACAAGTGGCCGCGACGGTGGGAACGTCGAATCTTGTGAAGACCGCCCTGTTCGGCGAGGACGCGAACTGGGGCCGCGTCATGGCTGCCATCGGACGCGCGGGGGTCCCGGTCGTTCCCTCAAGAATCTCCCTCTCCTTCGACGGCGTCCCGATGGTGCGTAAAGGAGTCGGGCTGGGGCTTGGGGCTGAACGCCGGATTGCCTCCGTGTTCCGGAGGAGAGAATTCACCATCACGGTCGGATTGGGCCAAGGAAGACATCGGGCGCGGCTGTGGACCACCGATTTGTCTTTTGATTACGTGAAGATCAACGCAAGTTACCGATCCTAAGGGGAAAATTCTGAAGAGGAACCTTGTAAACGACAGGACAATCTGCTACTGTTCCAAGGCTTTGGATCTGAACAATCCAACTCCGTTACGCACAATTCCGTGTGGGCGGACTCACAATCAAATACACATCGGCGCGGTGTCGCGCCGCCTGGCTTGAGAACAAGAGGATGGTTTCCTCTCGCCCGCGCAAGCGGGTGCTCGGCAAGCCTTGAGGGGAGGTGAAGGCATGGGAGTGATCGCGATTAAGGAACTCTTGGAAGCGGGGGTCCATTTCGGCCACCAAACCAATCGCTGGAATCCGAAGATGAAGAAATTTCTCTTCGGAGAACGCAACGGCATCTACATCATCGATCTTCAGCAGACGGTTGCGCGCATGGAGCAGGCCTATGCCTTCGTCCGCGACACCGTGGCTTCAGGACAATCCGTGCTGTTCGTCGGAACGAAGCGCCAGGCGGCCGAGATACTTCAGGAAGAGGCCGTCCGCTCGAACATGTTCTATGTGAACCAGCGCTGGCTCGGAGGCATGCTCACGAATTTCCAGACGATCCGGCGCAGCATCGACAAGATGAAGAAGATCGAAGGGATGTTGGTGGATCCCGCCCATCACGGATTGACCAAGAAGGAAATCTCCCAGAAACAGAAGGAATTGGTCAAACTGCAGAAGTTCCTGACCGGCATTAAGAACATGCGCGGCCTCCCCGGCGCCGTGTTCATCCTCGACACGCGGATCGAGCGGATCGCGGTCCAAGAGGCGACCAGGCTCGACATTCCCGTCATCGCCATCGTAGACAGCAACTGCGATCCCGATCACATCACCTACCCGATTCCAGGCAACGACGACGCCATCCGCTCGATCAAGCTGATCACGTCTAAAATCGCCGAAGCCTGCATTGAGGGCGCGCATCTCCGAACCCAGCGCGAGGAAGCCGAGTTTCAACCGAGTCCCTCGGGCGACGATAAAATGGGAGCCGCGAGCCTCGCCGGCGCTCCCGCATCCTAGCCGGCGCGTTCGCATCATAGCGATCTTTCACTGCTCACAAAGAAGGACTGTCAGGCATGGCTGGATCAAGTCACCTCGTCAAGGAACTGAGAGAAAAAACCGGCGCCGGCATTCTCGACTGCCAGAAGGCTTTGCAGGAAAACGGCGACGACGTCGAGAAGGCGATCGACTATCTGCGGCAGAAGGGGCTGGCCGCCGCCCAGAAGAAGGCGGGGCGCGAAACCAACCAGGGACTCATTCACGCGTACATCCACATGGGCGGAAAAATCGGCGTTTTGATCGAAGTCAATTGCGAAACCGACTTCGTGGCGCGCAACGAGGAATTCAAAGCCTTCGTGAACGACCTGGCGCTCCAGGTCGCAGCGGCGAAACCTTCCTATGTGAAACGCGAGGACATCCCCAAGGACGTGGTCGATAAGGAGCGCGCGATCTACGAGGGGCAGGCCAAGGAAATGGGGAAACCTCCGGCCGCCTGGCCCAAGATCGTGGACGGCAAGCTCGAAAAGTTCTATCAGGAGAGCTGCCTGCTCGAGCAGGCCTTTATCAAGGATCCGGCCGTGATGATCAAGGACCTGTTGTCCCAGAAGATCGCCAAGATCGGCGAGAACATGAACATCCGGCGCTTTACCCGCTACCAATTAGGCGAAGCATGAGCGGTGCCCCCTACCGACGCATCCTCCTCAAAGTCAGCGGAGAGATGCTGGCGGGGGAGCAGGGATACGGCATCCAACCCTCCGTGCTCGAAGGGCTGGCCGCGGAAATCGCCACGGTCGTCTCCCTCGACATCCAAGTCGCCGTCGTGATAGGCGGCGGCAACATCTTTCGCGGGATCGCCGCCAGCGCCTCGGGTATGGAGCGGGCATCGGCCGACTACATGGGCATGTTGGCCACGGTGCTGAATGCGTTGGCGCTTCAGAACGCGCTCGAACGGGCCGGCATCATGACCCGCGTGCAATCCGCCATCGAAATGCGGCAACTCGCCGAAGGCTACATCCGCCGCCGGGCCATCAGGCACCTTGAGAAGAAACGCGTCGTCATTTTCGCCGGAGGCACCGGCAACCCCTATTTCTCCACGGATACCGCCGCCTCTTTGCGGGCCATGGAAATCGGCGCAGAAGTCATCATGAAAGGGACGAAGGTTGACGGCATTTACGACGCGGACCCGGTGAAGAATCCCTCCGCGAAGAAATACCGAGAGATCTCCTTCCTCGATATTCTCAACAAGAATCTCAAGGTCATGGACGCCACCGCGATCAGCCTCTGCATGGACAACAATTTGCCGCTCATCGTCTTCAATCTGAAGCAGCAGGGCAACTTCAAGCGCGTAGCCACCGGTGAACCGATCGGCACGCTCGTCACCGCCGGCCCGCGCTAACCACCGGAGTCGCTATCATGTCGAACGCAGCCGCCATCCGCCAAACCGTCGCCGGCAAGATGGAACAGGCCATCGAGCACTTGAAGCGGGACTTGGCCGGTCTGCGAACGGGCCGAGCGTCGGTGGGACTTCTCGATAATGTCCGGGTCGACTACTACGGGACGATGACACCGCTGAAACAGGTCGCGAATCTGTCGGTACCCGAGGCCCGCCTGATTACGATCCAACCCTGGGAACCGCAGTTGATCAAGGAGATTGAAAAGGCCATTTCCGCTTCAGGACTTGGCGTGAATCCCTCCAACGACGGCAAAATCATCCGGGTTCCGTTGCCTCCGCTCACGGAAGAGCGCCGTAAGGAACTGACCAAGATTTGTAAGAAACACGGGGAGGACACTAAGGTTCACATCCGAGGCTTCCGTCGGGATGGGAACGAAGAGTTGAAGAAACTCCAAAAAGATGCCAAATTGACGGAGGACGAGTTGCGGAAGTCGGAAGCCGAAATTCAGAAACTGACCGACCAGTACACGCAGAAGATCGACGATGTCATCAAGAAGAAAGAGCAGGAAATCCTCGAAGTATGAGCATGATCGCCCTGCTCTCCCCGTTCTTCCTGTCCGCTGATTGCAACATCAATGGTGCCCACGACACACGCCCACATCAGTCTCAGCGCGCTCGCCCATAACCTTTCCCAGATCCAGCGACGAGTTCCGGCCGCTTGCAAAATCATGCCCGTCGTCAAGGCCAACGCCTACGGCCATGGGGCTGTCGAGGTCGCCAAGGCCCTCGTCGCCGGAGGCGTCGGAATTTTTGGAGTCGTGTCGCCGGCGGAAGGACTCGCGCTACGCGACGCCGGCGTCGCTGCCGACATTCTCGTGCTCGGCCCCCTGTTCGAAGAACAAATCCGCGACGTGGTGGCGTACCGACTGACACCCGTCGTCGGCGACGAGCGCCTCATCCGTCCTCTCGCGAAGGCGACCGGTGCGCTGGACTCCCCATTCCCGATCCATATTAAGATCGACACGGGCATGAGGCGTTTGGGGTTTCCCCCGGATGGCGTGCCTGCGCTCTTCGACCGCCTGTCCTCTCATCCGTCGCTGCTGGTCGAGGGAGTCATGACGCATCTCGCGGACGCCGACGGAAACGATCAAGAGGTCACGGAGCGGCAGCTAGCCGACTTTCGAAGCGCCCTCGATCAGATAGAAAGAGGGGGCGCAAAAATTTCTCTCGTCCACGCAGCCAACAGCGCCGCCATCGTCCGCTTTCATCAGTCGCACTTCTCGATGGTGCGCCCCGGCATTATGCTGTACGGCTATCACACCTTGCCGGCTTCGGTAGCCGCCCCGGATTTGCAGCCCGTTTTGACGCTGAGGACCCTCGTCTCACACCTCCGGACGGTTCAACCGGGCGACACGGTCAGTTACAACCGCACCTTCGTGGCCCGACGCCGGACGATGATCGCCGTGCTCCCGATCGGCTACGCCGACGGATACAACCGGCGCCTCTCGAACCGTGGGGCGGTCCTGATCCACGGTATTCGCGCTCCCATAGTCGGCATGGTCTGTATGGACATGACGATGGTCGACGTGACGGACCTTCCCGGCGTCCAGGTCGGAGATGAAGCGGTGTTGATCGGCCGGCAAGGGCAAGAGACGATCGGGGCCGACCAAGTGGCCGAATGGACTTCCACCATCCCTTACGAGGTGCTCTGCGCAATCGGGCCGCGAGTCCCTCGCCTGTATCAATCTTCCTAACCCGCATTATTCATGACGGTTCGTCGCGAAACCGCCCGAACAGCGTCTCTCGTCTCTCGATCCTGAGTTCCAAGTTTCACGCTTCAAGTTGTCCAGAACCCAGGAAGTTGAAACCCGAAACATTACCCGTGAAACCGCCGGCAGATACGCTTCACGCTTCACGAACGACGAGCGACGAAAATGGTCGCAGCGGCGTATCCGCGATCACCGCGGAATCGTCCATGGATAATGCGGACTTGGGCGGGCTTCCTTAAGCTTGCAGAATACCATGCTCAGGCGTCTACTGCAGTCGCGCAACCTCCTCAGTACAGAAAACGCATTGAGACTCCGCCCGTGTGCAGCGTGGTTTGGTAGCGACCGTTTACGGTCGGATTGCGATTGCCGGCAACGGTCCGGTCTTCATAGATCGATGCTTGATAAGACAGGTCGATCCCGATCGATTTCGTTTTCACCGAGCCGACCCCGAATTCTCCGCACGGCACCAAGCCCAAGAACGCCGCGCCCTCTTTGCACAGAAAGCCCAAACCTCCGCCGACGATGTGCGCATCCGCCGAGGGAATCCCGGGATCGAACGTGAGATCAGGAGCCTGGGTCGGCTGGTTCGTATACCCGGTCCGCAAGGCTACTTCCCAGTGGGGCAAGGAGCCGAGGACCAGCCACTTGTATTCGGTTCCGATGTTGACGGCGAACGTGCTCCGCCAATTCAACGGCTGTGGAATCGTCACGCCGCCGGCAAGAGCGACATCGAGATTGCGGAAAGATTTCCAGCCGACGTAGTCGATGTCCATTTCGAGCTTCCATTCATGCTCATTCGTCCTAATCGGCCAAACGGCGACGGCGCCGGTGATGATCTGAGGCAACACCATCGTGGCCCTGGCATCGGAAATCTTCGCACCATTCGCCAAGAGCCCTCCGGTCAGATGCATCGCGGCCTGGCTCCGATAGACGATACCGATATTCGCCACCGGCTGCCCTTCGGCATTGCGCAACGCCGTATACAGGAGACTTGTGTTGAATCCGGCCGCCGTGTCTTTGCCGAACAATTCTACACCGGCACCGGCGGGAATCCCTAACCCGCCCGGCCAGACGGATTGCCGTTCTATCTGGCCTTCCCCCACCAATCCGGAAAAGCTATAGATGTCGGCGCCCACTCCGATCGAGAGGTTTTCGGTCAATTTGTAAGCCAAGGTCGGCTTCACGTCGAGAAGGGGGAGCGTATTGAACGTCGTCGCCGTTCTGAAGGGCCCGTCCTTGGGCCAGCGATTCAACGAACCGAACGGCACATTTACTCCTACGCCGGCGCTCAATTGGCCGAGCGATGTTACGCCAAGATCCTTGAGATTGGCGGTGATGTAGAGGTGTCCGGGCGGCGGCCAGGCTGCGTTGCCGTTACGGTCTCCCTTGGCGGTGACACCGGTCGGGCCGGTGAAAGCCGTTGTGCCGCCTGAAACAAGTGCGCCGGCCATGACGTGGACGCCGTGGAGCTGGGTCAATCCGGCGGGGTTGTAATGGATCGCGGAGGCGTCGTCCGCTTGCGCGGAGAAGGCGTTCCCCATGCCGGAGGCCGCGGTTCCCTGCCCTTGAATCCGCGGCACCTGCGCTGAGGCAGGATCCGAACACCCTACGATAAGGGAGAGCCCGAACAAGAGTGCGAGCGCGAACAGCAGCCCTGATACGCGCAGATCGGTCATCTTCACGCTCTTCTTCGATCCTCTCATGCCATCTCCTTACCGCGGCCATCGGCACCTCCGCGTTAGACCGGCGTTCGTGTTTTCGTTTCGGCCTGATGAAACCAAGCGTCGATTACTCGTTGCAGTTCCGCGGCATCAAACGGCTTCAACAGATAGGCCTGCGCTCCCATGCCGATCGCGCGTACGGCGGTTTCGCGCGCTCCCGATGCCGTCACCATGACGATCGGTAGATGCTGGTCTTTCTGACGGACACGCCGTAGGACCTCCATCCCGTCTAAAGTCGGAATTCCCACGTCGAGAATCAGACCAGACCACGATTCCATCCGCACCCGTTCGAGGGCCCGAAGCCCGTCGCACTCCGTGAGAACGTGATACCCGCAGGCAGAGAGACGATCCTCCAGCATTTGCCGGATGTCGGGATCGTCATCGACCACTAGAATACGGGAATCCCGACCGTTCCCATCCCCGGTTCCGACATCCACCGTGGGACGTAGGGGAAGCGCGACATTGAATTCCGCTCCGCCGCCCGATCCGTTCCGTGCGACGATCGTACCCCCGTGCAGTTCAAGCAGAGTGCGAACGATGGATAGACCGAGTCCCAGCCCCTTTGCACCGGCCCGCCCCTCCTTCACTCTGAAGAACGGATCAAAAATCTTCTCCAGAAACGTCTCGGGAATGCCGGGCCCCGTGTCTCGGACGGAAATGCCCGCAGAACGTGGACCGGCCGGTTGCACGCTGACCTTGATCCGTCCCCCTTCAGGCGTGAACTTCACCGCGTTCTGGACCAGATTTGTCACCACCTGAAACAGCCGATCGCGATCGGCCCAAACAATCAGGGGAACGGCCGGGTACTCGGCGTCGATCTCCTGGCCTTTCGCCTGCGCCAACGGCCGCAACTGCTCGACCGCGTCCGCCACGCAATGGCCGACGTCCAGATCGGCCGGCGTGAGCTCCAAGCGTCCGGTCTCAATTCTCGTCCGATCCAGCAAATCCTCGATCATTCGGATCAGGCGCTCGGAATTCTCCAATACCCGCGAAAGATACCGCCGCTGCTTCTCATTGACCGCCCCCGTGAGCCCGTCGAGCATGTTCTGGAGAAACCCCTTGATCGAGGTCAACGGGGTCTTCAATTCGTGGGACACGTGAGAAAGAAACTGGGATCGCAACCGGTCGGCCTGCTCCAACTCCGCCGTCCGCTCCCGCACTTTCAGCTCCAAACCCGCGTTAAGCTCTTCGATCTGCCGGTACGCCGCCGCGTTATCGAGCGCGCTCGCGACCTGATTGGCGAAGGTCATCAGCAGTTCCAGGTCTTCAAGCGTCAGGGAATGTTCCTGCATTTGATCGACCATTAGGCTCCCGAGGACCCGATCCTTGGTCTTCAAAGGCACCACCATCAAAGACTTGGTCCCGGTCAGTTCAGCCAACTCCCGGTTGAACGGATGGATGCGATCCCACCAGGCCGTGATATCGCCGATCAGAAGCGGCTTCCCCTGCAACAACACGAGACCCTCCGGACTCTCGGGATCAGTCACGGGCGTTTCCCGCGATCGGGCAAGCGCCGCAACCGCATCCGGAACACCCACAACCCGCGCATCCTTGGCGACGCCGCGTGCCGAATCGTAAAAAGAAATCATCGCCCGGTCATAGTGCAACTCGCGGGTCAGGGTCTCCAGAACTTGTTGAAGTAACGCTTCACGGTCGAGCGTCGAACTAAAGAGCAATCCGGCACTATGGAGGACCGTCAAGTGGTTCACCCTCCGGCGCAATTCGACCCGGGTCTGTTCCTGCTCAAGATAGGCTTCGCGAAGCTCCTCGTGGCGGGACTCAGCAAAACTGATCTGCTCGGCGATCAACGCCTCCCGCTCCCGACCTTCTTTGCGCAATCGCCGGTTCATCAAGAGCGCGGAAGCCGTCACAGGAACTAATCCGGCCAGCGCAATCTGCGCTAAATCGCCTGCCGGGTACAACAACGGCAGACTCACCGCAGCGAAGGTGCCCGCTGCGGCTCCCCACAAAGACCAGGCGACGGGCCGGATCGACTCAGGCTGCCACCGGACCTCCCATTCGCAATAGTCGTCGCCGCGCACGATACAGGACCGGTCCGTCACCACCGAAGGCGGCAACGACCGAAGCTTCGCCGGGACCATCGAGAGCCGCCCTTTGACCGACTCGCATATCTGCCGCGCGCAGGCCTTCCGATAGGGGCCGAACTGCGCATACACGGCGTCTGTCACGGTCAGCCGCAAAACGGCCGACGCATTGGTCACGTCGACAACCGCATACTCCAAGCCCTTTGCAAACTTCTGTGCAAAATAGGGATACATCCGATGGATTTGCGCCAGGCTGAACGGACGACCGAGCGTCTGAATCAGCGGTGAGATATGCTTCTCTCGCCCGACGTTCACGAAGAACTCCTGGTCTCCTGAAAGCCGGCAACAGAATTCTCTAAGGTAGCTTGCAAATTCGTAGGAGTAACTGTTCCATACATTCTTCAGTTGCTCGGGCGCGACATGGTGGTTGGGATCACGAACCCGCTCGTTCAACAGCCGGCAAAGTTCTCCGGCAATCCTCCCCGCCGCGTCCGTTCCACGCGTCCGGCCGATCACTTCCTCCAAATACTCCACATTGTCCAGAATCACGATGCCGCTGACGTCACCGATCCGTTTCCCCCGTCCGTCGACACCGAACGGCGTGAACTGCATAAAGGGACGATCGAGAATGGTTTTCTCAGGGGGCAAGAGCGGTTGGGACATCACCATTTTCACACGAGCGCCCGATACGCCGCCGGGCAGAAGGGCGGCCAATTGTGCCTCGACACGTTGAAGGAGTAAATACCCTCTTTCAAGTTCGAGATCCTCGCGAATGCGCGTATTGTCCGCGGTGTTCCACCGCAAAGATCGAGCCGCGACAGGAACAGACGGTATGAGGCAAATATACAGAGACAGGACTGCATTCGAGGGGACTGAACGTACCTATGCCGGTATCAGATGAGATACAGAATGATCGGGAAAAGATACAGACGATCTACGTGCGCACCTTTCGCTTGAGCCGCCGCTCGACGCTCGCCACTTTGCTGTCAAGCCGGCCGGACGCCCCTCTGCGGTAGTCGATCTTGATGGAGCAGGAAATCCGGTTGCAATCCTTCTTCATCCGATCATAGCAGTGCTTCACGACATCCATGACCTCGTTCCACTCGCCTTCCAACACCGTCCCCATAGGATTCAGCCGATATGGGACGCCGCTCTTGTCGATGATGTCCACCGAGCGGGCGACGAATTTGCCGACGCTTTCACCCTTCCCGAGCGGCGACATGCTGAATTCGAGCAAGACCATCGCGCTTCCCCCTTTCGCCTCACGCTTCATGCTTCACGCCTGACGACCCTGCGACCCGTTCTTCCAACCACACTTTTGGATATTGCACCTTGCCCAGAAGCCGGAAACCGTCCAAGGCCTCGCGCAGCAACGCCCGCCGCCTCTCGGCATCGGGCTCGTTGGCTTTAGCTTGATCCCGCAGTTGTCCGAGCCACTCGACAAAGGACGCGAATTCCGAATCGAGAATCTTTTCCAGATCTTCCTTCATGAATCCCGAAAGCGCCGGAGCCATTCCGCTGGTGCTGATCGCGACGCGCGCATGTCCCGACGCCACGACGGCCGGCATGGTGACGGTGGAAGCTTCCGGATAGTCGACCGACCAAAGCAAGAATTTCTTCTCCCGAGCCTTGGCGAACAGCATCCGCGAGAACTCCTTGTCGCCACGGATCGTATTCATGACCAGGACGGCGCTCTCCAAATCCGTCTCCCGGAAATGGCGCCCCCGATGGACCACTTTCGCCGACGCCGCCAACTGCTTCAACGTCTCGTGGAGTGTCGGAGAAACCACCGTCACTCTCGCTCCGGACTCCAGCAATCGCTGTGTTTTGTCCGCCGCCTCTTCATCGCCTCCGAGCACCAGCACCGGATAGCCCCGGACATCAAGGGTCACCGGGAAACCAGGATTCGCCGCCATGGTAAAACCTCCCTAGAGAAAGATGGCATCATACAACAGCGGCTTTTCCAGCGTAAACCACCGTCGGCGCCCTCCCCTTTTGCCCGGGACATCGGTATAATGCGGCCCGTTTTCTCACATCCCTCACCTGAGGATTTCCTATGGCCGAGTACAAGATGGGCACGTTGGGCATGGCCGGCGGCATTATCGGTCTGGCGGCCATCGCAGCCTGGCTGGGATTGGCGCACACCTGCGACCCGCAAGGGGGAGAGCCGGTTATTGCCGGCAAGGTGATCCTCAGCCCGGGGCTCGAAAGCCAAGTGCGGCCGACCGACGTGCTCTTCGTCATCGTAAGAAGACCGGGAGGAACCCCGAGGCCGGTCGCGGCCAAGCGGATCGAGAATCCGAAATTCCCCGTCCCGTTTGAAATCACCAATGCCGACGTGATGGTGCAAGGATCTGAGTTACGGGGAATGGTCGACGTGATAGCGCGATTGGATCGAGACGGCCAAGCAGGGCCGGCCCAACCGGGAGACATCGAAGGCCGCTACGCGAAGAATCCGACGTTGCCCGGCGGACGAGATTTTGAGATCATCTTGGATACGGTGAAGTGAACGTAGAGAAAGTTTTGAGTTCTTAGTTTTAAGTTTTTAGTGAGGCGAGGGAGAGACTTGTCCTACAACTAACAACTAAACACTAAAAACTCAAAACTATGTTTCCGATGGATCGGCGTCGAGTTCCATATTCCAATACAGATAGTCCCGCCAGCTTTCCGGCGTATTCCGGATGCCGATGGTAATCGTGACGATGGGACTCCAGCGCGGCTTGACCGGCCGTTTCATCAACCGCATACCCGCTTCTTCCGGCGTCCGGCCGCTCTTCTTGTTGTTGCAGCGCCAACAGGCGGTGACGATGTTTTCCCAGGTCTTTCGGCCGCCCTTGGCGATGGGCACCACATGATCGAAGGTCAGCTCTTCTGTTCGAAATTTGCTCCGGCAATACTGGCAGGTGTACCCGTCCCTGGTGAAGATGTTGATGCGGGAGAACTTGACGGCGCGGTGGCTATCCTTGAGGCGAACCAACTTCAACAACCGCATGACGGCCGGCAGTTTGAACGAGATCGATACGCCGTGCACTTCACGATCGTAGACTTCAAGAACTTCTACTTTGCCTTGCCACAGGAGCGCGATCGCTTTTTGCCAATGGACGACACGCAGGGGTTCGTACGTGGAGTTGAGCAGGAGGGTCATTTCCATAGAGTGGAATCCTCATCTCCCAACCGAGGCTCCTTGTCTGAGAGGGCCTTATACGGTCTGGGTACGCTCCCGTAAATTAATGCCATAAGCGTCCCGTGAAATCAAGCTGAGGGCGGTTCTGCGAGGGCTTGCCTTCGGGGAAGGTTCAGAAGGGGTTTCGGCTATAAAAAGATGATGTCCGACTACGTCGTCGTCGCCGCCGTCGGTGACATTCCGCCCGGCTCCGGAAAAACCATCGACGTGAACGGGGTCCGGATTGCCCTGTTCAACATTGATGGAACGTTCTACGCCGTCGATAACACCTGCCCGCACGCCGGAGGTCCGTTGGGCGAAGGGCTGCTGACGCACGACACCATAGAATGTCCATGGCACGGATGGGAATTCAACCTCAAGACGGGCGAGCGAAAGGGAAATCCGGACATCACCGTCGCTTGCTGTCACGTCAAGGTGGAGGGCGATCAGGTACTGGTGGCACTGCCGGACGGCTTCACCTAGCGGATCATGTTGCGCCAGGGAATTGCGGCACGGCAGGCCCGGCCGGTCCGGTAGGTTCATCGGCTTTCGGGGTGACCCCGTCGGCAGGAAGAGACGCCGCATTCACCTTTTTCAGTGAGAGATTCGCGTGCCAGATGAACTCGCGCTCAAACCATTGACCCGTGACACCCTGATCGCGCAACTGAATGCGCACTTCATAGATATCGCCGTCCACCTGTTTGACGCGCCATTCCCCGAGTCTGGCATTTAGGCCCCGCGCTTTCATCGACCGCACATGATCGGTCATGGCCTGGAGAATCGTCGGGTACCCTTGCGCCCGGTGGGTTTGGACCAGCGCGAGCGCGTCGGCCGCCCGCCGATCCAGCATGGGATTGACCGTCGGGGGCTTGGTCCAAATGAAGTAACCAGCCCCGGCCAACAGCAACACCACAACGGCATAATGAACGATCTTCACCACGATGGCCGGCATCATAGGAAGCGCGTGAGCGTGAAGTCAATGCATTGACCGTCATTCGTGTAGCGTATCTCGCATTTTGCGAGGGGACAGAATCAGATGCGATCATGATCCCTTCCTGGCTTCACGCTTAACGCTTCACGGATGACGCCGCACAAGCCGGCTTGTGCGGTGAAAAGTCAGTGTGTTACAAATGACGAGTTTGAGAACGGAGAACAGATGAAATTCTTCCTGTATGGCGACAATCTGAACCCCACGCAGCTCAAGCGGCGGGCGCCTGAACACCAGTTCCAGTTCCTCGCTACCCTCCCTGAGCATACGATCCAGTTCTGCCGGTGGTCGGCGCAATGGCGGTGCGGACTCCCGAGCGTCTCGCCCTCGCCGGGCGAGCGAGTCTGGGGGGCGGTGTTCGAATTGACCGACGAAGACATCAAACTGATGGATCAATTCGAAGGCGACGTGCCGCCGGGCGCCTTTCGCCATGTGCAAGCGACCGTCTTGACCGAAGCCGGCGACAAGACGCTCGTGACAACCTACGCCGCGAACCCGATCGGCAAATTCAAGCCGAAAGAACACTATCTGGATTGGGTCATGAAGGGGCTCAAGCATTGGAAGCTCCCCGAAGAGTGCATCGAACAGTGGCAGTCGTATCGGCCGAAATAAACGGTCGGCGGCAGGGGGCAAGAGGCAAGGGGAACCGGTCTCCTCTCGCCGCAAGCCGCATGCCCCTCGCCTCAAACTAAACCAGGAGAACCCATGCCGAAACCGAAGCATCACATCGTCGTCTGCACCAATGCCCGTCCGCCTGGCCATCCTAAGCCTTCGTGCGGAGGCCAGGGATCGAGCCAGTTGCTCATGGCCTTCAACATGGGGCTCATGCAACGCGGCATCATGCCGGGTGAAGTTCTCGTCACGGGCTCGTCATGCCTCGGTCCCTGCGAACAAGGCCCGACCGTCGTCGTCTATCCGGACGGCACCTGGTACTCCAAGGTCACGGAAGCCGACGTGGCCACCATTCTCGACGAACACATCAAGGGCGGGAAACCGGTAGCGAAATTGAATCCCGATGCAGTGTGGAAATAATGGCAGGCTAGAGGCAAGGGGCCAGAGGCAATGGGCACATCCGCGACTCAGCCCCTAGCCACTCGCCCATCGCCCCGCGCCTGATTCTATCCATGAGTAGCCACGCCGCTCACGAACACAAAAGCCACGCACCCAACTCAGTGGGCTGCATGGTAATCACCTGCAGCGACACCCGTACGCCGGACACCGACACCAGCGGTCGATTGATCCAGAAACTGCTCAAGGAGAAAGGCCACAGCATTGCGGCCTACCACCTGGTTAAAGACGAGCCGGCGCAGATCCAGGGCCGTATTGCGGAGGGAATCTCGAACGACGCCGTGCAAGCCATCATCATCAACGGCGGCACCGGCATCTCGCGGAGGGATTCCACGTTCGAAGCGGTCGAGGCGATGCTGGAAAAACGACTGGATGGATTCGGCGAAGTGTTTCGCTTCTTGACCTACCAAGACATCGGCTCGCCGGCTATCATGAGCCGCGCCACCGCCGGCATCATTAAAGGCCGCGTCCTCTTCTCCACGCCAGGCTCCGAAAACGCCGTCCGGCTGGCGATGGAGAAGTTGATCCTTCCCGAACTGGGACACCTCATACAACAGTTATCCAAGTAACGTTCCTTCCCTGCTCACTTCGTAACGGACGCTCGAAACAGTCAATCTTCTCACCCGCCCAACCCCGGCGCGCCGAGACGCGCCTTTCTACGGTCGGGGTCGCTGGACTCGCTTCACGCTTCACGACCAACGCTTCACGATTTCTAGTCCTGCGCGATCTTCGGCTCCGAGTACCCGACCTCCGGGGTGATCTTCGATTGCGCGTACCGCTTATAGTGCATCAGCACGTCCCGCACGGAGAGAATCCCGACGATTTCTCCGCCTTGCGTGACGCCCAGATGGCGCACACCGAGGTCGCCCATCATGTCCTGCGCATCGTCGACCGACCGGCTGCCTTCGATCGTGCAAACGGGCTTGGTCATGATCTTCTCGACCGTCAGTTTGCCGAGCGGCTTTCCGGTCGCTACCGCACGCCGGACGATATCGGTGTCGGTTACGATCCCGACCAGCTGCTTGCCTTTCTTGACGAACAGCGATCCCACCCGCGCCGCGCGCATCGCTTTCGCCGCGCCGGCCACTGAAGTGGCGGGTCCCACGCTCTTCGGACGTTTGGTCATGATCTGCGAGACGGTAGACATAGGTTCCTCCCTCGGTCGATGGTGAATTCGACTGGATGGAACGCCGGCCGCGTTCGGTTTCAGCTTAGATTATCACGAACTGCCGGCCGCTTCGAGACTCTTCATAGTGGCGGGGGACGAACGAGATCAGGATGCTCGGCACTACGCCTGTCAACAGACGAGCACGATTTTTCCGAAGAACTTTCGGCTCAGCAAATGTTCTTGTGCCGCGCGCGCTTCCGCCAGGGGATAGGTCCGGTCTATCACGGCCTTTAGTTTGCCCTGCCCGACCAGCTCAGCCGCCTTGACCAGCTCGGCCCTGGTACCCATATAGGAGCCCTTGATCGTCAATTGGCGCGAGAACACATAACGGAGATTCAATTTCACCTCGGCGCCGGTCGTGGCGCCGCAGGTCACGAGCCTGCCCCCCTTTCCCAGCGACTCCATGCAGACATCCCATGCGTCAGGACCGATGTGCTCGACGATGACATCGACCCCATGGCCATGGGTCAGTTCCCGCACTCGCGCCGCCACCTTTTCACGACTGTGGTTGATCACGTCGTCGGCGCCGATCGCCTTGGCCTTGTCGAACTTATCGTCAGAGCCGACTGTCGTGATAACTCGCGCGCCGCTCATTTTCGCCATCTGCACGGCGACATGGCCGACGCCGCTGCCGGCCCCCATGATCAACACCGACTCGCCCTGCTTGAGATCCGCCAATGGGAACAACATGTGCCACGCCGTCACAGACACGAGCGGAAACGCCGCCGCTTGCTCGAAGGAAAGCGATCCGGGAATCGGCAGCACGTTGCGCGCCGGCACTTTCACATACTCCGCATAGCCGCCGTGCATCATGGCCCCAACCAAGCCGTAGGACTTGCACATGTTGTCGCGGCCGGCCAGACATTGCTCACAGTTCCAACAGCTGACGCCGGGCGAAACGAAGACGCGGTCCCCAACGTTCACACCTTCAACTTTTGCACCCAACTCTTCCACGGTTCCTGAAATATCCGATCCGGAGATATGCGGTAGCGGCATCGGATAGGCGGGATTGCCCTGCCGGATCCAGATGTCCAAGTGGTTCAACGCGCAGGCCTTCACCCGCACGACGACCTCCCCGGCCCCAGCCGCCGGCTTTGGAAACTCCTCGTAGACCAACTTCTCCGGCCCGCCATGCTCCTTGAACAGCACCGCTTTCATGATTCCCCCAGACCGCGCTTAAGTTCGGTTCTTCGAGTTACATCGGCACGTATCCATCGAATCTTTAGGCAGAAGGGCTGGCAGAATCTACTTGTGCCGGTTGACTCTCTCTGGCCTGGCTGTCAGGCACCAACAACCGTAAAACAATCCCCGTTGCCCTAGGAACAAACGCGATACCCGCCCCCATGCCAAAGTTAGTCGCCGTGTAACAAATCATCCCAACCGCGAGGACATAATAGACTGACCATAAGTGCCAATACTTCGGCTGCACTATTTGAAATACGAAGAAAAACAGCAGAAGCAGAAAATAGACAGCGGTAATAGCAAGAATCGTATACGGGATGGTCATTTTCGTCTACATCGGCGCATCACCCGCTCGTGGCAAACCCCAATGAACGACCCTGACCATCTCCATCATCATGCCCGCACCTTCATCTGAACCCTCACCTTTGCAATTCCCCCCTTTCTCCCTCAGCAGGGTAGAGTGGAGGGCACGCACGCAACATGCGCTGAAACTCCTACCTCATCTCCAACTCTCATTCTCCCCAAGAAGTTTTGAAGAGCGGGTGGCAACGATCAGGGTGCCAGACCCTCAATACCCATCCCGCACCAGGGGTGGCCCGTTCTAGTCTCCAACTGCGCGCATGCGACGAGCACCAAACAAAACTTGTTCGACCCGGAGCCCTTCCCATTGATCCTGGCGACGGGATAAGATCCACTCCTGCGTGCGCGTCGCGCGAGCACAGGAGACGAACGGGCCGCCCACTTCCCCTACACCGGGCGGGGTGCATGGTGTGATGGAAGGTGTGCCGCGCGACATGCGCTGAAGTTCGGGGACCGTCCCGCTGAGCCGATGCGGTC
>JBBILH010000055.1:0-21073 GCA_037445005.1 Nitrospira sp.
GGGGTGCGTCGCAAAATTGACCTTGGCTGGAGAGGATGTTAAGATTCCGCCAAGTTAGTCTCGCTAGTCCGGCGGCCCGTCGCCGCTGTTACCGTTACAGCGTAGGGAGTTAAGGAGAGAGGAATGGCCGTTCCCCTTTCGCAGATGTATACCGTCGCCAGTTACGTTCTTGGGCGGAAACTTCTTGGGACGAAGCGGTATCCATTGGTGTTGATGTTGGAGCCCCTCTTCCGATGCAACCTGGCTTGCGCCGGCTGCGGCAAGATCCAATATCCCGATCACATCCTGGATAAACGGTTGACGCCAGAGCAATGTTGGGCGGCGGCGGAAGAGTGCGGTGCGCCGATCGTGGCGATTCCTGGCGGCGAGCCCCTTATCCATCCGGAAATAGGTCGGATCGTCGAGGGATTGGTCGCGCAGAGACGGTATCTCTATGTCTGCACGAATGCCATCTTGCTGGAGCGAAAGCTGAAGGAGTTCAAGCCTTCAAAGTATCTGACATTCAGCGTGCATATGGACGGGTTAAAAAACGAGCATGACCTGGCAGTGTGCCGAGACGGGGTTTATGAGATAGCCGTCAAGGCGATCAAGGCGGCGCTTAAGCTCGGTCATCGCGTGACGACCAACACCACGCTCTTTGACGATGCGAACCCTGACCGGGTGCGGCAGTTCTTCGATGAGATGATGGACCTGGGCGTGGAAGGCATGATGATCTCGCCGGGCTATAGTTATCAAAAGGCCCCTGATCAGCAGCATTTCTTGAAAAAGGCGAAGACAAGGGCGTTATTCTCAAGCATTCTCAGCCGCCCGAAGGCGAGATGGAAATTCAACCAGTCGCCGCTCTTCCTCGACTTTCTTATGGGTAAAAAAGAGTACCAGTGCACGCCCTGGGGTAATCCCACATACAACGTGTTCGGCTGGCAGAAGCCTTGTTACCTCTTGCAGGAAGGCTATGCCAAGACGTTTCGCGAACTGCTGGATACGACCGAGTGGCAGAACTATGGCACAAGCAAGAATGAGAAGTGCGCGGAGTGCATGGTTCATTGCGGTTATGAGGCGTCGGCGGTCAGCGACACGTTCGGAACGGTGTCGGGGTTTGCGCGTACGGCCAAGCTGACACTATTGCCGACCTTGCGGTGAAGAATCCGTGACGCATCGCTCGTATTCTCCTCGGTCGCAAGATTCATCACGCCTCACGCGAAGCCCTTTACGAATGACGCTCTCCAATGACTGACACCAAGGCGCATACGACGGGCAGCAGTTCGCTCGAAGGGAAGACCTTCCGCCCGACCGGCCCGAAAGAGATCGCTGAAGTGGTGGAGTTGGCATTCGACTACCGCGGGGACGTCACGATCGAGTTGATATCAGGCGAGTCGTTCGTCGGATACCTCTATAATCGAGAGGCTGGAGGCTCGAATCCTTCGTTCGAGGTTTTTCCCGCCGAGAGCCCGTCTCCAAGGCAGATACCCTATGCTGCCGTCGCTTCCATCGCCTTCTCCGGGGAAGACACGGCCGATGGCAAGTCATGGGAAGCATGGGCCAATAAGAAAGAGTCGGAGCGACGCGCCGAGGCCGAGAAGGTCGAGGCGGACGCTCGATCGAGAGGCTTGCTCTAGCCCTTCCGACCGCTCGTGCCTCCCTAAGAAGCATTCCCGGTTACTCCACGCACATCGAAGAAATCACTGTCAAGACCTACCGAGAGCCCCCTTGCTTCTCGTTGACAACAGGGGGGGGCTATGCTAGAAGAGTCGGCCTCAAAATTGGGTACGTTCGCTCCCAGTCCAGTTGGGGTTTGCGAGAGGATCTTCTCTCAGCGCATCGACGGCAGGGAGTTGTAGGCAATACGACGCGGTAGGAATGAGACCCAAAGCGCTGGAGTGGGCATTTACCATAGCCGCGCTGTTCGGTGTCGTTCCGGCCGCCGTCCTGGCGGATCATCAGGCGGACCATCGATTTACAGTCGAGGGGTTCGTTTGTGAGGGGGAGGGAAAGGGGAGCGCTAACGTCGATGTATTGGTGAAGGATACCAGAGTCTCCTATGGCCAGATCGTAAAGACCGATGGAGACGGGTACTATAAGGCCACCTTTCACCTCCACAATGACAACCTCGGCGATCCGCTCCTGATTGAGGCGAAGGGGCAGCAGAAGGAGGAGAAGGTTCAGTTCAATCCCAAGGATCTGGAGACCGAGCGGAAGATCCAGGTCAACTTTGGGAGCGGCTGTGTTCATGATGTCTCCGCCCCTCCCGGATGGTTCTATGCGGGAATAGGAGTCGGCGGGGTCGCCATTGTAGGATTGATCGGCGCGAAAGTGTATCGCTCCTGGCGAAAGCAGGGTCAGAAACGAGGGAAATCTCAGGGAAAGCGAAAGAAATAGCCGAGGCGGTCCGTGGGGCTGATGTGCACCTCGCCGAATCGGTCGGTTGACGCAGCGAGGTAATGCGCGCGTGGCTTCAAGGGATATCGTGGTTGTCGGCGCTTTTGCAGAAGTGATCGCACTTCTGCGGAAGCGTTTTTTTTCGGTCTGAATCTTACAGAGGAGAGGACAAGGTTATGACGCAGATGAAGCGGGTGCACATGGCGTTCATCATGGGAATCGGATTGGTGTTCGCGGGCTGCGGCGGCGAAGGCGGCGGGGAAGGCCCCGTTGTTCCCCCTCCACCGGCTCCCGCCGAATATGCGGACAAGCATATGCCGGCCGATTGGTGGGGAGATGCCGCCAAGATGGAAGAAGGGCGCAAGCTATTTATCGGCGAAACCAACCCGGACGTCAATTGCGCCAGCTGTCATGGCAAGGACGGCAAGCCGGTCAAGGCGGGGGCCCGAGACTTCCGGAACGGGGAGCGCATGAAGTTGTATTCCGACTCCGTATGGTTCTGGCGGATATCCGAAGGGGTGCCCAACACGAAGATGAAGGCATGGAAAAGCAAGCTCTCGGAGGAAGACCGCTGGAAGCTGGTGCTGTTTGAGCGGAACTTCGGCTTGGCCGGGAAGAAGTGGGACGGCAAGCAGTGGGCGGATGCGGGCACGATGGCGGTAGCGCAGGCGGAGACCAAGTAAGGAAGGCCGGTTCGGTCGAACCCCTGATCTAGTGTAGGAGGGCGGCGAGACGATGAAAACATGGCAGCGCAGTCTTCTGGCATTGTTTGCGCTTCTGGCGCTGTTCGGAGGGGCTGCCTACGCGCAGGCTCCCGGCACCCCGCCGGTTGAGTTCCCGTACACGGGAAACAGAACGGCGGTTTGGATCGTCGCCCAACTCCACATCCTCTTCGCGGGGTTCATTCTCGGCGCTCCGATCTTCGTGGTCATCTCGGAGTGGCTCGGCTACCGGAAGCAGGATCCGCGGTACGACCGGCTCGCCAAAGAAGTCACGAAGGTGACCGTCATCCTGTACAGCATGACGGCCTTGACGGGCGGCCTGTTCATTTTCGTGCTCCTTGCCACCTATCCCCAGTTCACTACTTGGCTCATCAATCACTTTTTCATGGTGTTCGCCGTCGTCTACCCGCTCCTCTTCATCGGCGAGACTTTTGTCCTCTACATGTATTTCTACACGTGGGACGCTTGGAAGGGGGACAAGAAGGCGCGGCACATCGCATTGGGAGTGCTTCTCAACCTGATCGGCACCATCACGCTGTTCGTAATCGACGGGCCGACCTCCTTCATGAATACGCCGGTGAAGGCGGAGGGTGTGTCGCCTGCGGAATTCCTAGCCACGGCGACCGTTTGGGATAAGATTTTCAATTACAGTTGGATGCCGCTGAACCTCCACCGCCTTGTCGGCAACGTCACGTTCGGCGGATTCGTGGCCGGTCTGATCGCCGCCTACATGTACATGGGCGCGAGCAAGGATGAAGAACGGGCCTATTATGACTGGTTCGGCTTTGTCGGCAACCTGATCGGCGTCGGCGCGCTCCTGTTCCTCCCCTTCATGGGCTACCTACTGGCCTATGAGCTTTGCGACTACGACGCCTCGATCTGTCCTTACATGATGGCCGATCAGCTTTCGATGTTCTTTGAAATGCAGGGGGCCATGATCGGACTGATCTTCCTGGCCAGTAACTACTACATTTGGCTCAGTATGAAGCGGATCGAAGGGGTCGAGAAAGTCCGCATGACGATTCTGGCGCCGATCGTGATGGTCGCGCTGCCGCTGATCATGACCAAGGTGCTCACCGACTATCCCGCACCCGATCCCAAGTCTCTGATGTTCCTCCTGCCCTTGTTGCTGGCCCCGGTCATCCTGGGTCGCTTCCTTCCGATCACCGTCTCCGCGAACACCGTCATCAAGGTCGGGTTTTTGATGGTGGTGGTGGGGAACGCAATCTGGATGACGCCGCACGGATTCGTGCCGACCGGCGCGAAGTTGGTGGCCGAGTTGGAACTGCCGTCCGATTGGAACTTTCTGGCCCTGATGCCGGCGAAAAACTCGGCGGCGTTCACGCTGGTTTTCGTCACGGTCGTGAACTACGTCATCTACAACCGTGCGATCACTCAGGGCACGATCGTCTGGGGCAAGATCGATTTCGTGTCCCAGTTCGTCCTGATCTTTCTCGCCTTCAGCGCGATCTGGACGATGGGCCTGATGGGTGCCGTGCGGTCGTTGCTGCGGAAGTACTTCCATACCTACAATTTGCTGCCGGACTTCACGGCCGAATCGTTCACGCCGACACTGGCCTATTCGGCCTGGTGGATCACCGGCATCACGGTCGTGTTCTACGCCGTAGTCAGTTTTGCGATCATCGTGACATTGCGCGCATCGCATCCGAAGGATCATGCGCATGAAGGGCAACCGGTTCCGGCCGGAGCGAAATAGTCGAGCGGCACTGCGACCCTTATACATTCGACGTCATATCTGAGGAGCGCTATGGGCAAGGCAATTCTCAAGGTCATCATCGGATTGGTCGTCGGCGCCGGATTGTGGGGCGCCACGGCGGCTTTCGAATTCCCGCCGGTCTTTCGGTGGCTATTCTTCGGTTACGCCGTCCTTGGCACCGTCGTTTTCCTGATTCTCGACGCGCCGAACATGAAGGTAATGAACGGCGTAAAAGCGGTCGCGGCGCTGCTCGTGTTCTATGCGATCCTTTGCACCGTCTACATCGCCGGGGCGTCTCTCTGGCCGCAGTACGATCCGGAGGACGAAAAAGGGAAAATCGCGAAGATTCTCAAGAACAAAGTGAACCCGCTCGATCCCTGGAAGGCCGACGAAGTGATCGGCCGCGCGAAGGAGTTGGATGCCAAGGCGAAAGAACTCACCGAGCGCATTAAGGCATTGGGTGCCGACCAAGCGGCTTCTTCTCAGGCGACCGGCGGTCCCGGCGCCCCCCCGGCCACGACCGGCGCAGCCGGCGGCGATATTCTGAAAATCGGCGAGGATCAATGGCAGTTGCAGGAATGCTACAACTGTCACAAGTTGAAGGGGGAAGGCGGTAAGAAGCGTGGGCCTGAACTCGACAACATCGGCAGCTACCTCACGGTGGACGACATCAAGCATAAGATACTCGATCCCAAGAGTTGGATGGCCGAAGGATTCGAGAAAGAATACGAAAAAGGGAAGATGCCGGATAAGTACAAAGACCTCATGGAAGAGAAGGACGTCGTGGCGTTGGCGACGTGGCTCTCGACGTTCAAGAATACCTCCGTCAACACGCCGAAGCCGATCAAGAAGAAATGACGATGCAGCCGCAACTGAAATCCAAGGTCCGATGCGCGGACCGTGAAATCGGCGAAGTGACGAAGGTCGTCGTCGATCCGTTGTCGCACGAGATCAGCCACATCGTCGTATCGATGAACGGCAGCGGCGAACGGCAAGTGGCCATGGCCATGGTCCAGGCTGTCCGCGAAGGGACGGTCGAGCTTCGGGGTGCCGCCTCCGACATCGCGGCGTTGCCGCCCTTCAAACGCGAAGATTATGTCACCACGCACGAAGTGGAGATCGCGCACCTCGAAGAAAAGGTCCACGTGACGCCGGGGGAAGTGCTGGTGCCGTTCCCCGAATTGGAGAAGAGCGTCAAGCGCCGCACTTTTTTCATGAACTTCACCCATGCGATCGGTTTCCTGATCGGGCTGCCGATTGCGTTTCCGATCTTGCGTTATCTCATGAAGCCGATGTATCAGCCGTTCGATAACGGGTGGCTCAAGATCGGCAACGTGGGCAAGATCAAGCAGGACGACATCGGCGTGCAGTTCAAGTACAAGAAGAAGGTGAAGGAAGCGTACATGCCGGAATCCGAGATCGAAAAAAACGTCTGGATCCTGAAAGCCACGCCGGCGGTGCTGGAGAAGGTCTATCAAGGCAAGGATATGGAATTCCGTGATGCGACGGGGAAAGCCGTTTGGACGAACAAGAAAGAAGTGCCGTACGTTGCATTCTCGGGCAAGTGTCCGCATCTCGGTTGCGGCTACAAGTGGCGGGCGCACAAGGTGCTCGGGCAAGTGTTTCTCTGCCCCTGTCATTTGAGCATCTACGATGCGTCGGGGAAGGTCCTTGACGGGCCGGCTCCGCGTCCGCTTGATGCGCTCCCGATCAAGGTGTCTTCAACCGGCGAAGTCGAGATCATCGACATGGAATTTAAGGCCGGCACGAAATCCCAAATCCGGATCATCTAAATGGCACACTCATCCGTCCCCAGCACCGAACCGACCGCGATCGAAAAAGTCATCGCCTTCATCGACGAGCGCGTCGGCCTGAAGCAGATGCAGGCCAAGATGCTCAACGAGCCGGTGCCCGGGGGCTCGCGCTGGGCCTACGTGTTCGGGTCCGTCCTGTTGTTCATCTTCATCATGCAGGCGCTCACGGGCATCCTGCTGATGTTTTACTACGTGCCGACAGCCGACCATGCTTACGCCAGCACTCAGTACATCATTCACGACGTGGATTACGGTTGGTTCCTCCTGAGCTACCACTTCTGGGGTTCGACCGCGATGGTAGTCTGCGTCTTTGCCCACATGTCGCAAGTGTTTCTCTGGGGGGCTTACAAGAAACCGCGCGAGATGATTTGGCTCGTCGGACTGGCGCTTTTCGGAATCGTCATGGGTTTTGGTTTCACCGGCTATCTGCTGCCGTGGGACCAGCGGGCCTATTGGGCGACGACCGTCGGCGTGGAAATCATGGACAAGACCCCTGTCCTCGGCGACTTCATGGCGCGCTTTCTGAAGGGCGGGCCCACGCCGGGGCAGATGACCTTGAGCCGCTTCTTCGTGATTCATGTAATGATCCTCCCGGCGGCCTTGATGGGCTTGGCCGGGTTGCATCTTTTCCTGTTCCGCGCCGCCGGCCCCGCCGGCCCGTTTCGGGGCACACAGGAAGAAATCAAGGCGAAAACCGATTACTTCTTCCCCCGGCAAATCTGGAAGGATATCGTCGGCATGGCCGTGGTGTTTGCGAGCATTTGCGCGCTCGCATTTTGGGAGCCGGTCGTGCTTCTCGAGGAAGCGACGCCGGATCCCGGCGACTATCATCCGGAGCCGGAATGGTACTTCCTCTTCTTGTTCCAACTGCTGCGCCTCAAGATTTTTGCCGGCGAATTCGGCCAGTTCCTGGGCGCGATCGCGTTGCCGGGTGCGTTCATGGCGTTGCTTGCCGCGCTACCGTTCATCGATCGAGATCCTGAGCGGAACATATTTAGACGCCCCATAGCCTTGATCGGCTGGATCGTCGTAATGGTCTCGATCCTGCTGTTCACGGTCTCGGCGATCATTAATCGAGAATTCTTGGACTAGCGCCAAATGAGTGACGAACGGGAATCTTTGTCTCCCACGAAAGTCGGCCTCGGTGTTCTGTGGTCCGCATTTTGGACCGGCCTTCCGATCAAGCTGGCGGTTGCGGTCCTCTTCCTGGCGCTCGGCATCATGCATTTCGAGGGCCGATTCGGTCTGGCGTTCATTATGCTGCTGGCGAGCCCCGTCACCGTCTTCGCATTGCCGACGATCAGCATGGGGTTTGAGTCGCACCTGGGCGAAGGCGTCGGAATCGCGCTGCTCTTTTTGCTCTGCATCCCGATAGATATCTGGGCGCTCGGGGTCGTCGGGAGAACCTATTTCTTGGAGAAGTTCCGTAAGGAACCTCCGGACGGATTGGGACTGACGCTCTGGTGGAAATGTGCGCTTGTCGGCGCAATCTTTCTTCCTATCCTCTGGTTGATTGTCGGGGCCGTGACGTCAACGTCGATTTCAATAGCGAAATCTCTTTTTGAATCCGAAATGTTCAAGGGGATTCCGGTCGCAGAACGTATCAGCTTAGAGCTCACGCTGTGGGGCGGCGCGTCTTCCGCAACTCTGATCATCTTGTTGCTCGTCGGCGTCTCGTTGGTGGGCCGGATGATTCGCGGTACCGCCGAAGCTGCCGGCGCTTTATCGGAGAACTATCAGAGTGTCGTGACACGGTGGGACTTGATGCGAGTCCCCGCCGATCAAGGACTGGTGTTGACGGCCATGACGCTCGCCGGCGTGGTGTTCTCCATGCTGTTTTGGGCCGCCTTGCCTGTGACGACGCCCCACCCACACGAATGTTGTAAGAAACCGGAAGCCAAAGCTCCCCCTCTGTTCAAACCGATCGACGCTCTCAGCAAGGACGAAAAGGTGATCGCGCAGTTGGCGGCACAGGTCGAAGCGTTGGAGCAAAAGAAGGCTGAAGAAGAAGCACAGAAGACCAAAGCGAAGGGCAAGACGGCGAAGGAAGCCGCGCCGCCCGCCAAGAAACCGTAATCGCCGGAGGATGAGGTGAGTGCCATGCGACAACAGGGCGGATTGATTCAGCTGCTTCTCCAGACCCTACGCGGTCGTGGCGGATGGCTCCCGGGTGTGTTGCTCGCAGCCGCCTGCCTAGCCCTACCGTCAGCGGCATTCGCCGCCGGCGGACAGGCCGGACCGACCGAGTATCGCGACATTCCCGGTATCGGCAGCCGTAATCTCGTCTGGATCATCGCTCAACTCCATCTTCTGCTGGCGGGCTTCGTGCTGGGCGTTCCGATTTTTGCCTGGCTTTGCGAAGTGGTGGGCTGGAAGAGCGGAGAGAAGCGCTACGACAAACTGGCGAAAGAGTTCACGAAGCTGCTCACCTCTTCCTATGCGACGACGGCGCTGTTCGGCGGCATTCTGCTTTTCCTGCTGATCGCGTTCTACCCCAAGCTGATGAATTACTTGACGGATATATTCTTTCCGTCGTTCATCGTGTATTGCCTGCTTTTCTTGCTCGAAACCGCGACGCTTTATCTTTACTGGTACGGCTGGGATGCGATGAATGAGGGAGGCAAGAAGACCTTCCATATTTTCCTGGGCTTCCTGCTGAACGTCTTTGCGTTTTTCATCATGATCGTGCCGAACTCCTGGGCGACGTTTCAGGCCAGTCCTGTCGTTATCGCGGAAGGCACCGATATACAGCGTGCCTGGGCCGCCACATGGAATCCGACCTGGTGGCCGGTGAATATTCATCGGTTGATCGCGAACGTCGTGCTCGGGGGCTATATCTGCGGCGCCTATGCCGGTATCCGCTATCTTTCGGCTAAAAATGCCGAGGAGCGGGATCATTACGACTGGATGGGCTATGTCGGAAATTTCATCGGCGTCTTCGGATTGCTGCCGCTGCCCTTCGCGGGCTACTGGCTCATGCGGGAAATCTATCAGTACAACCAACAGATGGGCATCACGCTGATGGGAGGCTTCCTCTCCTGGTTGTTCATTCTTCAGGCCATGTTGATCGGCGTCTTGTTCTTGGGCTCGAACTACTATTTCTGGCTCGGCATCACGCACCGGATTCCCGGTTCGGAAATGAAGTATCGCAAGCCGATCATGACGATGCTGGTGATCCTGTTGCTCTGCCTGGGCGTATGGATGACGCCGCACTCCCTCGTGGCCAGTTTGGAAGAGGCGCGCAAGATGGGCGGCACGCACCATCCGCTGCTGGGCGTCTTCGGCGTCATGTCGGCGAAGATGACCGTGTCGAACCTGATGATCCTCGTGACCTTCATGAGTTTCATCATGTACTGGCGGGCGGGGAAGGAAGAAACGGCCGGATGGGCCAAAGCGGCGAAAGCCCTCATGAGCGGCCTGCTGGTCGTCGCCGGCATCGCCGTGGTGGTGCTCGGCGTCTGGGGCTATTTCGTCCCGGCCATCGTGCGCATCAACTACTTCTCAACCTCTCAGGTCTTGATCGTGCTGTTCGTCATGCTCACCATCACGCCGCTCACCGCCCTCTTGCTCAAGAGCGCGAAGACGACGACGGAAATGGTATGGGGGCGCATGCCGCCGCGCGCGGGGTATGCGCTGGTTCTTAACGCCATCATGGTCATCCTGCTGATGACGCTGATGGGGTATGCGCGTTCGTCGTCGCGCGTGCATTGGCATATCTACGGCGTCATGCGCGATTCATCCCAGTACGCATATTCTCCGGCTCTGGGTTATGCCGCGGCCTTCATGGCGTTGAACACTTTCTGTTTCTGCATGCTCGTGGCCTTCATTTTCTGGGTCGCCACGATGGGCGACAAGGCCAAGGCCGCTCAAGGGGGGGCCAAGGGAAGCCTGCCGCACGGCATGCCGGCGATGGCGGGCGGGTCTCCTGGTCACCCAGAACGCGGGTGACCAGAATTGCGAGTTTTAAGTTTTTAGTTCTGAGTTCGACAACTCAACACTAAAAACTCAACACTAAAAGCTGGGGTTTCCATGAGTGAAGTCGTCAAATTGCAGCTGATCGGACTCTCGGTCGTGGGCACAGGCATCATCATCCTGCTGTTCATCCGGGCTCAATTCGCCAGGGTAATCGGGTTCGTAGCCATCGTGCTCGGACTGTTTTCGCTCGTAGCCCTCGCCGTGCCGCAAATGGCGTCGCTGCCACCGGCCGAAGAGAAGTTTGATATCGCCACCGTCAAGACGCCCGCCGATATGGCCGCGATCGGGCAAAAGATCTTCTTCAGCAAGGGCCAGTGCGCACTTTGCCATTCGATCGGGCCGAGCGAATCCGCCCGCTGCCCGGACCTGAAGGGAATCGGCGCCAAGCTCAGCCGCGAATTCATTTTCGAAAGCCTGACTCAACCGCAGGCCTACATTTATCTCGATTACCGGCATGAGGGCCTGCCGAAGGAATATCCGGCGCGCATGCCCTACATCAACAAGAATCCGATCGGATTGACGAAGAATGAGATTCTATCCGTGATCGCGTTTCTGCAGCAGATGAGCGGCGAGCCGATATCCGTCAGTCCGTCCGAATTGGAAACGCCCGGCCAGGCGCCGGCCGCGCCAGTGAAGGCGGAAGAAACCGCGCCGGTCGCCGTGGCGCAAGCGCACTGAGGAGGCCTCGATGGGAGCGTTAACCAAACCGGCGATTCTCTTGGTCGTCATCTATCTGCTTCTGAAATTCGTCGTGCCGAACATTCCCGGATCGGCGCCGCTGCCGTCCAGCTTGATCTTCCTTTACCTCATGCTGACGACGGCGGGCATCGTGATTTTCGGCACCATGAGCGGGGAATCTAAAGACGCGTTTTGGGGGCCCATTCAGCGTTTTCTGACGGGAGAGAATATCGGCGCGTTGCAGTCGGCCCGGTATGCCGTGTTGATTCTGTTTCCCCTGCTGGTCGGCTGGCAAACATACGGCAGCACGGCGGTGAGCGATGCGCCCCCGGCCGAAAACCGCACCATTCATCCGGCGCCCCCTGGCGAGTACACCGGTTTGTCGAATCCCGTGGCCAAGACTCCGGACAACATCATGCAGGGCAAAGGCTTCTACGCCGCATTCTGCTCCCCTTGCCATGGCGGAAACTTTGACGGGAAAGGGCCGGCGGCCCGCGGTTTTAATCCCCCGCCGGCGAACTTTTCCGATCCAACTACGATTGCCATGTTGCAGGAGAGCTATCTGTTCTGGCGCATCAAGAAAGGCGGGGTCGGTCTGCCGATCGAGGGGATGCCCTGGAAATCGGCCATGCCACGCTGGGAAGTCGAGCTGCCGGACGAATGGATCTGGAAGATCATCATGGGAGAGTACGACGGCGCTCACCAGTCTCCTAGGACATGGGAGTAGGCTGTCGCCGGCGAGGGGCGATAGGCGAGGGAGGGACAAAGTGAAACGGCCTGAGGATATCAAGGGATTGGGAAAAGCGTTGATCCTTTCACTGGCTGGGTTTGTGCCCCTTGCCGCGGGCCTCGTGCCGCTTGCCCAAGCACAGGAGAGTGTCGCGGTGCGTGCGGTCATCGTGAAAGGCGCGCTTCCTGTCGACGATCCCAATGCCGCCGCCTGGAACAGCGCCCCTCCGGCCACATTCCCCATGTCACCGCAAGTACACTGGCAGAATCGCATTCAAGAGGTCACAGTCAAAGACTTGAAGGTCCGAGCCCTCAACGACGGCAAGCAGGTTGCCGTCCTTCTGGAGTATGCGGACCCGACTGAAGATCCCGCGGATGCCGCCGCCCTCGAATTCATGGTGGGAGACAAGAAGGCCCATTTTGCGCACGGTCAACCGATGGCCCAGGTTGAAGGCGGACCGGTCAATATCTGGTTCTGGCGGAACAAGGACGGCAAGGCCGTAGACATGAACGCACAGGGTTTCGGCACCCTCAAGGCCCAGGCGCACCAGGATGTCGCGGCGAAGGGCGCCTATGCAAACGGCACATGGAAGGTCATTTTCTCTCGCGATCTGTCGAACGAGCATCCGGACGAAGACGTCCAGCTCAAGCCGGGCGAGTTCATCAACGTCGCCTTCGCCGTATGGGACGGTCGTAAAGACGCGGCGGGTGACCTAGTGGAGAAAGGTTCCCAAAAAGCCGTCTCGTCATGGTGGTACTTCCGCGCGGAAGCGCCTCCGGACTATTCCGGGTACCTCTACGCGGTGTTGGCCATGGGGCTTGCGCTGGCATTTCAGTTCGTATTGATCCGCAAATTGAAGAAAGGGCAGTCGTCATGAAGGCGGCAAGACTGCAAGTCGTGGGGGCGGTAGCCGGCCTGGTCGGCGTCTGGGGCTTGATCGCCGGAGGCTGCGCGAACGAACAACAGAAGAAGGGCAAGGAGCTCTACGCCCATTACTGCATGCACTGTCATGGGGAGAACGGCCGTCAAAATGAAGGCTTCAACTGGTCGTCGATGCCGGACCCGAAGCCCAAAGACTTGTCCAATAAGTCCGAAATGGGCACGTTCAAGGATGAGGATATTTTCAATACCATTTCACGCGACATGAAGGACACCAGCCCCGGCGGCGATAAAATCGGCGACGACGAGTTCGCCGTTCCGACCATGCCCACCTTCAAGTACACGCTCTCGGAGGACGAAATTTGGGCGATCGTGGGCTACGTGCGGACTCTTCACGGCATGAAGCTCGAATTCAAGGTTGAGGAACGGAAGAAGGAGTTGGCCGAAGGGCTGAAGGCGGCGCAGGAGAAATTCGACGCCGCGAAACAGGCCTTTGAAGCGGCGGAGAAGAAAGCCAACGAGGACGCGGAAAAGAAAAGCGCCGAGACTAAGAAGGACGTGGAGGTCGACGAGTCTGCCTATGCGAAGGAACAGGCCGCGATGGCTCAATCGAAGAAAGATCTCGACGCCGCCCAGGTCGCATTGAACAATTTTTCAACAAGGCCTGGAAAAGGCGTAAACGTCGCTCGGCCTGATCTCACGATGAAGCCGGAGCAGCAGGCCGCGCTGGCGGAAACTGGGAAAAAACTGTATTCGAACAAGTTCGGCTGCAACGGATGCCACGCCATCGGTGAAGAAGGCGGGAAAGTCGGCCCGGCTCTCGACCGCGCCGGATTCAGATTGAACGGCACCTGGATTTATCGCTGGGTGAAAAACCCCCAAGCGATGAAACCGGAGACGAGAATGCCTGCTCTAGGCTTGAGCGATGCCGACGCGAAGGCTGTCACCATGTACCTTGGGACCTTGCGTGCGCCGAAGGCAGAACCGCCGGAGGCGGGCAAACCGGCCAGCTAGAGTGCGGTCTTTAGGCGGCAGCCGCCTGAAGCGTCGCGTGCGATCGATAAAATAGGTCACCACCAGAAGCCGGTGACCAACCCCAAAAAAATCGCCGCCCCGAACCACGCATGTTGTTGAAACAACCGGAAAGCCCGAGAAGGGGCCACCGGTTGTCGGATCTCCCGTATCTGCCTCGCGCACAGCAGTCCGACCGTCGCCAGGACTCCATAGTAAGGCAGGCTGATTTCCGTCAGTCTACCGACGGCGCCGAGTAGGAGCAACATCCCGGCCAATGATCCGCCGACGGCCAGCCAAGTCCGGGGTCCGAAGAACAAGGCCGATGATTTGACGCCGATTCGGCGATCCTCCTCCATGTCCTGGAGCGCATATACCGTATCGTATCCGACCGCCCAGCAGACCGTCGCCAGGAAGATCATCCAAGCCGGCAATTCGACCGTCCCGCGAACGGCGGCCCACGCCATGACGGCGCCCCATCCGAAGGCGATGCCAAGCACCGCTTGCGGGATCTGAATCACGCGCTTGGCAAAGGGATAGAGGCCGGCCAGCAAGAGGGCGATAGGACTGAGCGCCAAGACGATACCATTGAGTTGGAAAGCCAGCAGGGCGGCCACGGCGAGAAGAGCGACCACCATGCCGGCCGCATGCGGAGCGGCGAGTTCTCCTGAAGCCAACGGGCGCTGACGGGTGCGAGTAACGCGGCGATCGAATGAGCGATCCGCCAGATCATTGAGCACGACGCCGGCGCTCCGCATCAGAAACGACCCGGCCGCGAAGATCGCGATCAATCGCCAGGGAGGCAACCCGCGGGAAGCCAGTACCAATGACCAAAGGGTAGGCCACATCAGCAGCATCGTTCCCGTCTGGTTCTTCAAACGAATAAGGCGCGAGAAGCTCGACCATGTCGGTCGCGGAGCCGGAGGGGAGGAGGCAGCGCAAGCGGGGTCGATCATGGCGCAAGGTAGCTCAGGGGGTCGGTGCTGTCAATTCGGGTGTCGGTTGTGAATTTCCCGGAGATTTCGGTATAAGAATGTTCGTGCCACGCCTCAAACCAGCCTCGCGATTCGCCACCATGCAGTCGATCATTCGGTTCATGATGGCCGCGGTTCTCGCCTTCAACGCCGGCTGCGGAATGTTCGGCAGCCGCGACGGCGCAGATACCGGAGCCTCATCGTCAGGCCAGAAGGACGTCTCATCCACTTCTTCAAATGCGCCGAAACGATCCGATTCGGCGAAGGCAGGGGCTAGAGTTTCGAGTTCGTCCGAGCAGGGGAACCGTGCCGTCTTGTCGTTCCGCGCGATCATCTTGGATGAAAACCAGAATCAACTGATTCATGGCGGCGAACCGATTTCGGTTGAGCTCGAAGTCACCAACGAAGGGCCGGGAGCGGCTTCTGGAGTGGAAGTTCTCGTGTCCGGGACTGCGGAATTGGTCGAGCAGATTCCGGCGATCGTTCCGGTGGGAGACATACCGCCCGGCGAAACGAAGCGGGTCTCGCTGGGCGGCAAGAGCGGCGCGGTCAGGCAGTCGATCCAAGCCGATCTGTACCTTGCTTTGCACACCCAGTCGCCTTTGGACCAGCTGCCCATGGCGAAGAAATTCGTGATCGCCATGAGTCCTGGGACACCGTCGGCTGCTCCAGCGGTGCCTCCGGTCAACGTCGAAGCCTTTACGAAACAGATGGGGAAGCTCAAGCAGCCCAACGCCGTCGGCGTGGCGATCGGAGTCGGGCAGTTCCGGGACGGCAGCCTTCCACGCGCAAAATACGCGGCCAGAGACGCGGAAACGATGGCGGCGCACTGGAACGCCATCGGCGGAATTCCCTCCGAGCGAATCCTCCGGCTTGTCGACTCGCATGCGTTGAAGAACGATCTGGCGGAGGCCTTCGAAGAGTGGCTGCCGAAGCAGGTCGATTCGACGACGGTCGTTTATGTCTACGTGTCTGGACGGGGCGTGGTCGAGGCCTCTTCCGGTTCCGTCTACCTTCTCCCGTTTGACGGGGCGCTCTCGTCGGTCTCGAGAGTGTTCGCCCTCAAGCGTATCCATGAAGCGCTGGAGAAGCTTTCCGTCTCGCGAGCGATCGTCATGCTGGATCTTTCGCTTCAGCTCGTCGCGAAGAAAGAGGGAGAGGAGCCGGCGCTTCCCCGTTGGCAGCCGGGAGACCAGGACAACGGCAACGGAAATGTCATGTGGATGATCGGCAACCGCGCCGTTCAGGACGCCCATCAATACGATGCCGCTCAACACGGACTCTTCACGTATGAACTGTTGAAGGGATGGGGCGGGGCAGCCGACACCGACAAAGACGGAGCCATTTCGGCCGGCGAATTGTGCGCCCATGTAAAAAGCCAGGTGATGGCGGTCGCGAGGGAACAGTTCGGCAACGAACAGGAGCCGCTTTGTCTA
Source organism: Nitrospira sp. (assembly GCA_037445005.1). Lineage (GTDB taxonomy): Bacteria > Nitrospirota > Nitrospiria > Nitrospirales > Nitrospiraceae > Nitrospira_C. Next base: position 16,313 of record JBBILH010000055.1, read on the forward strand.
CCGGGGCCTGGCCAGAGAGCGGCGGTGAGGCTCCATACAATGGCAAAGTTCAAGTAAGAATGTGTGAAGCGTGAAACGCGGGGCATGGGAAGAAGAAAAAGAACCCTCTTGAGGATGGGCTCAAACCGGTGTAGGGTATGAGTCTTTGTTGAGATGCCGGCGTAGCTCAGTTGGTAGAGCAGCGGTTTCGTAAACCGCAGGTCGCCCGTTCAATCCGGGTCGCCGGCTCCAAATCTTGCTTGCGAGACCCGCGCGCTCTTTACCGCTGTCTCGGAACTGACGCGCGCGCATATTGCCCATCTACGAATTTTCGGTCCTCATCTCGTGCGCTCCGTGCCTCGTCAAGCGGAGCCGCTTCTCACCACAACCGCCGATTGTTTCTTGCCGTTTGTCTCTCCCGCAACGTGGAGCGGGGGCGCTTGTCCGCGTAAATGCGGGCGGTTTGGACGGTTTTTCTAGCTCGCTCGCCCGATTCAGGCTAGCATGAGGCATGGTGCTTAGGAGGGTTTTCTTCCCAACGTTGCTCCTGGTGATGACGATCCTCAGCCCGGGTCTTTCTTGGGCCGATTTCAAGGCGAAGGTGATGTCCGTTCAAGAAGGTGATCGTATTACGATCTATCATGGAGGAAAAACCCACGCGCTTCATCTCAACGGGATCGACTGCCCAGATCCCAAGCAGCCTTATGGAAAACAAGCCAAACGCACGACGGCAGCCTTCATCGGTGGCCGCGACGTAACCATCCGCGGAATGCATCATGATCGGGCCGGCAAGGCTGTTGCCGAGGTGCTGCTGTCGGATGGACGCAACGTCGGGCACGAATTGGTCAAGGAAGGTTTGGCATGGGTACGGCCGGAGACCTCGACCGGCAAGCTATTGGCCGAAGTTCAGGAACTGGCTCGAGCTGAACACAAGGGGCTCTGGTCGGAGCCTAACCCGATTCCCCCGTGGAAGTGGAAGCAGAAACGGATGTTCCGCCAGTAGCTTTTCCCTCTCCTGTGCTCGTCGATACCGCCGTTACTACGTATCGCAAGGTGCCGCTCGGCACAATCGCCTCGAACGGATAACAGGTCACGAGCACCAGCCTGTCGCCTTGCTCATTCAAGATGATCGTGGCCGATTGATCCACCACCCCTCGCTCTTGCACCATATAGCGCAGCCATTTACCTTCCGAGGTTTCAAGAATGATTTCGTCCAGTTCATTGAGCGCCTTGAGAAAGTGGAAATGTGTGTCTCGATGGCCGGTGAGGATCGTCGTGCCGGGTTGGCCGGGAAACGCGCTCGATTCCGCATACCCCGGGCCGAAAGCCAGCGTTCGGCCGTAGGCTCCATTCAACACGATTAGATCCTCCTGCTTCGACGGTACTATTAAGCGCGCAACCGGCCAGGTGTCGGCCCAGGGCCATGGTTTCACGCGGGTCTCTCCCGAGAGGGTGCGGGACCAGGCCCGCTGCAGCAGAAATTGCGCGAGCCCGGCCTTCGCATAAATCCACGATCCTTCCCCCATCTGCCACAACCCTACGGCGAAGAGGCCGGCGATCAGCGCGCTCAGGAGACGGAGAGTGGAACCGATCGGGTTCATGCTAGCGCTCGACGCGCACTCAAAAGGAACGTAGCCAGGGTCATCGCGACGAGCCCGATCCATATACGTAACCGCCCGCTCGTTGCCGTCTTCGGGAGTCCGAAGATCGCCTGATAGTCCTGCCCTTCCGGCACATTCGTCTTCATGGCGTGGGTCACCAGTTGCTTGTTGCTCGGGCGGACCGGTTCGTGGTCCACCGCCACGAGGCTGGTGTACTTGCTGATGAGATGATGAGGCAGCGCCACGTCGAGCACCGCTTGGCGCAAGGCCGTCTCCTCCTGCCCGTACCGGTGTTGATCCATTAATGAGTCGATCTTCCTTCTAGCCCAAAAGACGGAGAGCCCTTCGCGCGTCGGTTGCCTCGACAGATCGACGGTCGTCGCTAAGTCGCCGGCTCCCGACTTCCCCTTGATCGTTACGCCGGAGGGTAGCGTTGCAGCCTTGATTGCCACGACAATTGGTTCCCCCTCGTAGAGGTCGGGAATCTTCGACGGAAACATTTCGGCCATGCCGTCGAGCCCTTCCACGGCCAGATCGGTCAGCACCGGCCGCTCCAGTTTGTGGAAGATCGCGTCCATCTGAGCCTTCACCTCGCTCGTGCTGCCGATGTGAGTGAAGGTGCCGCGTCCGAACTCCGCCACCTTCCGCATGAAGTGGCTGTTGGGCGCGGAGCCGATGCCGATGGTGAAAAGGCGGCTGCGGCCGAGTTGCGAACGGATGACATCGAACAGTTCATCTTCGTTGCCGACCTGGCCGTCGGTGAGAAAGATGATCTGCCGAAAATGGGAAGAGGGCGCCGCATCCTTGAGCGCCGTCTTGAGAGCGGGGAGGATTTCCGTCCCGCCGTTGGCTTTGAGCCGGTCGACGTACTGCACGGCCCTGCGCAGCGTCTCCGATTTCACAGGCTGCGGCTGAGAAAACAGGACGTGTGTCACGCTGTTGAATTCGATGACGTTGAAGCGGTCTTGGGCCGTCAGCTTGGTCAGCGCCAACTGTACGGCGGCCCTGGCTTGCTCGATCGAAGTGCCGGCCATGGAACCGGACGTATCGATGACGAAGATGGTCTCGCGCGGGATGGGATTGGCCGACTGACCTGAGGCCGGAGGCGACACCATCAGATACGCATAGGAATTGCCGCCCTGTTGCTCCGTATAGACCGTTGCGGTCGGCGTCGGCTGTCGCGCCGCGGCCTTCCATGTCAGGACGAAATCTTTGTTCGCCGGGAGCTGATCGCGCCGCAACGTGATCTGGCGTTGTCCGTCCGATGCCGCAATGGTCAGAATGTCATGTGAGGGAGATTCGATCGTGCCGAGGGGGAACCCGGCGGTGAGATCGACGGTCAACGTTATGGGATTGAAATAGCTCTGGGCATGATGTTGGACAGGCGGAGTAATTCGGGAGGCGTCCGGCACACGATCCGTATCCGGTGACCAGCCGATTCCCGGCGGCTGATCGATCATCACGACCGGTGTCCCTGGGATATAGCGCGGGCCGACTACCATCGGGAACCGGAGCGAGTAGGTGCCCTGGTCGTACCGGACGGATTCTTGGTATTGGATCTCTACGATGATCCTGTCTCCCGGGGCGATATTCGCGACCGAGGCCGTAAACACGTTCGGCCGTTCTTGTTCGACCAGACCGGCCCGTTTCCCCTTCTGCTTGGCCTGCTCGTAAGCTTTCTTGGCCTCCGCCCGTTCCTTGATCTCACCGACGATCGTCCGGTCGCCGACGGTCATTGTGAGGTGATCGACCGCGGCGGTTTCCGGGAGAGGGAACACATACATCCCTTCCGCCCAATCCTCAGGCTCGCGGCTGGGGTTGGTGAATTCCTGGGTCAAGGTCGCGCGCGCGATTGTGCCGGTGATCATGATCTTGACGTCGGTCTTGAGGAGTGGGGCGGGGAGAAAGCGGCCTGACTCGTTCGTCTTGAAGAGCAGGCTGCCCTGCGTCACGTCCTTCAACGTCATGAGGTTCGCGCCGGCATCTGCCGTCGTGAGTTCTTCACCGCAAGCCAGCAGTACCGGCAGTGTGCCGATTGGCGACAGGAATGTGGTGATGAAGGTCAGCCAAATCCAGAGGGGGAGTTGTGCGATCGGTCGTCTATTGGGATTGTCGGGTGTCGTCATGCCGTCCTCGTCATGGTTGGGGATGGATGGTGGCAGTGTCCGGTAGGCTGCCCCTGAATGGAGTCCATTCAGGGGCAAGGCCTGCATGGCGTTAGCTGCCGGATGCCGGATCCAACGTCGTCACAGACGGGTCACCTGGTTCTGTCGCATTGGCGGACGGAATCAAGCTGTCGATCAACGAGCCGGAGTCGGTACTCTGCCGACTCGGATCAATGGACGCTTGCGTCGGTTCGATGGAAGGAGTAGTGGCGACTGTCGGCAGGACCATATGCTCCCGGCCGATGGAGCGGATCTCCAGATGCACGCGGCGGTTCATCTGGCGGCAGACGTCGCTGTTGTCGATGCAGATCGCGCCTTCCTTGCCGAGGCTCATGGTTTTGATCTGGTGTTCCGCCACGCCGGCCGCGATCAGCTCAGTTTTGACCGATTCTGCTCGCTTCATCCCCAACTTCATGTTGTAGCTGGATGACCCCTGGGCGTCCGTGTAGCCCTGAACGAGCACGCCGAGATTCGCATCCTTCTTGAGGGTCGCAGCCTGCTCTGCGAGGACGTTTTTCGCTTCATCGGTCAAGCCTTTGCGTCCGACTTCGAAGTAGAGATCGGCGTGGATCACTCCTGGCTTGGCCGGGGCAGGTGTCGGCTCCTGGATCTTCTGGGCAGGCAGCGACACCGGCATGGCCAGAGGCAGGCGGTTCTTGAGCGTCTCGCTGACTTCCGTGCCGGTGAGCCGATCTATTCCGGCGGAGGGCTTTGACTCACCGGATGAGTAGTACCAGAAGGCCCCGATGACCGAGGCCAGGGTGACGACGAGCCCGGCGACGACGAACACATCCTTATCCTTGCTGGGCCCGACGATGGCGGGGGCGATGTTGCCTGACGAAACCTGCGATGGACCTTTCTGCATGATGGAATCCTCCTGTAGTTGCGAACCGTGAATGTTGGAAACGTTGCTTTGTGTATTGACCTCAACCTTCGTTTGGATCCTTAGCGGGTCCTGTCGTGGCGAACAGCCCCACCGTGCTCACTCCACCCATCCCCCAGTGGGTCCCTTCCGT
>JBBILH010000056.1:0-1005 GCA_037445005.1 Nitrospira sp.
CCCTACTCACACCCTCGAGGTAGGGGACTCCCGCGCCATGAGACTGTGAGCAGCCCCGTGCGCCAACTCATATCGGACGGCGCTCAGCAGTTCCTTCACTAAATCCCAGGACATCTGCCCCTCAGTCTATTCCTGCTGCGGAATCCTGGAATATTCATGGACGCTTCTATTGCAATAGCCGATTCGCCGGCACGACACACTGGTGGCCTGCGGGCTCGCCCCTCGGGCCCTCGACGTACTGCACGAATAATTCAGGCTAGCTTTATACTGTTTCTTACCAAATTCTCATCTCGCTCTCAGTCGCCTCTCATCTCGTTCACGTACAGTGGTCCCCTGACCATATTACGTTTCACGGCATTGAGACAGAGGGCGACTGTGCGTATTTTGATCGTAGAAGATGATGAACGGATTATTAGGTTTATGAAGCGTGGGCTCGAAGCAGAAGGACATGAAGTAGATGTCGCCACAAGAAAGTCTCAGACTCTCGATCTGATCACAATCCGAATCTACGACATGATCATCATCGATATCTTTCTCGGGCCGGATGATGGACTTGAGCTCTGCCAGGCTCTTCATCAACGACGAGTGGGATCTCCTATCGTGGTCATGACGGCCAAAGGCACTGCAGAGACCGAAAAAGCGTGTAAGAAATCAGGAGCCGATGCGTATCTTGCAAAGCCTTTTGCATTTGAGGATCTCGTCTCAACGATCGCACGATTTCGTCCAACTTGTGGATCACCGGATACCTTTAGGGAGGCCCACTCAACATGACCGATTTCTCCAGCACAATGACGGGAGGCGTTTACGAAATCCTCACGGCTTCGTCGAACAGACATGAACGCACTCAGACCGACACAAGGATATCCCCCGTTCAGCTTACAGAGCCAGCCATGAAGACGCCTCATCAATTATCCCAACAACACCTTGAATCTCGTGGTTTTATGCAGCGAGGGAGAGCGAGGCTGCCGATATGTTGATCATGCTCTATTCGCACGACAGTTACGG
>JBBILH010000056.1:1034-21063 GCA_037445005.1 Nitrospira sp.
TCGCAAGCCAATTGGTGGAACACATCCCGGACGCGTCGGTGGTTATCTTGACCGGCTCCATGCAGGCACACACCTACGCGCTGCCTCCCCGTACGGAATACATCAAGCTGCCGACGCTCACCAAGAACGAAGAAGGGGTCTACTGTTCCCGAGCACTCCCTCACCCGATCACTGTGACTATCGAACTGCGGCAAAGAATCATTTGGGAAAGCTTGTGCATGTTGAAACCAGATATTTTTTTGGTCGACAAATCACCGGCCGGCATCAAAGGCGAATTGCTTCCTGCCCTGCGGCACTGCAAGGCGTTCCTCCCGGACACCAAGCTCGTGCTGGGCATGCGCGACATCGAAGACGATCCTCGCCATGTTGCGGAAGAGTGGAGGAAAGTCGACGTCGTTTCATTGCTGGAACACACCTACGACACGATTTTTCTGTACGGCACGCCTTCGCTGTACGATCCAGTACGAGAATATGGCCTTTCATCCCGTGTCGAACAGAAACTCATCCCCTGCGGCTACATAGGCCGAAGTCAGTCTGCCCCTCAGAAAGAACACATCCGACACGAGCTGGGGTTGCGCACGGACCGGTTCGTCCTGGTCACGCCCGGTGGCGGCGACGACGGGTACGCCATCGTCGACACGCATGTCCGCATGCTGCGGGAGAACATGCAGCGTGGTCTCCACAAGTTCGATTCGCTGATCGTCACTGGTCCGTTGATGTGCCCGGAGAAACGCCGCATTTTGAAAGAAGCTGCGGATGAAGATTTGGCCCTCACCGTCATCGACTTTACTCCGCATCTTTACGAGTACCTTCGCGCAGCCGACCTCGTCGTGTCCATGGGCGGCTATAACACGGTCGTGGAAATTCTGACCGCCAACCAACGTGGCATCATTGTGCCACGGGTTCATCCACGCCTTGAGCAATGTATCCGAGCCGAACGACTGGCAGCCAAAGGCCTGCTCGACATGATCCATCCCACGGAATTAACTCCCGACCGACTGTTCCGCTCCATCACCCAATCCTTGCAACGGCCACGCCCTCCTCGGCCCCAGGACATCGGCATCGCGCTGAACGGTGCGGTCAATGTCTCCAAGGCCGTGAAGCGATTATTCATGACTGCACAGCAGAACACGATGAGCGCGACTCATCTCCGTCGCTCGCCCGGTTTGCGAGAGGTCGGCACCCTGGCGGCAGAAGAATGGACTGTTTGAGAGATGCTCGACCAACCAACGACGAAAAAAATCGGCTATCTCGTGAAGATGTTCCCCAAAGTCTCGGAGACCTTCATCTTGCAAGAAGTGTTGGATTTGGAAGCGCTGGGAGTGAATCTCGCGATTTACACCCTGGAGTCGCCCTCCGAGACCGTCACCCATGACCTGGCGAAACAGGTTCGCGCATCGGTCACCCATCTCTCGGATTCACTCTTGGCCTTCCGCCGAAGTCCCCTGTGGGCTCACGCGCGCCTGTTCCTCACCTCCCCACGACGGTATGTCTCGACGGTACGTTTTTGGTGTGGAGCCGACGAACGGCCCTCGTTTTCGAAGTTTCTTCAAGCCGGTTCCCTGGCCACTGCGCTCCTCGACGAACGCATCAGCCACCTTCACGTCCACTTCGCGAATGCGCCCACGAGCGTCGCGGAGCTGACTCATCGATTGACGGGGATTCCCTACAGCATCACCGGCCACGCGAAGGATATCTTCGTGTCATCCCCATCCACACTCCGAAGAAAGATTCGCCACGCCGCGTTCGTAGTCACGTGCACCGAGGATAATCGGCGGTATCTCCAACGCTTGTCGAACAGCAACACTCCTCTGTATCGCCTCTACCATGGTCTCAATCTGGATCGGTTCGATACGCTGCAGAAGCATCCTCTTGAGAGGCATTCGACCACCCCCACCATCTTAAGTGTGGCGCGCTTCCGTGAAAAGAAAGGGTTGCTCACCCTTATCCGTGCCTGTCATCTGTTGAATGTCCGTGGCTATCGCTTCTGCTGCCGCATTGTCGGTTTCGGCCCCCTGCAATCCACGATGGAGAGCCTGATCAGCAAGTTGAACCTCGAGCACATCGTCACACTGACCGGCCAACAGTCACTCCAAGACGTGGTGGGCTTATATCGGCAGGCCGACATCTTCACCCTGCCTTGTCAGGTCGCTCAGAACGGCGATCGCGATGGCATTCCGAATGTGCTTATGGAAGCCATGGCCTGTCGACTCCCCGTGGTTACGACAGGGGTCTCCGGTATTCCGGAACTCATCCAGCATGATCACAATGGCCTTCTGGTTCCCCAGCAAGACCCGGAAGCCTTAGCGCTGGCCCTTGCCCACCTGCTTGACAATCCGGCAATCCGTCAACGCCTCGGACAGGCCGGGCGTGAAACCATTGCAGAGCACTTTTCGTCCTGCCATGCGAGCCATCGCCTGAAGGCGCTGCTGCTCAAAGAAGCTCTGCCTACCGAGAATGGAATTCTCTCCACTCGACCGGAACCCATCGACTGCGCTGAAGGCAATTGCGCAGGCATCCCATCCGCTGACCGTGCGGCAGATCATCGGATCGGCTATGTCTTGAAAGGATTCCCACGCCGATCCGAAGCGTTCATCACAAATGAAATCGCTCTCCTGGAACAGATGGGGTTGAAACTCCACTTATTCTCCGCCTTTCAGGGTGAACCAACCGGCACAAGCCCTCACACGAAGACTCTTGTGTCGCCGCTCACCTATCTTCCCGAAGACAGCGAGAAAACGGACAGCGGATTTACCCTCTGGCTGATGGCGAACCTTCCTCGGTATTTCGCGAGCCATCGTCGTCTGCTTCGGACAGCTCCGCATCGCTATGTACGCACCGCCCGTGAAGCCTGGACACTCAGCTGGCGCTGTCGATCCAGCCTATTGTCGTGGCCCAAGAAAGTATTCTACAAGGACTTTCTCCGCGCCGGTTTTATCGCGACTCAGGTAAGCGACGCAGGAACCATCCGTCACCTGCACGCGCACTTTTGCCATGGGGCCACCACCATGGCCATGTTCGCAAGCATGCTGACCGGGTTGCCGTTTAGCTTCACCGCCCATGCCAAAGACATCTACCTGCCTAAACTAAATCCCGGCGATCTTCTCTCCATGAAGCTACGCCGAGCGAAATTTGTCGTGACCTGCACGGAAGCCAACCACCAACACTTGCAGGAGATCTCCTCAGAGAGCGCCCCAATCCATACCATCTATCATGGGGTGGATACGGCTCGCTTTGCGCCATCCACTAATCGACCAGTGGCGACAATCCCAACGATCCTGTCGGTCGGGCGCTTTGTTGAAAAGAAGGGATTTCCTTTCTTGGTTGAGGCCTGTCGCATCCTCAGAGATCACGGAGTCCGATTTCACTGCCGGATCATCGGCGAGCCGGATGAACAAAGCAAAGTCGTGCAAAGTCTCATTTTCCGGCATGCACTGGAACAAGACGTGTCGATCGGCCCCGGCGTGGGACAGGAGGAACTCCGCGCGATATATCAGACCGCCACCCTGTTCGTGCTGCCCTGTCATATCGTCGACAACGGAGATCGAGACGGCATTCCGAATGTCTTAGCCGAAGCCATGGCCTCCGGCATCCCCGTGGTCTCGACGGATGTTTCTGGAATCCCAGAATTAGTTGAGCACCGGCGTAATGGCCTCCTTGTCGAGCAACGCGACCCCGTGGCGCTCGCCAAGGCCATTGAAGAGCTGTTGGGCGACCCGCAACTTCGCGACAGCCTCGCCGAAGCAGGGCGTGAAACGATCGGACGAATCTTCGACTCAGGTACAACGACAAAGCGCTTATTCGACCTCTTTCAGGCTGAAGTATTCAGATCTACCGTCCGTCAGGAGGAGACGCATGCTGCGTACCGCTAACCAGCACCGGGCTACTCACACGATCGATCGTCGACTCATGTTCGCAACACCGTTTAAGGATTTGACGGCAGAAGCTCTGCTGGAACATTTCCAAACCAGGACGACGGTTCACTATTTTCCGGTTCCGGATGTCGGAGAGACCGCTCGCGCAAAAATCGATGGCATCCTGCACAACCAATTTGAGTTCAACGGCGAACGCCACATGTTCCCCTCTTCACCGCTCTGGCTCACCAATCTCAGCAGTGATCAGGAATGGTTGATCTTGCTGCACAAATTTTATTACGCCGTCGGGCTCGGTATGGCCTATCACGAGACGAATGATCCTCGCTATGCCGAGAAATGGGTTGATCTCACGATCTCTTGGATCAGAACCGTTCCCCTCGATTTCCTCCCGAGTGACGTCGCGGGACGCCGCATCCAGAATTGGATCTTCGCTCACTGCTATTTCGTGAATACGCCCCTACCGAGCTGTGTCACTCCAGACTTCTATCGTTCCTTCTTAGAGTCACTGCACCAACAAGTCTCGTACCTCAGAGACCATGTCACGCCGGCTCGGAATCACCGAACACTGGAACTGTGCGCGCTCTTCCTAGCTGCCGTCGTGTTTCCTGAGTTTGCCGAATCCGCCGAATGGCTCCAATGGTCTAAAAACGAGCTGGTCAAGAACATTCAGTCCGATCTGCAACCAGACGGCGTCCACTGCGAGCAATCCACCGACTATCACCACTTGGTCCTGAAGAACTATCTCTGGATCAAGAAACTGGCTTGCCTCAACCACATTGAGATGCCGGAGCCGTTTGATCAGTTAGTGAAAAAGGCTTTGGAGTTTTCGGTCTATTCCCACAGACCGGACGGCATGATTCCCGCTCTCAGCGACGGCGATAGCCGCTGTTTCCTCGACCTTCTGCATCAAGGGTATGAACTTTACGGAGGAGACGATCTCCTGTATGTCGCGTCGCAGGGAACCAAGGGACAGCCGCCTGCCACACGTTCAAAGGGATTTGCCGACAGTGGATACTACATTCTGCGAAGCGGCTGGGGTGAGCGCGACGACGTCTATCAAGACGAACGCTATTTGATCTTCGATTGCGGTCCTCTGGGCGCGGGGAATCATGGGCATCTGGATCTCCTCAGTTTTGAAGCTTCGGCCTATGGCAAGCCGCTCATCGTCGATCCAGGCCGCTATACCTATGACGAATCGGGCCCCATCAACTGGCGCGCCCGCTTTCGAGGCACCGCCTCTCACAATACCGTGCTGGTGGATGGACGGAATCAAACGCGCTACGAGTGGAAGAAGAATCGATTCAAGATTTCTGGACCGGATCCTGAACACACGCTCGTGGCATTCGTCAGCGAACCAGGACTGGATTACCTGCATGGGATCGCTCGGAGCCATGAATATCCGGTGGTGCATGAACGGACGGTACTGTTCATCGGCGGGGAGTACTGGGTCATCATGGATTTCCTAACGGCGCAGGAGTTCCATAAGTATGATCTACTCTTCCACCTCTCGCCGGCTGCCCAGAGACAGGTCTCGATCTCGCGATCGCACGACACGCTGTCAATTCATTCTCCTCAGCTACTCCTTGCCCAACCGCTTATACCGACCGTACGTCCTTCAATCGAGGAAGGTTTTGTCTCCACGTCGTACGGCAAGAAAGATCAGGCTCCTATCGTGCAACTCACGCAACAAGCTGCATGCACATGCTTTCTGACCGTCGTGTACCCCTACAAGAGTGACAGACCGACGATCTCCATCGACGCTCCACAGGTCACCGAAATGATGGAACCGCGCCGAAACCGGGATGAGACAACCGTGCATGTCACCATTGCCCATCAAAATGGGGAACAGTTTCGCGATGACCTGGTATTCATTGACCATCGAGCCGAGGGCGACGACTCAGTCGTGTCTTCTTCTACACGTCATGTGCATGTCGCACGGACAGACCATGATGGACAACTCTTGTTTCGGCATCAGGCTTGACCACGATGGATAGCGCTGTGATCAATACACCCGGTACATCTCGAACTCCGACGCTTGCTTCACGTAGTAACATCCTTGTGGATGCTCACATTCCACAGCTCTCCATGATCCTGGACCCAGAGGCCATGCGGCAAACCCTGTGGACTGGCATGTTCGAGTCAGCCAAGGATCGAGACCGATTCGTGATTCGGAACTGCGAAATTATTCAGGTCCGATACAAACCGGCATCATCCTGCATGGTCAGCTATCGCCTAGATATCGAGAATGTCACAACGAGAGAACGGGGTGAGCAAATCCTGTGTGGCCGCGCATTACCGAAAGGTCGCTCGCAGCCCCAATGGGAGAAGGCCGCCACACGAGCCCTGGTACAGCCGCGATTCGGAAAACCGCTGGTCCATCTCCCGAATCTGGAGATGGTTCTTTGGAGCTTCCCAAACGATCGAAAAATGATGACGCTGCCGGGCGCGATCGACGCCACACAAAGCACATCCGCGATTCCACCCAGCTGGCTCCTGTCGCATCTCGGCACAGGGTGGCAGATCGCCAATACAGGATCCCGTGTGATGCACTATGTCGGAGAACATACCTGCACGGTGCAGACAGCATTCGACCTGGTTCATCCATTCCAGGATACCCGGCAAACACTGACCATCTTCGGTAAAACCTATTACAACGAGGAAGGCGCCCAGACGGAGCTGGTGATGCGGCAGCTGTGGAACAGTGCGGCCAGACGAAGTGGGCAGCTGAGTATGGCACAGCCGCTGTGGTACGACGCCCGCCTCAAAACCCTGTGGCAAGTGGGTATCCACGGCAATACACTAGAACACCATGCCATCGATGCTCCGGCTTCTGTCTCCTTCCTGACGAAGGCCGCACGTGCGGTCGCCACACTCCATACGAGCTCTGTGTCGGGTCTCCGGCTCATGACCGTAGCGGATTTGCTCGCCACACTCGACAGGGTCACGTCTAGGTTGCTGTCTTCCAGGCCTTCATGCCGGTCCATACTCAGCCCACTCGTGGCTCGCTTAATCGCACAGGCGGACACCATCCCTGCCGTGCCGACCGCGACCCTTCACGGCGATCTGCATCTGAAGAATCTTTTTCTCACAGCCGACACCATCGTGCTGATTGATCTCGACAATGTCTGTCAGGGACATCCCGGTCAGGATATCGGGAGTTTTATCGCTGGATTACTGACGGGCGCGTTGGCGAAGCACGTGCCCTTATCGCAGATGGCAGGTCCTGTGGACGCGTTTCTTTGGCACTATAACCAGTGCGCGCCCTGGAAGCTTGATCAGCAAACACTCGCCTGGTTTACCGCCATGGCGCTGGTCACCGAACGCTCGTACCGATGTATCACCCGTTTAAAGGACAGACAGGCAGGCTTGTTGGACTCCCTCCTACACCTCGCGGAGGAAATGTCACAGACCGGTGGATTGATTGTAGGTCATGGAGACCTGACGACGCCGGAAGGACGCTCTCTGTCATGATGGGTCACCCACCATCCCACTCCACGACAATCTACCTTGTGCGTCATGGGCAAAGCTTGTTGAACCTAGAGAAACGTGTGTCCGGCCAACTCGACCCATTACTTTCGACGGAGGGCATGCGACACAGCGTGGCATTGGCAGATCAGCTGCGAAAGGTCCGCTTAACGAGAATCTACACCAGCGCCCTGAAACGAACGATTGAAACAGCCCGACCTACTGCTGAATCGCATGGCTTGCCGATCCGAAGTATCACCGCATTGAACGAATTACACTTTGGCGTGTTGGAAGGCCGCTTTCGAGATGCCCGTGACCCGGAAGCCAGCGCCATCTGGAAGGCCCACAAACAAGACACACTGCACTATCGCATTCCAGGAGGAGAATCCTTCGCTGCCCTCGCAGCACGAGTGACAGCGTCGCTCAAGGATATTCTAGCCGACGCGGAAGGTGGCACCATCCTGCTTGTCGGGCATCGGAACACGCACCGAGCGTTATTTGGCATGCTCACGCAACAACCGGAAGCACAATGGCCTGAGGTGGACCTCAAGAGCAACCGCTTGTACCAGATTACGACGGGCAATCCCCCTCAAGTGGCCATCATGCATCTCATTGCCCAACCGGACCACGGTGTGATGTTGGGTTTCAGAGGCTGACACCATGATACAGGACCGACACACCGCGCATCTTGAATCTGATGCGCCCATCGCGGCCTTCGCGCGATTCGCCGACGCAGAGGCCATGGGAGATCTCCTGTGGCAGCGGCTCGCTACCGGCCCCGACGGCCAGGACCGTCCAACCTCCTGTGCCATCGTCTATGCGCGCTACAAGCACTTGCAGGCGCAGTTACGGCCAAAATCTTCACTGTCCGTATGTTACCGGCTCGACTTGGCCGGCCGTCGAGAGGGCCGGCACGAGGCCCTCTTCTACGTCACGGCGTATCTCAATGGTCGCAGCCGGGGCGAATGGGAAAAGCTGGCAGGCCAAGGTCTGGGGACCTTCGCAATTCACATCCCGGAACTCGATGCCATCGTCTGGAGGTTCCCACATGACCCGGTGCTCCCGCATCTGCCAGAGGTGATTGATACCGAGAGGGTCCGGCCCCACCTGCCCTGGGAACATCTGCCGAACAGTGTGCCCGGACCAGGCGACCTCACGGATCTCACCACCAGAGTGGCTCACTACCTGCCGGGGAAAAGCTGCACCACGCGCTACGACTTACGATGGCACGTGGCTGGAACTCCGTACGAGCGCACTCTCTACGGCAAAACCTTTAAGGGCGACGAGGGCAAGGAGATTTACGCGAGGATGATGCACCTCTGGCGCACATCGCGCCAAGATCCGGGAAGCATCACGGTGGCTCAGCCGCTCGCCTACACGGAAAGCGTCAAGACCATCTGGCAACAGGCCGTCGGCGGCCTCCCGTTGTCTCGTGTCATCGACGAGACCAATTATGAACATTATCTCGCCACGGTGGCGACGGGTCTCGCGACGCTCCACAAGAGTCGACTGGCCAGCTCGCGTGCCGTGACCATCGATGATCATCTCGTCGAGTCCTGTAAGAAATCGCTGAAGCTGCGGCAGGCCATCCCCGCATTAACGACACAGCTGGATGCTTTGCTCCAGCGCCTGGAAACTGATGCGCCCTCTGTCACTTCAGCCGACCACAGGCTCATCCACGGCGATTGTCAGTTGGGCAACCTGCTGGCCCAAGATGACCGGGTGGTGTTCCTCGATTTCGACGACTGTGTGCAAGGAGATCCGACGCGGGACGTGGCGAATTTCATCGTGTACCTACATTTCTACGACTTCTCTCCGGCACTCCGAGACGCGATGAGTGCGACCTTTTTTGCATCATACCGGCGCGTGGTCGAGTGGGAGGTGTCGGCCAAGCGCCTTTCTTGGCATCTGCGCGTCCAGTTCCTCAACAAGGCCTATCGGGCCTACTTTCAACAAGCGGTGGGGACCGAACAGGAGGTCCTGCGAATCTTAGATCTGGCCAGGAACGCCACGAGGCTCGCCTCAAGCGGGACTCCAGCAACCCCATGGAGTCGAGGCTCATGTTAAAACAGGTTCATCTGATTAATCCGATGGGGAACGCGTCGGGCGGCAGCGAATGGCGGACCCTCAGACTGTGCGAAGAGCTCTCGAAGCACTGCGACGTTCATCTTTGGAGCTCCTTGGAGCCAAATCCCCGCTTCTCAGACTATCCGATTCGCAGAATCGCCCTGTCGAGCAAGTCTTTTCCGATGACCGGCACGTTCATCATCGTCGGCGTCTATCACGAGCTTGGACCCTGGATTGACCTGACTCGGCCGATGCGCACCATTCTTATCTACAACACGTCGCGACCAGACCTGCTCCGGGACCGACTGCACACACTTCAACGCTTCGGGAAGCCAACGGTGGAGATCGTCTTCGCGGCACGGTGGCTCATGGATGCCTGCGGCCTCTCGGGCCCTGTCGAGATGTCTCCGATCGATCTGCAACGATTCGCGCCGGCCGAACGCGAGCACAACGATGGGGCGAATGGGAGCTTCACGATCGGGCGGTTGAGCAGGGACCACTCCAAGAAGCATCACCCCCAACGACGCTGGGATCTATCGCCGTCTTGTCTCAGAAGGTGGCAATGTGAAGATCATGGGGGGCCGATGCCTTGCCCCCGAGCTAGACGACGTACCGGAGGTCACCCTGCTTCCGGCAGGCGCACAGGAACCGGATGTATTCCTGAAGAGCCTGGATTGTTTCTTCTACCGTACGTCGGAGAAGTACTTCGAGCCTAGCGGCAGGGTTGTCTCTGAGGCCATGGCCTGCGGACTGCCCGTCGTGTGCCACAGGAGAGGTGGCTATAGCGAGTACATCGAGGACCGAGTCGACGGCTTCCTCTTCGACACCGACGCGGAGGCCGTCGAAATCCTCCAGGCCCTCAAAGCCGACCCGGCGCTGCGAAAACGCGTGGGCCAGGCCGCAAGGAAGAAGCTGGAAGCGTCCCTCGCACCGGCAGTCCGGGACGAATTCCTCCGCTTCTACACGCGGTGATGATCGGCGGTTCGGTGTGAGAGGAGCAACGTGAGACACCTATACAAGCAGTCCGCTGAGAGCACCATCCGATGTAAGCGAGTGGGACACTGACCATATGCTGATCATCTGTACGGCGAAAATAGCCAATGCCACAGCGGGTCATATCGACAGCGTCATGGCCTACCCAGTTGGGCTGCAACGACTCGGCCATGAGGTGTACGTGATGGAGCATGTAGGCCGTGGGCGCTGTACAGACTCAGCCAATCAGCAAGTGCCGTTCGACCAATGGGATGGCCGACAGCATTTCGAAGCGGTGATGAAGACCTACGGCATGTGGCCGCGTTGTTGCCTGATCTACAGGAATGGGGAGGCCACACATGGTATGCCGTTTGCCGAAGCCGTCAAGGTTTCCAAAATGTGCGACCTGTTGATGACGAGAAGCGGCGAGATCCATAAAGCTGAAGAAATTTTTACGAATCCGAAACGTCGGCTCTACATCGATGGTAACCCTGGGAATACGCAGGTCTTCCTGCAACAACGTGGCGGCGAGTATGAGGCGCTGGATCACTACGATCACCTATTCACCTTGGGCCTCAATATTGGAACGGACGGCTGCCGCATACCCACAGAACAACGTCACTGGCATCCGATCCTACGTCCTGTGGTTCTCCCCCTGTGGCCCCATTCTCAGGATCACACGAGCACGCGATTCACGACCGTCTCCAGTTGGAAGGGGCGAACCACCTTCCAGTGGCAGGGAACGGATTCGGGCGAAAAATCTGATAGTTGGCTTAAGTTCGTCGAGCTTCCGAAGAGAACCGCCCAGGAACTGGAAATCGCGCTGCGAATTGAACCCAGGGATGAAGTCGACGGCGAGATGTTTAGACAAAACGGCTGGCAACTGACGGACCCCAGCAGATTTCACACGCTGACGGAATATAGAGGGTATATCTCGCAGTCTCGTGCAGAGTTCAGCGTGGCACATCATCGCGTTGTCGAATTTTCTGTCGGCTGGTTCAGCGACCGCAGCGCCCTCTACTTAGCGTCTGGGAGACCAGTGCTGGTCCAATCAACCGGCATTGAATCGCACCTGCCGACAGGCAAGGGGTTGCTCACATTCAGCACGATAGATGAAGCCCTGGCGGGCATTGACAGCATCAACGAAGATTACGCGGGACATTGCCGAGCCGCACGCGACATCGCCGAAACCTATTTTGATTCCGATCGGGTCTTGGCCAGCATGCTTGCGAAGGTGGGATACGGATGATGGCCTTCACCCAGATCCAGTGCAACATCAGTCAACGGTCTGACTCCATGGCACGCAACGATTGGGCAACCATACGTCGAATGTTTCAACGTTTCACCGCGCCGGAAACTGCGTCCGAGATTCTCAGGACTTGTCTCCCTGGACTGTCCGAGAGTGCCAGCGAGATCAGCGAATGCACGATTCTTGATGCAAAGTTGAAAAAGTACCTCAAGCCGACAAGCTTGATCAAATCCACGTTGTCGGTCTGCTATCAATTGACAGTTTGTAAAACCTCAGCGGATACGGCCGTGAGCCACATCTTCTATGCCAAAGTTTTTCTTGGTGGCCGCAGCACCGACGCCTTTCGCCGTCTGGCTCACGGGAAGGAACACGATCCAGAGTTTCAACAGGGCGTCACTCATGTGCCGGAACATGACATGATCCTGTGGAGGTTCCCCCATGATCCTGTCCTTCCTCATTTAGACCAACTGGCAGACACCAAGACCGTCGGAGAACTCTTACCATTAGCAGAACTGACTCAACTCGGTATAAGTGAAGGTCCGCACGTTTTGTCCAGTCACGTGGTGAACTATCGTCCAGAGATTCGATGCGTAAATCGATATGACCTCTACGATCCAGAGCAGGATCGCACTTATCAAATCTTTGGCAAGACCTTCCGCGGTGGAGAGGGACGGGCTATCCATGAACGGCTAAATTATTTCCGGGACCGAGCCCTTAAAGCCACCGGGCACATGACCGTGGCGAGACCGCTGGGCTATACAGAAACTGTCGACACCGTCTGGCAGCTCGGAGTCCAGGGCACTCCGCTCCTTCAAGTCCTCGACATGTCAAATTATGAGCAACATGTTGCAGCCGTTGCAAAAGGGTTGGCATCGCTCCACACTGGTGGTATCGCCGATTTGGCAACTCATTCCCCGTCAGACCATATAACCGAGGTCCGCAAGAAGCTCGTCAAACTCGCGGACGCCGTCCCGCATCTGGCACCAACTTGCGAATCGCTTGCGGATCAGCTTGAGCGGACAGCGCCCCAAGTCTCCGAGATTCCGTTTCATCCCATTCATTGGGACTTTCACATCGATCAATTGATTGTCAACCAAGGGAAACTCGTCTTCTGTGACCTCGACGAGCTGGTCATCGGAGATCCGGTGCAAGATCTTGCCAATTTCATGGTGGATCTGCATTTCCGAAACTTGAACACGCAATTGGTACGACTCATGACGGCGAAGCTGTACGACGACTATCGCCAGCAGGTGGAATGGGATGTGCCGATCGAACGCCTAGCGTGGCATAGACGGCTCCAATTCATCAACAAGGCGTACCGGTATTACCTTCGATTCGCTCCGGATTTTGAGCGGACGGTCGAACGGATCATGCGAATGGCTGAAGGAGAGTTCTCACTATGATCACCGAACAGGCTGAGAAGACAGATGTCACGACACGACCTCGCGTGCTCCTCTACTGTCAACATGTGCTGGGTATGGGTCATCTCATTAGGAGTATGGCCATTGCACGGGCGTTACGGAACTGCGAGGTGGTCTTCGTGAACGGAGGAGAATCGCTCTCAGGCATGGACGTGCCGCCGTGGGTGACGATCGAGAATCTTCCGCCTATCACCTCGGATGACGAGTTCCAAGAACTTCGACTCGGAGATCAGGGGTCGACGCTCGAAGAAGTCCAACAAGCCAGAAAAAGAAGACTTTTCGAACTCTTTAGCACTTTTCAACCTGATATCGTCATGATTGAATTGTTCCCCTTTGGGAGAAAACGGTTCGCGTTCGAATTGCTGCCGTTACTGGCACACATTCGTCTTTCGTCCGGCTCGACCAAGGTGGTCTGCAGCCTGAGGGACATCCTTGTCAAGAAACCAGATCCAGCCCGTCATGAAGACTGGGTGGTTCGCCTCATGAATCGCTATTTCGATCTGCTCCTGGTTCATTCGGATCCGACATTTCAGACCTTGGACGAAACATTTTCACGCTGCCAAGATCTCCGCTGCGAGGTCCAATACACGGGCTTCGTGAGCCAGGAGTCGGACAGGCCGAGCGAGCGTCCGGTGACAGACACCGCTTTAACTCGAGACGGTGGACCATTGGTGCTCGCAAGCGTCGGTGGCGGGCGTGTGGGGTACGAGCTACTCGACAGTGCCGTTCGAGCTTCATCCCTGTTGGCAACAACACGTTCACACCGAATGCTCGTGTTCACAGGCCCATACATGCCTGACCACCAATATGAGCAGCTCCAAGATTTTGCGGCCCATGCACCACATATCGAAATCCATCGCTTCACTCATTCGTTCCAATCTCTCATGAGGCAAGCCACACTTTCGATCTCGATGGCAGGCTACAACACCTGCATGAACATACTACAGACCGGCACACCGGCCTTCGTCTTGCCGTTTACCGGCCACAAGAACGATGAGCAAACGATCCGCGCGAGAAAACTGGAAGGCCGAGGGCTCCTCTCCTTGCTGGAGCCAGCAGACCTCGCTCCTGATAGGCTGGCTAAAAAACTTGACGCGTCACTGAGCGCATCTCACACAAAGACTCGCCATTCCATCAATACCGATGGCGGCGAGAACGCCGCACTGGCCATCGAACGGCTCGCATCGTCGTCACGGGTTCGAGCTTCCTTGAGAGTTGAAGGTCTCGGCTTGCCTTCCACCCATTCGTCAGATGGTTGGCGCTCTGACCTCAGGCAATTTCTTACAGCCCGGCAGGCCGAAGGCCAAGACCTCCATCTGTTCCTGAGAGACGATGATGTCGATGAGGAGGAGGAGTCGCTGAAACATCTGTTGGATCTCGCGCTGGCTCACGGCATGCCCATGAATCTCGAAATTATTCCCGGTCGGCTGACCCCAGCCGGGATTGCCGTCCTGAAAAACGTCCTACGGGCCGATCCGTCCCTCTTCAGTCTCAACCAGCACGGCTGGATCCATGCCAACCATGAATCAGAAGGACGTAAGTGTGAGTTCGGTCCAGCCCGTTCCTTGGCGCAGCAACTCGACGATATCACCCGAGGGAAACTCTTACTGCACTCCGTGTTTGAGGATCGGTTTTTCCCCGCGTTTACTCCCCCGTGGAACCGATGCACCCCAGACACGTATCGGATACTCGACGACCTCGGGTTTCTCGTCCTGTCCAAGGATCGCGGAAAAGATCCGGTTACGGATTACCGATTCAACGACATCTCCACGACCCTGGACCTCTATCGGTGGAAAGGCGGGGCCAGGATGAAATCTCCGAACGAGATCGTCATGGAGTTGATAGAGCAGATGCAAGCACTCCCAGTGGTGGGTCTTCTCCTACACCATAAGGTGATGGATGCCAGCGCCTTCGAGTTTCTCGATCAATTGCTCCGTGAGATCACCCGCTATACGATGGTGCGACTCCACACATTCCAAACGCTGCTTTCCCTGACCGTAGAGTCACGGATGGTGTCACGATGACCTCGATGGATGTGACACTTCGAGGACGGGCCCGCTTTCGAGAACTCATTGTCTCTCACTTGCGCTCCGCCAAGAAACATCTTGCGCTCGCGGCCGGCTGCCTGCTGGGTGTGACCGCCGTACAACTCTTGGTGCCCTGGCCGCTCAAGATCATTTTTGATTGCGTCCTCCTTCAAAAGCCGATGCCTCCGGCTTTGTCCTTCCTCGACGGGCTAGCCCAAACCTGGCCGCTGACACTATTGCTGGGCCTTGCCGTCTCGATGGCCGTCATCGCCGTGATCAGCGGGGCTTTGTCGTATGCGCAAACATTCGTGACCAGCAAGATCAGTCATCACCTGGTCTTTACGATCCGGCGAAACCTCTTTTCACATATTCAGCAAATGTCGCTGGCGTTTCACTCGCGAACCAATTCAGGCGAGCTACTGACGAAATTCGCCGGCGATACCCAGTCTTTAAAAGCCGCCTTCACTGAGATTCCGTTGGCCGTGACTGGCCACGCACTCACCTGTATCAGCATGTTTGTCGTCATGTTCTTCATCAATTGGCAGCTGAGCCTCATCATCCTCACGACCCTGCCGGTGTTTGCCAGTGCGCTGTTTATCTTGAATCGCAAGATTCGCGCGACCACCAAGGATCAGCGCAAACAGGAAGGCACCATCGCCTCGCGATTCAACGAGGTGCTCTCGTCCATCTCAGTCGTCCAGGCCTTCGGACGGGAACGGTTCGAGCAAGACCGCTTTGAGCAAGCCAGCGCGGAGCATCTACGGACAGGGCTCCGAGCAGCGAGAACGGCGGCCGCGTTGACACGAGTGGTCTCGATCATCAGCGCCGCAAGTACGGCCGCGACAGTGTTCTTCGGCGCGTGGCAGGTGCTCAAGGCCCGTATGACACCAGGCGATCTATTGGTGTTCGTCGGCTATGTGAAGCATCTGTACGGGCCTATCAAGGATCTTTCGCAATTGTCGGCAAACTTTTCGAAAGCCATGGTCGGGGCCGAACGCATTGCCGATTTGCTCGGTATCGAGCCGGACATTCAAGACCGTCCGGACGCGGTGAAGGCGAGAGACCTCAGAGGCGACATCGCGTTTCAGCATGTCTCCTTTGGATATCTCGAAGGCTGTCCTGTTCTGCACGATCTTTCTTTCCAGATCGCACCAGGCCAACGCATCGCCTTAGTCGGTCCATCTGGATCCGGCAAGTCGACATTGGTCAGTTTGCTCCTCCGACTCTATCAACCCTCGAAAGGCTGCATCACGCTCGACGAACGGGATCTCGCTGAGTACGAACGCGAATCACTTCGGCATAAGATTGGCGTGGTCTTGCAGGAGACGCTGTTGTTTCGAGCAAGTATCGCAGACAACATTTCGTACGGAGCTGACCATGCCGATCGTGACCAGATCATGGAGGCCGCTCGCGAAGCAAACGCACATGAGTTCATATCCAAACTGCCCAACGGTTACGAGACCGTGATCGGCGAACGAGGCAGCACGTTGTCCGGCGGGCAACGTCAACGGATCTGTTTGGCGCGCGCACTCGTCAAACAACCGGCCATTCTGGTCATGGATGAACCTACTGCCTCGCTTGATCAGGAATCAGCATCGTATATCCGCCGAGCCATCACACGCATTCAAACCAGCCGGACGACGATCGTCATCACACACCACTTGGTCGGAATGGATCTCTTCGATCAAATCCTCGTCTTAGACCAAGGCCGCTTAGTCGAACAGGGAACGCATCGGGAATTGCTGGAGCGTCAGGGGCTGTACGCAAACCTCTACGCGCAGCAATCGGATGATCTGGTCCGTCTTCGATCGAACACCTGACGTAACGCCGACATATTTTTTAATGATGCCTACAAACAGGGTTACGCCGGCTCGCGCGTTGCGTCTAACAAGCATGACCCGTGAGCTGACAATCCGACTCATCCTTGTGGCGGCAGCCTGTACCGTATCGCTGGCCGCCGTTTCATATGCTGCAGAGGAATCCGCTGATCGGGCTATACCATCTTCAGCACCGCCATCAACCGACACATCCGCCACAAATGGCCCCGTTCTTCCAACGTACGGGGTCACGAATGGTGCGCCGACTGGTCCCATCATTGAGCCGTTTGATCCGAACGCGCCGCCGAGAGCCACGATCCCTATCGGCCCCAATCTCTTCGTCGGCGGCTATGTCTCGCTCGAAGGGGAAACGAACCGCAACTATAGTCTGAAGTCTACCCTGGGCGAGGCTGATAGCCTCCTGACCCCGGTCCTCGCACCGGCATTCTCCTACGAACCCAATCCATACATTCAAGCCTATGTGAATCCCGTTCTCGAAATCCCAGTCGCGGTGGAGGAGATCGAAGATACCGCGCAAACGACGGAGTTGAATCTCAACCTGGCTTTCCTCACCGTAAGAAATATTGTCCCCGGCACCAGATTCCAAGTGGGTCGACAGCGCTTCATCGACTCCAGACGGTGGCTGTTCAACGAGAACATGGATGCGATCAGACTGGGCTACCAGTATGAACAATTTTCCCTTGAGTTCTCGGTCAGCCAACTAATCCTCGTTCAGCGAAATCTTCTGAGGCGAGAGGCGGAAGAAGATGAGGAAGGGTTCGTCAATTATTACGCGTATGCCGACTATAAATTCGGCAAGAGGAATCACATCGGTCTGTTCGCACTCTATCAGGATCAGCAACGGCTTGGTGCCGCGCAACCCATCTCGTTCGGACTCCAGTCCGGAGGAAGACTATTCGGCGACTTGAAATACTGGCTCCAAACCGCCATCGTACGCGGCTCAGACGGCGGGAACAGTATTCGAGGGGAGGCCGTCGATGTAGGACTGACACAGGCATTCGAGCGATCCTGGGAACCGTCCATCACGGTAGGCTATGCTTACGGTACAGGAGACAGCAATCCAAACGACAAGGTCGATGCCGCGTTTCGGCAGACGGGCTTCCAGGGCAATTCGGATAAATTCAATGGCGTTGCCCGGTTCAAATACTACGGGGAAGTGCTGGATCCTCGACTGACTAACCTCATGGTCTTCACCGGCGGATTTGGTATCAAACCGTTTAAGAAGACCTCATTTGACCTGGTCTATCACTATTATTTGCAAGACCATGTTTCGACCCGTATTCGTGGATCTGATCTGGATACCGACCCGACAGGACTCAGCAAGCATGTCGGCAGTGAAGTGGACTTGGTGGTGGGCTACCAGGGAATCTCCCACTTGCAAACCAAGTTCGTCCTCGGCTACTTCTTCCCCGGTCAAGCCTTTGCCCAATCCTGGCACGACGGTGCGTTTATCGCCAGTTTTCTCTTGCGGTACAACTTTCATTAATCGACCTAATTGGGATGGATAATCAGGCAGACAACGGAGGACCTGACAAAAGAGAAGGCATCCTTCCAAAGAGTCTGACCCAGAAATCCC
The DNA here is from genome assembly GCA_037445005.1 of Nitrospira sp. GTDB lineage: Bacteria > Nitrospirota > Nitrospiria > Nitrospirales > Nitrospiraceae > Nitrospira_C. The sequence goes on from JBBILH010000056.1 coordinate 19,525, forward strand.
CGGGCAATGACACTGCCGACAGGAAGAACAGGCTGTGTCTTAATCCCTTCCGTGTCCGGAGTGATCAGGCCTGTCGGAACGATCCGTTTTTTCAGATCGATCAGGACGGTCTACCTTTTCCGGACGATGGATTCGATCCGATCGATCACCTCCACCGGACCGATGTCGGTCTTGGCGTTCCGATCGGTCTCGTGAAGCATCTTCTCGGTCTTCCCGGCCTCCTCGATCTCCACGTCCCCCTCGTTCATCGCGGTCTCCACCACCCGATCCGCTCCGATCCTCATCCTTGAAGAGCCGATCACCACGTTCCCCACGTCGGACCTGCTCACGAAGCGCTTTGAAACTTGCTCGCCCATTTTCAAAATCCGCCCCACGTCGCTTGACTTCTCGGCCGAGGTCCAAGAGCTCAGACGCACGATAGCCTTGCTTCATCCCTTCGCCGACCAAGGCGGTTCCGTCCTTCGACGGAATTCGTCCCTCCTTCATCACAGCTAAGCCTTTTGCGCCTGCCGCAAGCTCTTCCTGCGTCGCCTTATGGCGGCCTTCTTGCGACAGTCGGCTCAGCTCCCGCACTTCATCTACCGTGGCGCCGCGCGAGAAGGCTTCTGCCATGGTTTCCAGCGCGCGCTGTCGGTTCCCTTCCGCTATGCCGCGGCCCTTTGCTTCTTCTAACACTTCATGAGCGGACTCAAGCCGAGATGTCATCTGTCGCAACACCGGATCGATTTGCTTGGGCTCAACCCCCTTCGCCAGACCTTCCCTCACCTTGTTCAGTAACGACTCGGTGGGAAGCCCCCGCTCGCCGGCCTTGTTTACATGTTCCAGTAAGGGAGCGATCTCGGTCTCTGAATGACCCTGCGCTGAGCCTAGGCGAGTGACCGCGTCTCGATCCTGAACCGAGAGGGGTTCGGCCATGACCGAGGTGGCGGTCAACACAACCATCACGCTCAGCACTCCCATCCCGATATCGCTTCGTTTACTCATCGCCTTACCGTACGACCACGACCCCGTTTGTTTGCCCAAACCCATCGGTGACGAAATCCTCAGCCTGAGGCGGCGTCATCCATCGAACGCCATCGATCACATACATGAACGTGTGTTCTCCCTCTGCGAGCGGCACATCAACCGACCAAAGCGAAGAGCCATCCATGATGGTCATCGGCGTCGACTCCTTGGCCCAGCCATTGAAGGACCCGACGAGAAAGACCTGTTTGGCCTCCGGCACAAGCACCGTGAAACGCACAACCCCGGCCAGAGGCCTGGGCACATCCGGTTTCATCGCCGGCTGGTTGGTGCAGGCCCAGGATCCACACGCCAGGATGATCATGATGATGAGCGTCCGAAATTGCCGGCTGAGCCCCGTCGAACTCGTATGCATAGGCGGGAGAGTACCGAAGGACTAGGCCTGTTGCAAGACCTTCCACGCGCAGACTAAATTTCCACATCAAGCACCGCGTTCTGTGCCCCGAATCCATCAGTCGCTGCTTCAGTCGCCAGCGGATCAGCGATCCATTGTTTGCCGTCAATGACGAACATATA
>JBBILH010000057.1:0-831 GCA_037445005.1 Nitrospira sp.
TACGCCCTATCAGCAACGTATCGAAGCCACCTATCTACGAGGTAAGCGCGAAACCCCGTTGGTCCGACTCAACCGGAAAGACGTGGATGCCCCGTATCTCATCATCAACGGCAACCTGGTGAACCGGGGCAGGCCCAGAGCCTACGAAAGCGAGTCGGATCGGCCATACCGCGACAACTATAACTTCGAGTTCACCCGAGACTACACCGGGTCTGATGGACTCGGATATGTCCAAAGCGCCGGCTTCGGGCTGCCCGTGGTCGAGGCCCAGACAGAGGAGGGCGAGCCGGCCTGGTTCAACCCTAGAAAAGTCGTTGTCGAGGACCCCGCCCAGAATACCTGCGATCAGTCCAAAGCTAAACGGCTCCAGACTCGTAATTGCGTAAGGCTCTCCCAAGCCATGACTGCCTCCGGAGCAGGGCTCGATGTCGACAGCATTGTGGAAGAGGTTTACCGGGACGACTTGGCGCGCCTGAGTATGCGCCTGCTGGCCGCTCCCTTCAATCTCAACAACGAATACCAGACCTGGAACTATTCCCGCCGCTACAACACGACGCTCGGCACCATCTGGGACTATTTTCTGATGTTCACCGTCCAGCGGATCTTTCCCGACACGAAGAGCCGGTGGATCGAGATCACCGATGGGTCCTTTTACGATAATCTTGGCACTCAGACGCTACTCCGCCGCCAGGTCTCGCACATCGTCGTGGGAGACGCCACTCTGGACAGCACATGGCAATACGACTACCTCCATCACCTCCAACAACGAATCAAGAACTACTTCGGCAACGGGACTGAGTGGTGCGGTGAAATCCCAGCCCAGAACGAGAT